>JAYTRR010000096.1:0-16134 GCA_043746005.1 Burkholderiales bacterium
CCCGTTTGATGTCCTGCCCGGCAATCAAAATGCGCCCCTGTTGCACGTCGTAGAAGCGGAACATCAGCCGTGCCAGGGTCGACTTGCCCGAGCCGGATGGCCCCACCACCGCCACCGTTTTTCCCGAAGGAATCTCAAAACTGATGTGGTGCAGGATGGGGCGCGACGGGTCGTAGGCAAAGCTCACGTCGTCAAACACCACCGGTGATGAACCGGCCAGCTGCAGCGCCTGTGCGCCGGGCACGTCCGCAATCTCGCGCTCGCGCTCCATCAACGTGAACATCTTCTCCAGATCCGTCAGGCTTTGCTTGATTTCACGGTAAATCACACCCAGAAAATTCAGCGGGATGTAGAGCTGAATCATGAAGGCGTTGACCATCACCAGGTCCCCCAACGTCATGCGGCCATCCACCACGCCCTGGGTAGCGCGCCACAGCATGGCAACCAGGCCGGTCGCAATGATGATCTGCTGCCCCACGTTGAGCATGGACAGGGTGGTCTGGCTTTTCAGGCGTGCGCGGCGCAGGCGCTCCAGACTTTCGTCGTAGCGGCTGGCTTCAAAGGCTTCGTTGTTGAAGTATTTGACGGTTTCGTAGTTCAGCAGCGAATCGATCGCCTTGGAGTGCGCGGCCGAATCAAACTCGTTGGCCTGGCGGCGGTACTTGGTGCGCCACTCGGTGACGATCACCGTGAAGGTGATGTACAGCGCCAGCGCAGCCAGCGTGATCCACGCAAACCACACGTCAAACTTGACCGCCAGAATGCTGAGCACCATCGCCACTTCCAGCAGCGTAGGCACGATGCTGAACAGCGAGTAGGAAATCAGCGACTCGATGCCGCGCACGCCGCGCTCAATGTCGCGCGTCATGCCGCCGGTCTGGCGCTCCAGGTGAAAGCGCAGGCTCAGGGCGTGCAGGTGCTGAAATGTCTCCAGCGCAATGCTGCGCGCAGCGCCCTGCGTGGCCTTGGCAAACACCAGCTCGCGCAGTTCGGTGAGCAAGGTGGTGGAGAGGCGCAGTGCGCCATAGGCAAAGAGCAACGCTACCGGCACCACCAGAATGGCCATTGGGTCGGTCGGCTTGTAGCTCATGCTATCGACCAGATTTTTGAGCAGCAACGGCACACCCACATTGGTCATCTTGGCGCCCACCATGAAGATCAGGGCGGCGATCACCCGCCACTTGTAGATCCACAGGTAGGGAAACAGGCGTTGCAAGGTGGCCCAGTCTGACTTGGGCGGCAGCGAAGTGGCGGAGGAATCCGGGGCGAGAGCGGGTGCTGGGTGGCCGTTGGGGCGCATGGGCGACAATTCTTCGAGTTAGCAACAGATTAAGAGAGATTGTGCCCATGTCTACCAATGCAAGCCCCGCACGCGTTCAATTGCCCACCGACGAGGAGCTGGTGCTCAAGGTCATTCCCATGCCGGCCGACTGCAATGCCAACGGTGACATCTTCGGCGGCTGGGTGATGGCGCAGGTCGATCTGGCCGGCTCCGTGCTGCCCGCGCGCTACACGCAGGGACGCATGGCCACCGTGGCGGTGAATGAATTCATCTTCAAGCAGCCGGTGCGGGTGGGCGACATTCTGAGTTTTTTCTCCAAGGTCAGCCGCATCGGGCGTACCTCCATCACCGTGAAGGTGGAGGTGTATGCCGAACGCTTTAGCGCGCAAGGCCAGTACATCAAGGTGACCGAGGCTTCCGTGACCTATGTGGCGATTGATGAAAACGGCAAGCCACGGGAGATACCCAAGGCCTGAGGCGCGGTGGTGTGAAAGGCAGGTGGTGCCGATTTTCCGCTCGAACGATTGAAGAGACCACTGCAGACTGACTGCTGCCGTTCGTCGATTGACTGGCTATTGCGGCAAAGGACCCCTTGCGGGTGCTCATCGCCGCAATGTCTATGACTGCAATGCTGCGAAAGCGGGTACCCAGCTTGGCAAAGTAATTTACACAACCGGCCATTATGGAGAGCTCTCCATAAGGGTCGATTGTGTGAATGCACAGCGCGCACCCTGTAAGTCGGCTTACGCAACATCTCTGTCAGATACATGCGTCCTTTGTTCCCAGCCTCCCCGTACCGGAAACGCCGCCAGGCTGGTGGATCGGGTATCCGGGCGCGGCCCCATTCGCCGTTGCCACAGAGTAAGCACACCAACCAACGCTCTAACGAGCCTGCATCAGCAAACCAGAATCAGATGACGGCGAGCGTGTGCCAGAGAACGGATATGCGGTCCGCCAGCCCCACCCATACCTGCGCACGAACGGCAATCAATTGCTACACAATTCATAGCGTCTTGCGCATATTCCACAATGGCTAGCGGACCAAAAGGCTAAAACTTTCCGTGTCGCCCTGCCCCGGAGGAAAAGCGCGCCGCCCCCTCCAGACCCTGTGCAATGCAGGCCTTGCCCCGCTGCCACTCCTGGTGCAGGGCGTGCGGTAAATCCAGATTCCATTGGGCATAGGCACTGGCACGGTCTGCCAGCATGGTTTGCTGTGGAAAGCCCGCCAGCTGCTGCGCCAACGCAAGGGCTGCCGGCAGTGCATCACCCGTGGGCACCACGCGGTTGCACAGCCCCATTTGCAAGGCCTCTGCGGCCTCCACCTTGCGCCCGGTCAGGATCAAATCCATGGCATGGCCCATGCCAATCAGGCGCGGCAGGCGCACCGTGCCACCGTCAATGAGCGGCACAGAAGTGTCCGTGTGCGCCATGGAAAACCGCAACGCGGGAATCAGGATCGGCATCAAACGCCACAAAGGCGTCGTACAGCCGGCGCGCGGTATCCGCATCCACCGCGTTGCGTACATCGGGCCGGGTCAAGGTCACCACGGTGACCGTTCCATGTTGTTGGGTTTCTACGGTGTCATGCATGGGATGCATTAAATAGTCACCCGGGCGACCGGGCATCAGTGACAACCCTATCGGAGATTCGCGCAACAGCCGCTATAAACAGCAAACAAATAACAGGAGACAACGTGCTGTTTCTTCAACTCGTAATCAGCGGGATTGCACAGGGGTGCATCTACGGTCTGATTGCCATGGGTTTTGTACTGATCTACAAGGCCACCGAGACCGTCAGCTTCGCCCAGGGCGAACTGATGATGCTGGGCGCATTCGGCGGCCTGGTGGGCATGACCATGCTCGGCTTTCCCTACTGGCTGGCCGTCATCAGTGCCATTGGCGCGATGGCGGTCTTTGGCGTGGTACTGGAACGCATCGTCATTCGTCCCATATTGGGGCAACCCGCCTTCACCATCGTGATGCTAACCATTGGCATTGGCTATGTGGCGCGCGGGTTGATCACCATGATTCCCGGCATCGGCACGGAAACCCAGGCGCTACCCGTTCCCTACAAGGACGAGATCTGGAACGTGGGCGGACTGGTCCTCAACGTGGAGCACATGGTGGTGATCGGCGCCACGGCAGTTCTCTGCGCAGTGCTGTTTGCCCTGTTTCGCTACAGCAAGCTGGGCATCGCGATGCAGGCCGCATCGCAAAACCAGCTGGCGGCTTATTACATGGGCATTCCCGTGCAGCGCCTCAATGGCATTGCGTGGGGCCTGGCCGCCGCCGTTGCCGCCGTCGCCGGGCTGCTGCTCGCACCCATTACCTTTGTGCATGCCAACATGGGCTTCATTGGCCTCAAGGCTTTTCCAGCGGCGGTGGTGGGGGGCTTTGGCAGCCTGCCGGGTGCCATTGTGGGCGGGCTGGTCATTGGCATCGTCGAATCGCTCTCGGGCTTCTATTTGCCCGATGGTTTCAAGGACACCGCAGCCTACATCGTGGTGCTGGTCATGCTGATGGTCAAACCCAACGGACTGTTTGGCGAAAAGCTAAGGAAAAAAGTCTAATGCGGTTCATCTTCAAAACCGATTACGGCCAGGACATCAATCTGGCCAAGCACGGCGGACACATCTTCTGGTACAGCGCACTGATGGCGCTGCTGCTGGCTGCACCCTGGGTCTTTCCGGAATACTGGCTGGCCCAACTCACGTTTGTGCTGATCTACTCCGTCGCGGGATTGGGCCTGATGCTGTTGGCAGGCTTTACCGGCCTGTTCTCCATGGGCCATGCGGCGTTTCTGGGTGTGGGAGCGTACACACAGGCGGTACTGACCAATGCCGGAGTGCCCTTCCCTATTGCGCTGGCCTGCGCTGCCGGTTTGTCTGCAGCGGTGGGCCTGGTGGTGGGCTTGCCCGCGCTGCGCGTGAAGGGTATTTATCTGGGCATTGCCACGCTGTCATTCGGCTTTATTGTCGAAGAGGTCTTGGCACGCTGGGAATCGGTCACCGGCGGCAACGCGGGTATCCACATCAAGAAGCCTGATATTTTTGGCTGGGTGCTGGAGACGGGTGACCAGTTTTACTTTTTGTGCCTGGTCATCACCGTGGTGTCCACGCTGGGCATTCTGAACCTGCTGCGCTCGCCCACCGGCCGTGCCTTTGTGGCGATACGGGACTCCGAAATCTCCGCGCAAAGCATGGGCATTCACCTGGCGTATTACAAGACGCTGTCGTTTGCATTGTCGGCGGGCCTGGCCGGAATCGCCGGGGCCCTTTATGCCCACAAGCTGCAATTCATCTCGCCCGACCAGTTCAACATTTTGCAGTCCATCGACCTGCTGCTCATGATCGTGATTGGTGGCGTGGGCTCGGTGCATGGCGCATTTCTGGGTGCCATCTTCCTGATAACGATGCCGCAGGCCATTGCCTTGTTCAAGGATTATTTGCCCGCCGCCGTGGGTCAGGCTCCGGGATTGCAAGGCCTGGTGTATGGCATGGTGCTGATAGCGTTTGTGTTGTTCGAGCCGATGGGTCTGTATGGCCGCTGGCTGAAGATTCGCACCTATCTGCAGATGTTCCCGTTCTACCGCAAGGGTATGTTCAAGCGGCAGAAATCCTTCCAAAAATCCGACAGGCTGAAATGATGGACGACCTGCTTCTTTCTGCCAAAAATTTGAGCGTGCGCTTTGGCGGCGTGCTGGCGGTCAACAACGTGAGTTTTGACGTCAAGCAGGGCGAAGTCTTTACCCTGATTGGCCCCAATGGCGCCGGCAAAACCACGGTATTCAACCTGATCAGCCGCATCTACACACCGACCACGGGTGAGATCACTTATCTCGGCCCCAAAGGCATGATCAAACTGACCGAGCAGCCGCCACAGAACGTGGCGTCTCTGGGTATTGCCCGCACCTTCCAGAACATCGAGTTGTTCGAGCATGCATCCGTCCTGCACAACCTGCTGATTGGGCGCCACACCCACCGCACGACGAGTCTGTGGCAAGACATTTTCTTTACCGCAGCCGTGCGCGCGACCGAATTGAAAGCCCGCGAAAAGGCGGAGGAAGTCATCGACTTTCTGGGTCTGCAGCACTACCGTGATTCCTTTGTTGCCGGTTTGCCCTACGGCGTTCGCAAGGTGGTGGAGATGGCCCGTGCGCTGTGCACCGAGCCCAAACTGCTGCTGCTGGACGAGCCGTCTTCAGGCCTGAATGTGGAGGAAACCGATGACATGGCCTTCTGGATCCAGGACATCAAAAACGAACTGGGCATCACCGTGCTGATGGTGGAACACGACATGTCGCTGGTGTCCAAGGTGTCTGATCGCGTGCTGGCCATGAACCAGGGCGAAATGCTGGCCATGGGTACACCACGGGAAGTGCAAAGCGACCCCGGCGTGATTGAGGCCTACCTGGGCTCAATTGACGACGTATCGTCGCTGCGTCGCAAGGCCAAGGGTCAAAGTACCGCCGCGGAGGCTGCATGAGCACAGTACCCCCCGCCATCAGTGATTTGCCCGTTCTCAAGCTGTTGAACGTCGAGAGTGCCTATGGCCCCATTAAAGCCATTCGGGGGGTCAGCCTGCAGGTGCGCCGGGGTGAAATTGCCACGGTGCTGGGCTCCAACGGCGCTGGCAAAACGACCATCTTGAAGACCATCTCGGGCATCATCGATCCCCGCAAGGGCTCCATCGAGTTCAAAGGTGAAAACATCACCGCCAAAGACCCGGCTTTCATCGTGCAGCAGGGCCTGAGCCATGTGCCAGAAGGGCGTGAAGTCTTTCCATTGCTCAGCGTGCACGACAACCTGCTGATGGGCGCCTACACCCGCAGTGACCGCGATGGCGTGGCCCGTGACATGGAGTCGGTCTACACCTATTTTCCGATTTTGCGTGAGCGCACCGCGCAGGATGCCGGTTTGCTATCGGGCGGTCAGCAACAGATGCTGGCCATCTCCCGCGCGTTGATGGCCAATCCCGATCTGATTCTGCTGGATGAACCCAGTCTGGGCCTTTCACCCAAACTCACCAAAGAAATTTTTGAGATTGTGGTACGCATCAACCGCGAGCGCGGCACCACCATTCTGCTGGTGGAGCAAAACGCCAATATGGCACTCAATGCCTCGGATTACGGCTACGTGCTGGAAAACGGCCGCATCGTCATGGAAGACACCTGCGCCCACCTGCGCGAGAAGGACGACATCAAGGAGTTCTACCTCGGCATGAAAGAAGACGGCGTGCGCGGCGAGCGGCGCTGGAAAAAGAAAAAGACCTGGAGATAAGACCACATGAGCCGACTCTGGGATACCTCCTCCATCGTGCCTTGCCATGACATCGTCATGGAAGGCGAAACCATTCCCGCCCTGTTCTGGAACGCAGTGGCAAAGCGCGGCCCCACTATCTGGATGCGCCAGAAGCATCTAGGCCTGTGGCGCAGCTGGACCTGGAACCAGACGGCTGACGCCGTGCGGGAAATGGCAGGCGGCTTGATGAGCCTGGGTTTTGCGCCGGGAGAATGCGCCTCCATCCTCGGCAACACCGTTGTCGAATGGGTCTGCGCCGATCTGGCGGTGCTGTCCGCGGGCGGCGTGTCCAACGGCATTTACCCGACCGACGCCGCATCGCAGGTGCTCTATCTATGTGAGGATTCTTCGACCACCATCCTGTTTGTAGAAGACGATGAGCAACTCGACAAGGCGCTGGAGGTACGCACCCAGTTGCCCAGGTTGCGCAAGATCGTGGTGTTTGACATGGAAGGTCTGCGTGATCTGAACGACCCGGCTGTGATCAGCCTGGACGCACTGCGCGCGCTGGGTCGTGACTATCTGGTCCAGCAACCCATGGCCGTGGAGCAGCGCGTGGCCGCCTGCAAGCCGGAAGACCTGGCCATTCTGGTCTATACCTCAGGCACCACCGGCAAGCCCAAGGGTGCCATGCACCTGCACCAGGGGCTGGTGTATACCGTACGCGGGTACAACACCCTGGTCGCACAGGACACGCGCGACGAGCGCATGTGCTTTCTGCCCCTATGCCACATTGCGGAGCGCATGGGAGGTGAGTACTTTGCCCTGTACACCGGCGCCAAACTCAACTTTGTCGAAAACCCCGAGACCATTCCCGAGAACGTGCGGGAGATTGCACCCACGGTGTTCACCGCCGTGCCACGCGTCTGGGAAAAGTTCTACTCCGGCGTCATGATCTCGCTCAAGGAAGCCGGCAAACTCCAGCAGGCAGCGTATGCATGGGGCATTGGGGTCGGCACGGATATCGCCGAGCGTGTGCTGGCAGGCAAACCCGTGAGCGCCTGGCTCAAGATCCAGTTCACCCTGGCGCAGTGGATTGTGCTGAACAATGTGCGCAAGCTCATTGGCATTCACCGTGCCCGCTTTCTGGTAACCGGTGCGGCCCCCATTTCACCCGATCTAGTGCGCTGGTACCTGGCCCTGGGTTTGCCGATGCTTGAAGTGTGGGGCATGACCGAAACCTGTGGTGCATCCACGGGCGTGCCAGCAGAAAAGATGAAGCCAGGGTCCATCGGGCCGGCAGCAGCATTCAATGAAGTCAAGCTGGACCCGGTGACGGGTGAGATTCTGGTGCGCGGCAAGAACGTTTTTGCGGGCTACCTGAACCTGCCGGAAAAAACGGCGGAAACGATCGACAAAGACGGCTGGCTGCATACCGGCGACGTCGGCGTGGTGGATGCCGATGGCTACTACCGCATTACCGACCGCATGAAGGACATCATCATCACAGCCGGTGGCAAGAACATCACACCCAGCGAGCTGGAAAATGATCTGAAATTTTCGCCCTATATCACCGACGCCGTGGTCGTTGGCGACAAGCGACCCTACCTGACCGTGATCATCATGATCGATCAGGAAAACGTCGAAAAATTTGCGCAGGACGCCGACGTGCCTTTCAGCAACTACGCCAGCCTGACGCGCTCACAGGAAGTGCAGGCACTGATTCAAAGTGAGCTGGATCGCGTAAACCAAAAGTTTGCCCGGGTCGAGCAGATCAAGAAGTTTTTCCTGCTGGATACCCAGCTGACCGCGGAGGATGAGGAGCTCACACCCACGATGAAACTCAAACGCAAGCTGGTAGAAAAGAAATACGGGGCCCAGATTGAGGCCATGTACCCATAAAACGATACACACACAACCTACATGAAATTGAAACACCTGTTCGTACTCGCAAGCCTGGCTGCAGCTACATCCATGACCGCCGCCCAGCAGCAGGGCATCAGCAAAAACGAAATCCTTCTGGGAACCATTCAGGATCTCTCCGGTCCGCTGGCAGGTTATGGCAAGCAGGCGCGCAATGGCATGCAACTGGCCATTGATGAAGTCAACGAACAGGGTGGCATCCATGGACGGAAGATCAAACTGTTGGTGGAAGACTCCGGATACGACCCCAAGAAGGCGGTTCTGGCTGCACAAAAACTTGTCAATCAGGACAGGATTTTCATCATGGCGGGGCATCTTGGCACGGCCCAAAACAACGCGGCCATGCCGGTCCAGTTTGAAAAGAATGTCATCAATTTCATGCCGCTGACTGCCGCCCGTGAGATGTACGAGCCCACCAACCGGCTGAAGTACGCACTGCTCAGTTCGTACTACGACCAGATGCGCATTGCCCTGCCCAAGATGGTCAAGGATAAAAGTGCGAAGAAGGTCTGCGCGATTTACCAGGATGATGAGTTTGGTCTGGAGGTGTTTCGCGGCGCCGAGGCCGGACTGAAATCCATTTCCATGGAGATGACCGAAAAAACCACCTTCAAGCGGGGTGCTACCGACTTTTCCTCCCAGGTCGCAAAAATGAAGTCCGCTGGCTGCGATCTGGTGGTGCTGGGCACCATCATCCGCGAAACGATTGGCACCATTGCCGAGTCCCGCAAGAATGGTTTCAACCCGGTCTTCTTTGGCTCGGTGGCGGCCTACACCGACTTGATTCACAAGCTGGGGGGCAAGGCCATGGATGGCATGTACGCCACCATGTCAGTTCAGAACCCTTATCTTGACGAGGCCTCGCAACCCATTCGCTTCTGGGCCAACAAGTACAAGACCAAGTTCAATGACGACCCCACGGTTTTTTCGGCTTACGGCTACACCATGATCGACATCTTCATCCAGGCCGCGCAAAAAGCCGGACCCAACCTGACGACGGACAGTTTCATCAAGGCCATGGACAACATGACGATTCCGCCGGATATTTTTGGTGCGCCGAAACTGGTGTACAGCGCCAAACAGCGTTTGGGCAGCGACCTGTCGCGCCTGTCCCAGATTCAGGACGGCAAATGGAAAGTCGTTTCAGACTATGTCAAACCCTGAAGCGTTTCGACCTGCAAGCGTTCATTTCACAAGGAGACAAACCATGAAACTGAGAACTGCCATTTCCCTCGCCAGCCTGGCCCTTGCCGCTACGGTGGCGAATGCCCAGCAAGGCATCAGCAAGGACGAGATTCTGCTGGGCTCCATCCAGGATCTGTCCGGCCCCATCGCAGGCTTTGGCAAGCAGGCCCGCCTGGGAATGCTGTTGGGGGTTGATGAAATTAACGAGCAAGGCGGCGTCAATGGACGCAAGCTCAAACTCATCGTTGAGGATTCGGCTTACGACCCCAAGAAGGCCGTTTTGGCCGCACAGAAGCTGGTCAACCAGGACAAGATCTTCATGATGGTCGGCCATATCGGAACCGCCCAGAACATGGCAGCCATGCCCGTGCAGTTCGAGAAGAACGTGATCAACTTCTTCCCCATCACCGCCGCACGGGAAATGTACGAACCGTTCCACAAACTCAAGTACTCGTACGCCGCCACGTACTTTGACCAGATGCGCAACGCCGTGCCCAAGCTGGTGAAGGAAAAAGGTGCCAAGAAGGTGTGCACCATGTACCAGGACGATGATTTCGGACTGGAGGTTCTGCGCGGGGGTGAAGCTGGCCTGAAAACGCTGAACATGGAATTCGCCGAGAAGACTTCCTACAAGCGCGGTGCCACGGACTTCTCTTCGCAGATTTCCAAAATGCAGGCCGGCGGCTGCGACATGATCGTGCTGGGTACCATCATCCGCGAGACCATTGGCGCCGTCGGCACGGCACGCAAGCTGGGCTACAACCCGATCTTTCTGGGATCCAGCGCGGCCTACACCGACCTGATCCACAAGCTCGGCGGCAAGGCGATGGACGGCCTGTATGCCACGATGACGGTTCAGAACCCCTACACGGATGAGACGTCGCAGCCCATTCGCTTCTGGGCTAACAAGTACAAAACCAAGTTCAATGAAGATCCCACCGTGTTCTCGGTGTACGGCTACTCCATCATCACAAGCTTTGTTTCCGCGGCGTCCAAAGCGGGTAAGAACCTGAATACCGAGACCTTCATCAAGGCCATGGATACCATGACCATTCCGCCAGATATTTTTGGCTCCACCGAGCAGACCTTCACCGCGACCAAGCGCCTCGGAAGCGACGGCTCGCGTCTTTCGCAAATTCAGGATGGCAAGTGGAAGACCGTATCGGAATACTTTGGCAGCACGGCAACTGCAAAAAAATAAGCCTGCTACAGGATGGAAAAAGCCACCTCCAGGTGGCTTTTTTTTCAAGAGACGATGTAGGCGCCTGCGCCTGTGGAAAGCAGTTTGCCATCCGCGCCCAGAAACTCCATGCGGGTGGAGGCCACGCGCGAGCCCAGGCGCATGACTTCGGCCCGCAGCTCAAAACGCTCACCGATACCGGGGCGCAGGTAATCAATCCGCAAGTCAATCGTACCGAGCTTTGAAAAACGGTGCAGGCGCTGCAGGGGCAGCTCGTCCATGTGGCGCGCGCCAATCGCCGCCATGACCGCCAGCCCGCCCATGGCGTCCAGCCCCGCGCTGATAACACCACCGTGGATGCGGTTGAAACTGTAGTGGCCCACGAGGTCGGGCTTCATGGCAATGTGCGCCACGACCCTCGCAGGCGTGATGGATGCGATCTTCAAGCCAAGCACCTTGTTGAAGACAATGGCTTCTTCAAAGATATGGGTCAGCCCCTGAAGAAACTCGGGCTCGAATTGAATCGGTGTATCGGATGGGGGTGCATTCGCGGTAGCTTGTATTTTTGGCATGGTGCAGTATTACAGCCCCAACTGACGCGAGGCCAACTCTTTCATGATTTCTTCGGCGCCACCGCCAATCATCATCACCTTGACCTCACGGTAGATGCGCTCGCATGCCGTGCCCCGCATGAAGCCCATGCCACCCAGGATCTGCACGCCCTGGTCCGCGCAAAACTGCATGGTTTGCGTGGCATGGTTCTTGAGCAGACACACTTGCGCCACCCACTCGGCCCCCTTGTCGGCCTTGTTGCCCGAGTCTGCACGCGCCGATACGGCATTCAGCCACGCGCGGGTCGACTCGATGCGCATTTTCATGTCCATGAGCTTGTGGCGAATGACCTGGTGGTCCACCAGTGCGGTGCCAAAGGTCTTGCGCTGGCGCGCCCACGAGAGGGCCTCGTCGTAACAACACTCCGAGAACCCCAGCGCCATAGCCGACATGGACAGGCGCTCGCCGTTGAAGTTGGTCAGGATGATCTTGAAACCCGAGCCCTCTTCACCCACCAGGTAGCGGGCGGGCACGCGCACGCCATCAAAGCGCAGCTGCGCCGTGTCGGAGCACAGCCAGCCCATTTTTTTCAAAGGGCTACGTGACAAGCCAATCGAGTCGCCCGGTACCATCAGCATGGAGATGCCACCCGCACTGGGTTTCTGGCCTTTGTTCAGCAGGTCGGTGCGTACCGCCACGGTGAACCAGTCGGCCCGCATACCCGAGGTGATGAACACCTTTTCGCCATCGACCACGTATTCATTGCCCTCCAGCCGGGCGGTGGTGCGAAGGGCTGATACGTCGGTGCCTCCACCGGGCTCGGTGATGGCCAAAGCCGATATTTTCTCGCCACGCAGAACAGCGGGTATGACCTCCTGCTGCAATTCCGCACTGCCATGGCGCATGACGGGTGGCAGGCCGATGTTGTGGCTGAATAGGCTGGCCATAAGCCCCCCGCTGCCCCCATGGCGCGCCAGCGCAATCGTCATGGCATTGCGCAGATTCCAGGGACTGGGCGTGCCGCCAAATTCCTCCGGATAGCCCATCGCCAACCAACCCATCTCGGCGGCACGTTGGTAGAGGCTGCGCGGAAATTCCCCCGCATCTTCCCATGCTTCGAGATGGGGCTTTACCTCGGTTTGAATGAACCGCCGCGCCGCGTCTTCCACCAGCGCAATGTCTTCCTGTCCCAATTCTGCGTCAGCCATGCGTTGTCCTGATCATCCTGAAAGTTTCATGTACGGGTCGGCCGTTTGGCCACGCCCATGGTCTTGGCGATGATGCCCATCATCACTTCGTCTGCGCCACCGCCGATGGAACCCAGCCGGCCGTCGCGGAACATGCGTGACACCTTGTTTTCCCAAGTGAATCCCATGCCGCCCCAGAACTGCAGGCAGCCATCGGGAATGATGCGATTCAAGCGACCCGCCTTGAGCTTGGCCATGGAGGCCAGCTCCAGCACATCCTGACCACCCACATACAGTTCACACGCCCGGTAGGTGAGTGCGCGCAGACTCTCCAATTCGGTTTTCATTTCGGCCAATTTGAACTGCACCCATTGCTGATCGGCCAGCGTGGCGCCAAACATCTTGCGCTCTTGGGCCCACTCCACGGTCCACTGGATGCAGTTGCCCAGGGATTGCAGGCAGCTCGCCGCGCACCACAGCCGCTCTTCCTGGAACTGCTGCATCTGGTACATGAAACCCTGGCCTTCCACCCCAATCAGATTGCGCTGCGGTACCCGCACCTCGTCAAAGTAGATCAGGCCGGTATCGCTGGCGTTCATGCCGATCTTCCTGATCTTGCGCGCCACTTCGATGCCAGCACACAGCTTTCCGTTTTCGCGCAGTGGCACCATGACCAGGCTTTTGTTCTTGTGCACCGGCCCCTCACCGGTGTTCACCAGCATGCACATCCAGTCGGCCTGCAGACTGTTGGTGATCCACATCTTCTGGCCGGTGATCACATAGTCGTCGCCGTCCTTGCGGGCCGTACTTTTGACGCCCGACACATCACTGCCGGCACCCGGCTCGCTGACTCCAATGCAGCCCACGGTGTCGCCCGCAATGGCTGGGGCCAGAAACTCGCGTTTGAGCTCTTCGCTGCCAAAGCGTGCCAGTGCAGGCGTGCACATATCGGTCTGCACGCCAATGGCCATGGGGATTCCGCCGCAGTCGATGTGACCCAGCGCTTCGGCCATGGCCATGCCGTAGGTATAGTCCAGCCCCGAGCCGCCGCAGGCCTCGGGTTTGGTCAGGCCGAGCAGGCCCAGGTTGCCCATCTTCTTGAACAGCGCATGGGCCGGAAACATCTCGGCCTCTTCCCATTCGTCCACGTGGGGGTTGATCTCGGCTTCGATGAATCGTTTGAGCGTTTTCTGGATTTCGAGGTGTTCGTGGGTGTATTGCATCCTAGATCCTGTTGCTATCAGACCTGAAACACTTTGGGTGTGATTGCGCGATGGAAACCGTTGAAAGCCTTGACGGCGTCGCGCGCCTGCACCGCCGTATCCGGCAGGCGCATGGGGTAGCCCATGCGTGTCTGCGGGCGGGCTCCGTCAATGCGTAAGGTAGTTCCACTGATAAACGAGGCCGCGGGGCTGAGCAGGAAGACAATGCCGGCAGCGGCTTCTGCCTCGGTGCCAAAGCGCCCTGCAGGAACCGTCTTGGCCATCTCGCGCACCATGGGGCCCGCTTCCACAGGATAGTTGTCCATGCCGCTCGACGCGATGTAGCCGGGCGCGACGGCGTTGACCCGCACGCCTCTGGCAGCCCACTCAACCGCAGCGGTTTCGGTGAAGCTCACCATGCCTGCACGCGCTGCGCCACTGTGGCCCATGCCGGGCATGGAGCCCCACATGTCGGCCACGATGTTGACGATGGCGCCGCCGTTCTTGTTCATGCCCTGCAAAAAGCATTCGCGCGCCATCAAAAAGCCGCCGGTCAGATTGGTGTTGACCACCGCCTGCCAGCCTTTGGCGCTGATGGCTTCGAGCGGCGTCATGAACTGGCCACCCGCGTTGTTCACCAAACCATCCACACGACCGTGCGCTGCCACGATGGCCGCCACGGTTTGCTTGACAGATTCTTCCTCCCGGATATCGCAGACCTGAAAGCTGACCTTTCCACCATCCTCCATAATTTCATCGGCCACTTTTTGCAGCTTCTCCACCTTGCGGCCGACCAGTGCAACCTGCGCACCCAGTGCCGCCAACTCATGCGCTACGCAGCGCCCGATACCCGAGCCGCCTCCGGTGACGATGACCACTTTTTCCGCGAACAGATTGGGGGCAAACACAGAACCGTATGGCATCAAGACTCCTTTAAAAACAAGGCCATGGCGGCGTCGGCAAGCTCTTGCAGCGACGCGCCTTTTTTGGGATCGAACCATTGCACTGACCAGTTCAGCGCACCCAGAATCAACAGCCGCGCCAGCCCCACAGGAGCACGTAACTGCCCACTGGCGTGCAGGGCAGCAAGCACCGGCATCCACAGGGATTCGTATTCGGCAATCAGCTGTGCCAGCAATTTGCGCTGGCGTAGCGGCAGGGAGCGCGACTCGTACAACATGACCGGCACAAAGTCGTTTCCAGGACCCAGCAGCACATCAAAATGAACCTGCACCAGGACGCGCAACTGTGCGGCCGGGCTCAGGTGGGCGTGGTCTGCGCTTTCCACGGCGGCACGCTGGCGGGTGAGCGCAGAGCGCATGCCCTCCTCCATGACCGCGTACAGAAGTGCATCCTTGCTTTTGAAGTGGTAGAAGGGCGAGCCGCTTTGCATGCCAGCCGCGGAGGCAATGTCGCGGGTCGTGGTGGCGTCAAAGCCCTTGCGGCGAAACAAGTGCCCGGCCGCAGTCAGCAGCGACTGTCGCCGATTGCCGTCGTCGCGTTCGTCCACGGTTTTGCGGGGGCGGCCACGGGGGCGTTTGGCTGTGGGTTCGTCTGCGAGCAGCGCGTCGGGGGCGTTCATGGCCCGACGATACCAAACTCTTTTATTTTTAGCAAGCGTTTGCTTGGTGAAAATATAAATTCACCGCACTGAACACCCACCCAGCCCCTCAATCTACAAAGAAATCCGGCATGAAATGGTGGTTGCCAGGGGTCATCGCGTACACATCGAGATCTGTCACGCCATGCGCCGCATCAGCCATGATTTCGGACTTGCGGCACAAGGCCAGGTCCACACCAGGAATCATCTGCATGGCCGTCGTGGCGATGGCCATACGAGGCCACAGGCTGTTGACGGCAATGCCCCACTCACAGGTAGGTACCGCGCGCGTTGATGCCGTTCATCAAATCGAAGCGCTTCATGGGCGTGGCCTCGGTGTGGGTAAGGCTGATGGCGCTGGCGTTGTTGATCAGGATGTCAATCCCGCCAAAAGTTTCCACCGCCAGTGGCAGCGCGTGCCCGCCTGGCAATGGCTAGGCCAATGCCGCGCGAGGCGCCGGTGATGAACAGGGTTTTGCCTTGAAGGCTTCCGCTGCCGCTGCCGCTGCCGGGGTATGTTGTTTGAGTCATCGCATCTCCATTTGCTATTTATTTAGTAGCTGCTTGCGTAATGAATACGCGGGCCAGAGGCCTATTTTTTATAAAAACACTACGCAGACGACAGGCGCTCTCTCACTTCAGGCTTTGCTGAAATCCGGCTTGCGTTTTTCCATAAAGGCGGTGAAAGCCTCCTTGGCGGCAGGCTCGCCCAGCATGCGGCCAAAACTTTTGGCCTCTTCCGTGATTTGCGCCAGCACCAGCGGCAACTGGCCCTGTTTCATC
>JAYTRR010000097.1:0-16099 GCA_043746005.1 Burkholderiales bacterium
GCGGCGCGGGTGCGCGACATGTTCGAGCAGGCCAAGAAGAGCTCACCGTGCATCATCTTCGTCGATGAAATTGATGCGGTGGGTCGCCACCGGGGTGCGGGCCTGGGCGGCGGCAACGATGAGCGCGAGCAAACCCTCAACCAGATGCTGGTCGAGATGGACGGTTTTGAGACCAATGTAGGTGTGATCGTGGTAGCTGCCACCAACCGTCCTGACATTCTGGATGCCGCATTGCTGCGTCCAGGCCGGTTTGACCGTCAGGTCTATGTCACGCTGCCCGATATTCGTGGCCGTGAGCAGATTCTGAATGTGCACATGCGCAAGGTGCCGCTGGGTCAGGATGTGAGCCCCAACGTGATCGCACGCGGCACGCCCGGCATGTCGGGCGCTGATTTGGCCAATCTGTGCAACGAAGCGGCCTTGATGGCTGCGCGCCGCAGTGCCCGCGTGGTGGAGATGCAGGACTTCGAGAAGGCCAAGGACAAGATCCTGATGGGCCCTGAACGCAAGAGCATGGTCATGCCCGAAGGCGAGCGCAAGAACACGGCGTACCACGAGTCGGGCCATGCGCTGATTGGCAAGATGCTGCCCAAGTGCGATCCGGTGCACAAAGTGACCATCATTCCCCGTGGCCGCGCGTTGGGCGTAACCATGAGTCTGCCGGCGCAAGACCGTTATTCGTATGACAGTGAATACATGCTCAACCAGATCAGCATGCTGTTTGGGGGGCGTATCGCCGAAGAGGTGTTCATGAACCAGATGACCACAGGTGCCAGCAACGACTTCGAGCGCGCCACGCATATTGCCCGCGACATGGTGACCCGTTACGGCATGACAGATGCGCTGGGCCCTATGGTGTACGCGGAGAACGAAGGCGAAGTGTTCTTGGGTCGTTCGGTCACCAAGACAACGACCATGAGCGAGTCCACGATGCAAAAGGTGGATGCGGAGGTGCGCCGCATCATCGATCAGCAGTACTCTCTGGCGCGCAAGCTCATCGAAGAGAATAAGGACAAAATGCATGTTATGGCCAAAGCCTTGCTGGAATGGGAAACCATTGACAGTGACCAGCTGGACGACATCATGGCGGGCAAGGAGCCACGTCCGCCCAAGGACTGGACACCCCGCACCCCCAGTTCGGGCGGTAGCAATGATGGTGGTGGCGCTCCAGCGGTAGCGGTAGACCCAGCGCCCACGGTGGCCTGATTGGTTGGTAGATGACCTGACGGGGCCTTGTGCCCCGTTTTGTTTTTCGGAAGTAACCGATGCTCTGGCAAACCAGCCGTTTTTTGATTGATCTGCACACGCCCAAAGTGATGGGCATTGTGAATGTCACGCCTGATTCTTTTTCGGATGGTGGTTTGCATGCGTCCAGTCAAGCGGCGCAGGCCCACTGCGAGCAGCTGCTGGCCGACGGTGCCGATATTCTGGACATTGGTGGCGAATCAACGCGCCCTGGCGCTCCCGCCGTGCCGCTGGAAGTAGAGCTGGCGCGCGTGCTACCGGTGGTCCGGTATGCCGTCAAGCTGGGTGTTCCGGTGTCGGTGGATACCTACAAGCCGCAAGTCATGCGTGCGGTGCTGGATCTGGGGGCGGACATCATCAACGACATCTGGTCGCTGCGCTGGCAGGCACCGAACGACGTTTTTTCCGGGCAGGACGTCGTGGCTGCCCACGCAACATGCGGTGTTTGCCTTATGCACATGCACCGGGAGCCCAAGACCATGCAGGTCAAGCCCATGCAAGGTGACGTGGTCTCACAGGTGCTATCATTTTTAGAGCTGCTCGCGCAGGATCTGCGAGGGCTGGGGGTCGATAGAGCCCGTATCTGTATTGATCCTGGCATTGGGTTTGGCAAAACGGTGGCGCAAAACTTCGCGTTGCTGGCCCGGCAGACTGCGCTGTTGCCTTTGGGCTACCCGGTGCTGGCCGGGTGGTCACGCAAATCGTCCCTGGCCGCCGTCACTCAACAGACCTTGGGGTCTGTCGCCACGCTGGATACTCACGAACGAATGGTGCCCAGCGTGGCTGCCGCTTTGCTTGCGGTTCAGCAGGGTGCCAGCGTTGTGCGGGTCCATGATGTCAAAGAGACGGTGCAGGCACTCAAGGTGCTGGGAGCCATGCGGGTGCAGACCTTAACAGTCAACGATTTCAGTCGATAACAAACAATCAGGTGAGTACATGACAAGAAAATATTTTGGTACGGATGGCATTCGCGGAACGGTCGGACAGGCTCCGATCACCCCCGACTTCGTGCTGCGTTTGGCGCATGCTGTAGGCCGTGTGCTGAAAAGGACCGAATCCCGTCCGACCGTTTTGATAGGCAAGGACACTCGTATATCTGGCTACATGCTGGAGAGCGCGCTGGAGAGTGGCTTCAATTCCGCCGGTGTGGACGTAGTGCTGCTGGGGCCGCTGCCCACCCCGGGAGTGGCGTACCTCACCCGTGCGCAACGGGCTTCACTGGGCGTGGTGATCAGCGCGAGCCATAACCCGTTTGCTGATAACGGCATCAAGTTTTTCAGTGCCCAGGGCACCAAACTGCCGGATGCGTGGGAGATCGACGTTGAAGCGGTTCTGGAGGAAGCACCGGTGTGGGTTGACTCGCCTTCGCTGGGGAAAACGCGGCGTCTGGAAGACGCGGCAGGCCGCTACATCGAGTTTTGCAAGAGTACTTTTGCCCATGACCTCACGCTCAAAGGCATGAAGATTGTGGTGGATGCGGCACATGGCGCGGCCTACCACATAGCGCCCAAAGTCTTTCACGAGCTTGGTGCCGAAGTGATTGCCATTGGGTGCACACCCGATGGGTTGAACATCAACCACGACGTGGGTGCCACGCATCCGCAGGCTTTGGTGGCAGCCGTGAAGGCGAACCAGGCCGATTTCGGCGTGGCGCTTGACGGTGATGCCGACCGCCTGCAGTTGGTGGACGCAGATGGCCGCCTGTACAACGGTGATGAGTTGCTGTACCTGATGGCAGATGACCGCCTGGGACGCGATGAGCATGTGCCGGGTGTTGTAGGCACCCTGATGACCAATCTCGCCGTTGAGGTGGCCCTGAAGGCCCGTGGTGTGCAGTTTGTTCGCGCCAAGGTGGGCGATCGCTATGTCCTCGAAGAACTGGAAAAGCACAAATGGATTCTGGGCGGCGAAGGCTCCGGCCACTTGCTGGCACTGGACAAGCACACCACCGGTGACGGCTTAATATCCGCCTTGCAGGTCTTGCAGGCTTTGCAGCGCAGTGGCCAGACCATGGCGCAGCTGTTGGCCAAGGTGACACTGTTTCCCCAAACGCTGATCAACGTGCGTCTAAAACCCGGTCAGGACTGGAAGGCAAGCCCTGGGCTGGCCAGGGAGACTTTGGCGGTGGAAGTCGAGTTGGGCGAAACGGGTCGGGTGCTGATCCGTGCCAGCGGTACCGAGCCGCTGGTGCGTGTGATGGTGGAGGCACGTGATGCAGCGCAGGCCAAGGCCTGTGCCCAACGCATAGCCGACACGCTGGTAGCCTGAGCGGGTTTCAACGTGGCACCTGTTCCCGCTCCTGCCATTGCGGCGGCGCTGCACGTTGTCCGTGCAGACTATGCCAATCCGGTCCATGCTGAGGGTCTGGTGCAACTGCTCGACGCCTACGCGCAGGACCCCATGGGCGGCGGCCATGCGCTGAGCGACTTTGCCAAAGCCCATCTGGTTGCCGCATTGGCGCAGCGTCCGCAGGCATTCAGTGTGCTGGCCTTTGAGGGGGATCGGCCTGTGGGGCTGGTGAATTGCATCGAAGGTTTTTCTACTTTTGCGTGCCGACCACTGGTCAATGTGCACGATGTCACGGTGCTGGCCAGTCACCGTGGGCAGCGGGTGGGCGAGCACATGCTGGCATTGGCGGAAGTCATTGCCCGCGAACGGGGCGCCTGCAAACTCACGCTGGAAGTGTTGCAGGGTAACGCCGGCGCGCTAAGACTCTATCAGCGCACAGGATTTGCCAACTACGAGCTGGATCCCGCAATGGGGCAGGCACAGTTCATGCAGAAGTGGCTGGACTGAAGTTCAAGTGCAGCTATAAATTCAATAGCTATTCACGCATATTTCACGCGGGCTAGCACTGGTTTTTGTGCTTTATTATTCATACCAGTCGCGCAGCGCATCCGCATGCAGTTTGGCGCGCATCACGGGTGTGGGCGTCCAGCGTTCATGGCTGCAGGTGGCTCTCGACAGAAAATCGAGAAGCGACAGGTGGCGTCGCAGCACACGATGCTGGCGATGCTCAATCAGCGGGTTGAAGATGCCCTTGAGGGAAAACATCTGACGGGGATTTTTCTTGATCCACAGCCACGATCCCATCTCCAGCGTTAGCGGCAGGAACACCCGTTCCGGGTTTTCACAGGCCTCCAGATACAGGTGGTCCCACAAATCACCGTGGGCCAGGTATTGCAGGCTTTGCGGCTCAAAAACGTAGGGATGGTGGCTGTAGGTTTGCAGGAAAACATCCTTGAGTGCCTGCATTTCTGCCAGATGGGTAATGGGTTTTCGGGTGTGCGCGAAGGGAAACCAGATGCGGTCACTCGCGCCAAATCCCGAGTGGCAGTCCAGGGCCATGCTGAACTTGCGCGTCAACAGTTCCGATGCAACCACCTCACAGACCGCCTGATTTTCAGTCTCCATCGGTTCGCCCGGCTTGCCACGGTACCACGGCAGACCCGCGCTGATGCGCTGGCCACCGATGAGAAACGGGGCCTTGTCGATGGCATCGACCGGTGCGTTACGCATCAGGTCAACCCCACCGGGATTGGCGCGTGTACCCATCAGCATGCCGCCCGGGTTGACGATCGGCATGAACACCAGTCGCACACTCTCCAGTTGACGGTGCAGCGTTGTGTCCCACTGCAAGCGCATCACCAGGCTTTGCAGGAAGGCAATGACCACCTCCGCGCCGATGCGCTCCAGGCCATGGACGCCGCCAAAAAAACCGATCGCGGGGACGTCAGGGCTCGGGTTGCCCAGACCGATGGCATACACGGGCAGCGACGCCGCGGCTGCCACTGAAACCTGGCGCATGGTTCTGACATCGAGGTGCTGCGCCCCCAGATCCATCAGCCGCTCCAGCGCTTCCATTTCCGGTAGGTGTTTTTTCTGCACAGATGCTTTGTTTTTTGTATGGGTCGCAGGAGAGTTCCCAGTCAAGCATAGCGCCCAAAGCCCTGAGTTGTATGAATCCATACCGCGCGAAAAGGGTTTGTGCAACTGTCTCACTACCGTCACATTCCCGCGATAGCCTAGGGGCTCATTCAATGACTTGACTGGAGCGCACCATGATCTGGAAATTCCTGGGCTTGCAAAGAAAGCTCGATTCCCTGTTCGACGATGGCTGGGTCAGCCTTGGCCTCTCCCACTCCCGTGGTATTGCCCATGCGCCAACCTCGCCACAAGCACAGAACTAATGCGGTAAGGCATGTGGTCGTCCTCAGCAGTGTTGCTTGGGGCATCGTTGAATTTTTTGCCCTACAACGCTCACGCTACCACTCCTGGCGCGCGCGCACCTGATTTCAGTGCACCGTGCCCGGTTCGGCAGCGTTACGCAGAAAGGCCACCAGTTCCCGATCTACGCCCAGCGTGGACGCGATCGTTGCTGCCTGCATGACATCGCGTGTGATACCTATGTCCGCTTGCAGATCTATGGCCTGCTGATACCAGCGCTCGGCGCGGCGCTTGGGCAGCAGCGGGCGCAGTGCCTCGATGCTGTAGCGCATTCGCTTGGCGAGGATTCGGGTGCGGTGTTGGCGCTCAACCGTGCCGCAATCCCGACGGGCAGTCTGCAGTTCCTCATGCGCACGGACAGCACGGCGTTTGGCCCATTGGCGCAACGACTTGGCCCGGTCTCTTTTTGATTCGCTGGATTTCTTCCATGCGGCCTTATTTTCCAGCCATTGCGTGATAGCCAGCAGGGTTTCCTGCACTGCCGTATCGTCCATAGCGCCACGCATCGCCTGGCGCTGCTCCTCCGCAGTGCGTACCATGGCTTGTTCCATCGCGTGCCACTTTCCTTGTTTTCCTGGGTCTGTGCCTGCGTAGTCTTGCGCAAACTGGGGGAGTGTTTCCACCCGGGCTACGTCAAGATCACGCAAGCAGCCTATCAAAACCAGCATGGGTTTCAGTGGCTCCCATGGCGGGGCCTGCTGGACCATCGATATTTTTTTGAAGAGTCGCAAAGCCGTGCGAAATCGCCGCCAACCGATGCGGGCCTGGTGCACGACCTCGGAGTCATCTAAAACACGCAGAAGGTGCAGGTTGGTGGTGAACTGGCAAAAGCTTTCAAGCAAAACGCAATGCGCGGCAGTGGGCAACGACATTTTGGGTTTCAACGTTGGAGGGCGCGCGCGCAGCGGTGAGGTCAGTGAATCCTGATTCATAGCCGGGGAAGAGTACATCAATTGCAACGCGTGAGCTGCGTTGATTTTCGTCACGAAATTGCAGTGGTGGCGTCACAAAAACGTCATGGGAGCTGGGTAAGCTGGCAACTCCCGAATCAGAAAACACCTGCAGGAGTAAGCCGTGAGCGCCAGTGATGATGAATTGATGCGCCGCATCCACCGTGACTTGATCGACGGTTACGACGAAGAACTGGAAATGGAGTTCGAGGACCGCACCGTGGCCGAACTGACGGGTGATGCCTCGCCGGATTTCACCGCGCAAGACAAAGAAGCACGGCGGCAATACTTTCGCGAACTGTTCCGCCTGCAGGGAGAGCTCGTCAAACTGCAGGACTGGGTTGTTGCCACCGGCAAGAAAGTCGTGATTGTCTTTGAGGGCCGCGATGCAGCGGGCAAGGGCGGTGTGATCAAGCGCATTACCCAGCGGTTGAACCCCCGGGTGTGTCGCGTAGCGGCCTTGCCAGCGCCAAATGACCGCGAGCGCACGCAATGGTACTTTCAGCGCTATATATCGCATTTGCCTGCTGCAGGCGAGATGGTGCTGTTCGACCGTTCCTGGTACAACCGAGCAGGCGTGGAACGGGTCATGGGTTTTTGCAACGATGACCAGTATGAAGAGTTTTTTCGCACGGTTCCCGAGTTCGAAAAGATGCTGGTGCGCTCGGGTATCCAGCTCATCAAATACTGGTTTTCGATTTCAGACGACGAGCAAAACCTGCGCTTCCTGGGCCGTATCCATGACCCGCTCAAGCAGTGGAAACTGAGCCCTATGGATCTGGAGTCCCGCCGCCGATGGGAGGACTACACCAAGGCAAAGGAAATCATGCTGGAACGCACCCATATTCCCGAAGCACCGTGGTGGGTAGTACCGGCGGATGACAAGAAGAAAGCGCGTTTGAACTGCATTGGTCACCTGCTGGGTCAGATGGACTACAACGAAGTTGCGCACCCTGCCATCGTGCTACCGCAGCGCGTACGCCACGAGGACTATGTGCGCCAGCCGGTGCCCAACGATATTCTGGTGCCCCAAATCTACTGAGTCGCAGGTTGTAACGTCCGAAGGGAGATGCGACGGCTCTCCCGCACGCTGAGAAAAGCGCCTGCGGCACCACACAAGGCAATCAATGCGATACCCAGCACGGACCAATGGTCTGGCACATGGGAGAACATTAGCCAGCCGCCCAGCATGGCGAAGCCGATCTGGGTGTACATATACGGCATCAGGGTTGCGGCTGGGGAGCGTTGAAAAGCCAGAATCAGCAAAAAGTGCCCCAACGTCGCAGTGGCCCCCATCACCGCCAGGCCGAGCCATAACGCCGGGCTGCCGATTTCAGCCCAGACCCACGGCAGGGGAAGCGCTGCAATGAGCGTACCGACCCAGCCGGTGTAGAACTGCAGCGTCATGGGGTCTTCGGTGCGGGTCATGCGACTGGTCAGCAGCTGAAATGCGGCGTTCACTGCGACCAACGCCAAGGGCAGAAGCAGAGTCCAGTTGAAGTCCTGGTCACCTGGCCGGACGATGACCAGCGTGCCGGCAAAGGCCCCCGCCACCAACAGCATGCGCAGCGCGGAAACGCGTTCGCCCAACATGCGGGCTGACAGCAGCGTGACGACCAGCGGCGTAATCATGACGATCGCGGTGAATTCACCCACAGGCATGTACTTGAGACTGAGAAAGGCGAAGAGGCTGCTGGCCAAAAGAAGCACGCCGCGGGCTAAATGGAAGCGTGGGTGCTCGGTTCGCAGCAACGCCCGTCCCCGGCGCGGCAACACGGTGATGGTGGTGGCCAACGCCTGGAACAGATAACGGAACCACAAGGCCATCAACAGCGGAACGCTGCTGGTCACCCATTTGGTGGTGGTATCCAACGTGGCGAAACAGGCCACTGCAGCAATTCCCAAGGCAATGCCTGCCAAAGCTTTTCTGGATGTCCTCACTGATCGTCTTGTTTTGGGTCAGACATGGCGAGCCCATGGCCCCAGTGTCAGCTTTTCCACAGAACTGAGGATCCGGGAGAAATCCCGCGATGCCAGCATGGAGCGTTCGATGAGTCCCACTTGGACGGCTCTTGCGTACTGTGCCCTTGCGACATCAAAAGGCAGGCCGAAAACATCCATGGCGATACCAGTAGCCTCGGCCACACTCCGAGCGAGATCCGGTTGAGAATGGGGGGGAAATTCGGGCGCCGGTGAAGCTGATGGCCAGTCGGCGGACGGGGTTATTTTGGACATGGTGAGTCCTTTCAAAAATAGCTCAATGCTAAAGATACGGGTAAACCCTTAGTTAATCAAGTGTTTGTTTATTGATTTGACGCTTTTTTGCACCATTTGACTGTCACACAAATGCCATCGAACTGACGTGATCGCGTCATCTGCCCATCCCAGAATCGCTGCATGTCTTGCACGATGGAGAACACGATGGTCAACAATTCAGACGCTACACAGGCGCTGGACAAGGGATTCAACCCTTCTTTCAGCAACCCTATTCACGATTTTGAGCAGCAATGTCTGCGCGTCCTGCGTTGTACAGCCCTTGCATTGGCCAACAGCCCTGGGGGTTTGCGCTTCAAGGCGGGGACCCGACCCTGGCTGGACGCGCTGTCACAAGGCCCGATAGGGAGTCTGTCATGAAAGAACAAGCAACCATTGCCCCGGCGACGGACGCTCAACGGGCCGGGAATCTGGTCTCTGGCGTGGCAACGCCGCAGCCAGAACGCCATGGCATTGTGGTGTCCTGGGCCAGCCACCTGGATGAAGTACGTGCAGCACAACGCCTGCGCCATGACGTATTTGCAGGTGAAATGGGTGCGCGCCTTAATACCCCAATTGCCGGATATGACATTGATTTGTTCGACAACTATTGTGAGCACTTGCTGGTGCGGGACGAAGCTACACAGCAGGTAATTGGTACCTATAGGGTGCTGACCCCGGTGCAGGCCAAGCGGGTAGGGAGCACCTACAGTGATACCGAGTTTGATCTCACCCGCTTGCGCACCTTGCGCGACCGCATGGTGGAATTGGGTCGCAGCTGTGTTCACCCGGACCACCGCCACGGTGGGGTCATCATGGCATTATGGGGTGCACTGGCGGAATTCATGGTCCGCAACCAGCTCGACACCATGATTGGTTGTGCCAGCATTCCCATGATGCACAACGGTGTGGTCAGCGGTGATCTGGCTGCCAGCATCTGGCGTCAGGTCAAGGCCACCCACCTGGCGCCCATTGAATACCACGTGCGTCCACGATTGCCGCTGCCCATCGAGCAACTGGATTCCTCGTTGAATGTTGAGCCCCCTGCTCTGATCAAGGGGTATTTGCGTTTGGGCGCCAAAGTGCTGGGACCACCGGCCTGGGACCCTGATTTCAATTCCGCTGATTTGCCCATGTTGATGCGCATTGCAGACCTGCCTCCCCGCTACCGCAAGCACTTTCTGGGCGCGTGATGCGAGCCGCTCTGGACGCCTTCGCTCCACTCTGGAATGGCATGCCAGCGAGTGAAGAACACGATCAGGAAGACGAACACCGAACCCACCGCTTTCGCACAATTTTTATCTCGGATATTCATTTGGGGACTGCAGGCTGTCAGGCCCATGCCTTGCTGGGTTTTCTGAGGGCGCACCCCTGTGAATCCCTGTATCTGGTTGGAGACATCGTTGACGGCTGGCAGTTGCGCCGTCGCTGGTTTTGGCCGCAGTCACACAACGATGTGGTTCAGAAACTTCTGCGCGCGGCGCGCAAGGGCTGCAAGGTCACTTTCATTCCGGGCAATCACGATGAATTCGCACGTGGATTTTTGGGGCACCAGTTTGGTGGTATCGAGGTGCGTGAAGACGCTGTTCACACTACGGCTGATGGCCGCACTCTCTGGGTTACCCACGGCGACTACTTTGATGGTGTCATCCAGTGTGCCAAGTGGCTCGCTTTTTTGGGTGACAACCTGTACGAGTTCACACTGAACCTCAACCGCTATCTGAATGGATTGCGTGCACGCATGGGCTTGCCATACTGGTCGCTCTCGGCCTACCTCAAGCACAAGGTCAAGTCAGCGTTGAATTACGTCACCGATTTTGAAGTGGCCGTCGCGAACGAAGCCCGTGCCCGCGGCCACCATGGTGTGGTGTGTGGCCATATTCATCGTGCAGAGATGCGTGAGATCAACGGAATCCTGTACTGCAACGATGGGGACTGGGTTGAAAGCCGTACCGCTTTGGTTGAGCATTTTGATGGTCGGCTGGAGTTGCTGTACTGGAACGACACCACTACCCGGGTTGTCGTTGCACAGGCGCTGCGGGAGGTCCCTGCGTGAAGCTTGCGCTGGTCACAGACGCCTGGCAACCGCAGGTCAATGGGGTGGTGATCACGCTGGTGGAGCTGGTGCGGGAAATGGAGACGTTGGGTCATCAGGTGGAGGTGATTCATCCAGGCCTGTTTTCGACCCGGCCATGCCCGGGCTATGCCGGCATTCACCTCGCAGTGCGGCCTGCAAAGTCTCTGGCATTTCAGCTCGACGCCATTGCGTCGGATGCCATCCATATCGCGACCGAAGGCCCCCTGGGCTGGGCCGCGCGGGGGTATTGTCTGCGACGCGGGTTGGCGTTTACCACCGCGTTCCATACCCGATTCCCGGAGATTTTGAAGGCCGCCCTGAAGGTGCCTCTCTGGATCGGCTATGCGCTGTTTCGTCACTTTCACAAGCATTCTTCCGGGGTGCTGGTTCCTACACCCAGTGTTTTGCGAATGCTCGAAGGGCGGGGCTTTTGCAATCTGCGCAATTGGACTCACGGAGTCGATGTGCAACTGTTCAGCTACCAGGAATTGCCAGAGATTTACCCTCCACTGGGTACTCTGTGCAGACCGGTATCTCTGTTTGTCGGTCGTGTGTCGTATGAGAAGAACATTGAGGAGTTTCTTCAGCTGGATGTGCCCGGTACCAAGATTGTCTGTGGTGTGGGGCCTTTGGAGTCTTCACTGCGCGCGCGCTATCCGCACGTACGCTGGTTAGGGGTCTTGCCGCGCGATGAGCTGGCGCGCGTATATGCAGCAGCGGACGTGTTTGTCATGCCGAGCCGAACAGAGACTTTCGGCCTGGTCATGCTGGAGGCCATGGCAACGGGTACGCCCGTGGCAGCCTTTCCCGTTGAGGGGCCACTGGAGGTGGTGGGCTCGCCGCAGAGTGGCGGAGCACTCCACCAG
The DNA here is from genome assembly GCA_043746005.1 of Burkholderiales bacterium. Taxonomy (GTDB): domain Bacteria; phylum Pseudomonadota; class Gammaproteobacteria; order Burkholderiales; family Burkholderiaceae_C; genus Allorhodoferax. The sequence goes on from JAYTRR010000097.1 coordinate 11,619, forward strand.
GGCCTGTCCATTGCCTGGTATGCGGCGCTGGCGATCCCAAGGCACGAGGCGCGGGCACGGGCATTGAAGTTCAGCTGGACACAAGCCTCGCAGCAGTTTTTGGGACATCTGGTTCCGGCTCGGCCGGGTGCAGCCTTGGGTCGACCGAATGCGCTTCATGGGGTTGTCACGCGAATGTCATCAAATTCGTAAACAATTCGTCACTGTCGTGTCATAGTCAAGGTTGTGTCCATGTTGTCCCTTCTTCGCAGCCAAAAAATGCAGCCGCCCTTGGGGATGTCGGATCTGCTGGACCGCGATCACAGCCTGCTGGCCTTTAACGAACGGGTGCTGGATTGGGCGGTACGTGATGATGTGCCGCTTTTGGAGCGCCTGCGCTACCTGTGCATCGTGTCATCCAATCTGGATGAGTTTTTTGAGGTGCGGGCTGAACCGCATCTGCTGGCCAACCAGGCCAATGACCGCAAGGGGCCCTATTCGGTCAAATCTTTTGAGCGACTGGCCGCAGCATTGCACAGTCTGGTCGATCGGCAATACGCCCTCTACAACGAAAAGTTGATGCCCGAATTTGAGCGGGAAGGCATCAAGATCATTTCTCATGGTGACCGCAACCTGGCACAGCGTAAGTGGGTCAAGCTGTACTTTGAGAGAGAGGTACGCCCCTTGCTGATTCCTGTGGGGCTGGATCCTTCCCACCCCTTCCCTCAAGTGGCCAACAAGTCGCTGAACTTCATCGTTCGCTTGAGCGGGCGCGACGCATTCGGTCGCGAAAACGAAATCGCGATCGTGAAGGTGCCGCGGGTGCTGCCACGGCTCATCCGCATGTCTGACAAGGTGTCCGGTGGACGCACCTTGTTTGTTTCGCTGTCCAGTGTCATTCGCGCGCATCTGGCTGATTTGTTTGCAGGTCGTCACGTCGGACAGTTTTCCCAGTTCAGGGTGACGCGCCATTCCGATCTGGCGGTCGACGAAGAAGACGTGAAAAACCTGCGAATGGCCTTGCGCCAAGGTTTGGTGCACCGGCACTATGGGCAGGCGGTCCGGTTAGAGGTGTCCGCGGGCTGCTCGGAGCACTTGTCTGAACTACTGCTCAAGCAGTTTGAATTGCCTCCGCAGGCCCTGTACCGCGTTCAGGGCCCTGTGAACCTGGTGCGCCTGACCCAATTGATTGATCTGGTAGACCGGCCTGACCTGTGTTTTGCACCCTACAAGGCAACTTATCCCCTGCAGATGAACCCCGGGCAGTCGATTTTCGAGCAGCTCAAGTTGGGGGATATATTGATCCACCAGCCGTTTGAGAGCTTTGATGGTGTGCTGGCTTTTTTGCGCGAAGCGGTGAACGACCCGCAGGTATTGGCGATCAAGCAGACCATCTACCGCACAGGCGCGGACTCCGCGCTGATGGACTTGCTGCGCGAAGGCGTACGACGCGGCAAAGAGGTCACGGTGGTGGTGGAGCTCAAGGCCCGCTTTGATGAAGAAGCCAATATCAACTGGGCAGAAATGCTGGAGTCCATAGGCGCGCAGGTGGTGTATGGCGTCGTGGGTCTCAAAACCCACGCGAAGATGATGCTGGTTACCCGGCGCGAGGGAAAACTGTTGAAACGCTATGGCCATTTGTCCACGGGTAACTACAACCCGCGAACGGCGCGCTTGTACACGGATTTGAGCCACATCACCGCCGACGCAGCGTTAACTATCGACATGGAGCATGTTTTTGTGCATCTGGCCAGTCAAAGCAAGTTGCCCCGGCTGCGCAAAATGTGGATGGCTCCCTTTCAGTTGCAACGCAACTTTCTATCCAAAATCGACGCATTGGGACTGGCAGCCAGTCGGGGTAAGGCATCGCGCATTGTCGCAAAAATGAACTCGCTGACGGACGAAGCGCTGATTCTTAGCTTGATCCGGGCGGGCCAGCGCGGTGTAAAAATTGACTTGATTGTGCGGGGCGCCTGCATGCTTCCGGCACAGGTTCCCGGGCAGACCGACAACATACGCGTGCGCTCCGTTATTGGGCGGTTTCTGGAGCATTCTCGGGTGTTCTATTTCCGCATGGGTGAGGTCGAGGATCTGTACCTTTCCAGTGCCGACTGGATGAACCGCAACATGGTGCGCCGCGTGGAGCTGGCGTGGCCTGTTACGGACCCGGTGCAACGCCAGCGGATTGTTGACGAGTGCCTCGTGGCGTATCTGCATGATGGTGTGGATGCCTGGGACATGGGCGCAGATGGAACCTATACCCATATTCAAGGCGACGGCAAGTCCGCGGCGCATGGGGCGCAGGCGGCGCTCATGGCGCGCTACTCACTCAACGGCGAAGGCTATCCAGGAAGCTGAGGCGAATATGGACTTGATTCTGTGGCGTCACGCCGAGGCGGTTGAGATCCCGCTGGGCGGTAATGATATGGCCAGGGCCCTCACTTCGCGAGGGGAAAAGCAGGCTGCCCGTATGGCTGCCTGGCTGGACCGGCAGTTACCAGACAGTGCCCGCATATGGGTGAGCCCTGCCAAACGTACCGAACAAACCGCGCTCGCCTTGGGGCGCAAATTCAGAACGAGTTCCGTACTGGGCCCGCACGGCACCGTGGAGGAGTTGCTTCAACTGGTTCAATGGCCACAAGCCAATGGGTGCGTACTGGTGGTTGGGCACCAGCCTGTATTGGGTCAGGCAATCGCAGAATTGCTGGGCCTGAATGCCAGTGAATGCGCGGTAAAGAAAGGCGCACTGTGGTGGCTACGCCACCGTGAGCGCGAAGCTGCAGCCCAGACGGTAGTCGTTACCGTCCAGTCTCCCGAAGTGCTGTAACGCAGCCTAGTTTGCTTTTGTTTTTGACTTGGCTGGGCGACCGGTTTTCAGGTTTGGCACAGCTTGAACGGCCGCGAGAAACGCCGCATCTGCCATCGCCGCAAGGGCTTTGATACCCGCACGCAACAACTCGGTCTTTTTGACGGAAATAGTCAACTTTGCAGCGCGTAATTTCAGCGCATCCATGACCACATATTCGGGCTTGGGCATAGTGAAGCTGTCGCGGACCATTTTGGGTTTCTTTGCTTTAACCGGCTTCGCAACAACGGGCTTGGTCACAGGTTTTGGCGCAGCCGGCTTTTTTGTCTTTGCCGCGGATTTTGGAGCAACTTTTGCCGCGGGCTTGGCAACAACGGGTTTAGCCACAACGGGCTTGGCCAGCACTGTCGGCGCTGCTGCTTGGGGTACATCGGCCGCCGTAGGTTTAGCTGGAACAACATTCTTTTCGGTGATGGTCATGAATCTAATCCTTTTGTATTGGTATATATAGTTTATATCGTTTAAATAGTCGGATCAACAACGAAATGTTGAAAACTCGCTCTGCCAAAGAACTGCTTTAGACCTTTTAACCCACGCCGTCATGTATTCGTAATTCTTCTGTCACACCTATGTCATCGCGACACACTAGATTAGGACGTTGGACTTTTTCTGGATGGTGTTTATGTTGCTTCAAGTTTTGAAACGAAGTCTTTGCCTGCAATGCAGCGTGGAACGAATAGGGGGCATCGCGTGAGCAGCATGATGGCAGTGGGCGGCAGGCCGCTATCGGCCGGATGGGAATTCGGCTCGCATGCTGACTACGTCACCGCAGGCCAGAGCCCACTTGAAAAGGTATTGCAGAATGGGCTGTTGTATCCCGTGTTTCAGCCCATCGTCAATCTGGCAGATGGTTCTATTCATGCCCATGAGGCCTTGATTCGCGGCCCCCAAGGGACCGCCCTGCATACGCCAGATGCACTGCTGCGCGCTGCTGCACAAGAAGCCCTGGGCTTCGATTTTGAACTGGCTTGCGTGGTGTCGGCACTGAAGACCTGGGGACAGCTACGAGCGCCTGGGCGCTTGTTCGTCAATATGAGTGCAGCAGTGTTGACGCAGTTGTTCACATCGCGTGGACGGGACGAGTTGCTGGACCTCATCAGCAATCTGGGCGTGTTGTCGCGCATGCTGGTTCTGGAGATCACCGAGCACGAACGCGTAGACGACATGGATGCGCTGGCCGGGGTGGTGCAGGAGGTGCGGTCTGCCGGCATTTCACTTGCGCTGGATGACTTTGGAGATGGACGCTCCAGCCTGCGCCTGTGGTCGCAGCTGAAGCCAGAGGTCGTCAAGATTGACAAGTATTTCACCAAGAACATCAGTGAGCATGGAGACAAGCTGAAGACCATTCAGGCGCTCCAGCAAATCGCTGCCATTTTTGGTACCGAACTGGTCGCCGAAGGCATTGAAACCCAGGAAGACTTGCGGGTCCTGAGGGATCTGGGAATCAACTATGGGCAGGGCTATTTCTTGGGTCATCCTGACCGAGCCCCCTTGCAGTACCTGGGAGCGGATGCCCAGAGAACGTTGGCCGAGAGGCAAATTGTTGTCTTTCCGGAATTGAGTCGGGCCAAAGCCGGCGGACATTTGCGCAGCCTTGCGCTGGTGCATGCGCCCACGGTGACGACGGATTCCACAA
>JAYTRR010000098.1:0-5450 GCA_043746005.1 Burkholderiales bacterium
CAGGATGGATTTTCCACCCGGCTGAGCGAGCTGCTGGCTGCCCATCCGAGCGTGTCGCCCGGCAGCCTGGAGCTGGAAATTCTGGAAACCAGTGCACTGGAAGACATGGCCCAGGTTTCCCGGGTCATGTATGCCTGCCAGGCCATTGGGGTGCGCTTTGCGCTGGACGACTTTGGCACGGGCTACTCTTCATTAACCTACCTCAAGCGCCTGCCAGCCGAGCTGCTCAAAGTGGACCAGAGCTTTGTGCGCGACATGCTGACCGACGCGGACGATCTGGCCATCGTGCGAGGCGTCATCGGGCTGGCCGCTGCATTTCGACGCAAGGTCATCGCCGAAGGCGTAGAGACGGCAGCCCATGGCCAGATGCTGCTGTCGCTGGGCTGCGAACTGGCCCAAGGCTATGGCATCGCACGCCCCATGCCGGCAAGGGAGCTTCCCGGCTGGATCGCCACCTGGCAACCCGATCCCGTCTGGATGGATCCCGACGGGTGGGGGCTGTAACGCCAGGTTTCTCGTTACTTTCCCAGGGCTTCCCAGCGGTCCAGCGCCGCCAATAGCAGGTCGTCGATCTGCGCATTGCGGTTGCTGAGTTGCATGGCCCGTGCGCTGTCGCTGGAAAACAGGCGGCCATCGGCCAGTGCTTCGGCAATCGATTTTTGTTCGGCCTCCAATGAGGCGATCAGCTCGGGCAGGCTGTCGAGCTCCCGCTGCTCCTTGAAACTGAGCTTGCGCGCCTTGACCGCCGGTGCTGCGGCTGGGGTTGCAGCACTCGCGGGGGTCGTTGCCTGCTCATTTTTTGATAGCTGGTCGCGCCCATAGTTAAAGGGGTTGGAGCCCTTTTGGCCCTTTCCTTTGGCGATTTCGTTGGCGCGCTTGCTCTGCGTCAGCCAGTCGTTCACGCCACCTTCGTATTCGCGCCAACGTCCATCGCCTTCGTAGGCAATGGTGCTGGTGACCACGTTGTCCATGAAGGTGCGGTCGTGGCTGACCAGAAACACAGTGCCGTCGTAGTTTTGCAGCAGCTCTTCGAGCAGCTCCAGCGTGTCAATATCCAGGTCGTTGGTGGGCTCGTCCAGCACCAGCACGTTGGCGGGCCTGGCAAACAGGCGGGCCAGCAGCAGGCGGTTGCGCTCGCCTCCGCTCAAACTGCGTACTGGCGAGTTGGCGCGGGCCGGCGAGAACAGAAAGTCGGCCAGGTAGCTCTTGACGTGCTTCTTCTGGTTGCCGATTTCGATCCACTCGCTACCGGGGCTGATGAAGTCTTCCAGCGTGGCGTCCAGGTCCAGCGCGTTGCGCATCTGGTCAAAGTAGGCCACCGTCACGCTGGAGCCCAGGCGCACCGTGCCCCAGGGGCTATGTCCAGGTTCAGGCTTGGGGGCGTTGGCGGGGGCTGGATCGGGCTGCAACTCGCCCAGAATCAGCTTGAGCAGGGTGGTCTTGCCGGCACCATTCGGGCCCAGCAGGCCGACCTTGTCGCCGCGCAAAATGGTGGCGGAAAAGTCGCGCACGATGACACGCTCGCCAAAAGTTTTGGACACGTGCGTCAGCTCCGACACGAGCTTGCCGCTGGAGGCGCCGCTGGACACGTCCAGGTTCACGCTGCCCACGGCTTCACGGCGCGCTTCCCGCGTGGCGCGCAGCACTTCCAGCTGGTTGATGCGCCCCTGCGCTTTGGTGCGTCGCGCCTCCACGCCCCTGCGCACCCATACTTCTTCCTGGGCCAGCAGCTTGTCGGCGCGGGCGTTGATGACGGCCTCTTGCGCCATCTGCTCTTCTTTTTGCAGCAGGTAAGCCGCAAAGTTGCCGGGGTAGGACAGTAGTTGCCCACGGTCCAAATCAACAATGCGGGTGGCCACCTTGTCCAGAAACGTTCGGTCGTGGGTGATGGTGATGATGCTGCCCTTGAATTCAACCAGCAGGCCTTCGAGCCATTCGATGGAGTCCAGATCCAGGTGGTTGGTCGGCTCGTCGAGCAACAGCACGTCGGGTTGGGCCACCAGGGCTTGCGCCAGTGCCACGCGCTTTTTGGTACCGCCGGAGAGGGTTTTGACAATCGCCTCAGGGTCCAGGTGCAGGCGGTGCAGGGTCTCGGTGACCCGTTGTTCCCAGTTCCAGCCGTCCAGCGCCTCAATCTCGCTTTGCATGGCGTCCAGATCGCCATGGCCCTGCGAATATTCATCAATAAGGAATATAACCCGCGCCAGACCTGCGCTGACCGCTACAAAAACCGTAGCATCGGCGTTCAGCTGCGGTTCCTGCGCCACGTAGGCGATGCGGGTGTTGTTCTGAACCTGCAGGCTGCCGTCGTCGGGCTTTTCCATGCCCGCCAGGATTTTGAGGAGTGAAGATTTTCCGGCGCCGTTGCGGCCAATCAGGCCAACGCGTTCCGAGGTTTCGAGTGAAAAACCAGCGTGGTCGAGAAGGGCGACGTGCCCAAAAGCCAGCTGGGCGTCAAGTAAAGTAATAAGTGCCATGTGGCACCGATTATCCCTTGTTGGGCGACGAATCAGTCGGTGGCGTTCAGTGAATCGCCCAGTGCGTTGACCAGGCTGTCGATCTCCGACTGCTCGATGATGAAGGGCGGTGCCAGCTGAATGGTGTCGCCGCCATAGCGCACATAAAAGCCTTTTTCGAGGCATTTCATGGCGATCTCATACGGGCGTTTGGCCAGCTCGCCGGGCAGGGCGGCAATGGTGATGCCGGCCGCCAACCCGTAGTTGCGAATGTCCGTGACGTGCTTTGCGCCCTTGAGGCTATGGACGGCCTGCTCGAAGTAGGGTGACAGTGCGGACACGCGCTCCACCGTGTTCTCCTGGACCAGTACGTCCAGCGCAGCAATGCCTGCAGCGCAGGCGACCGGGTGGGCCGAGTAGGTGTAGCCGTGCGGGAATTCCAGCATGTACTCGGGTAAATCCTGCTTCATGAAGGTATCGTAAATGTCTTTCTTGGCGATCACCGCGCCCAGAGGCTGCGCGCCGTTGGTCACCTGCTTGGCCACATTCATGATGTCAGGGGTTACGCCAAAGGCGGCAGCGCCCGTGTAAGCACCCATGCGGCCAAACCCGGTAATGACTTCATCAAAAATCAGCAGGATGTTGTGGGCGGTGCAGATGTCGCGCAGGCGCTGCAAATAGCCCACCGGCGGTATCACCACGCCCGCCGAGCCGGACATGGGTTCCACGATGACGGCGGCGATGTTGCTCGCATCATGCAGGGCAATCAGCTTGAGCAACTCGTCTGCCAACTCGACTCCGGTGGGTGGCATGCCTTTGTAGAACGCGCCCGCTGCAGGCTGGGTGTGGGGCAGGTGGTCGGCTTCGATGCCCTGGCCAAAGGCCTTGCGGTTGGCACCAATGCCACCCACCGAGATACCGCCAAAGTTGACGCCGTGGTAGCCCTTTTCGCGCCCGATCAGGCGGGTTTTGGTTCCCATACCCTTGGCACGCCAGTAAGCGCGAGCCATCTTCAAGGAGGTGTCGGCGGACTCCGAGCCCGAGCCGGTAAAGAACACATAGTCCAGCCCCTCGGGTGTGAGGTCGCGAATCTTGTTGGCCAACTCGAACGACAGCGGGTGCCCATACTGGAATGCGGGCGAGTAGTCCAGCGTGCCGATCTGGCGGCTGACGGCCTCGGTAATCTCCTTGCGGGCATGGCCCAGGCCACAGTTCCACAGGCCCGAAAGGCCGTCCAGAATTTTGCGGCCATTGCTGTCGGTGTAATAGCAGCCCTGGGCGCTGACGATCATGCGCGAACCATTGGAGGCCGTAGCCTTGAAGTTCCGGTTGGCGCTGTAGGGCATCCAGTGTGATTCAAGCCAGGCAGCATCCGTGGGGAACGCGTCGGTGCTGGTCACGGGGTGCGAAGTGTGGGTGTCGTTGCGCTTCATGCGGTTCTCCAAAGATGAGTGGGCTATTGTGGGTCGCTCTGTTACTCTTATATAGTCACAAATATCACTATTCAGTTGCTACTTAATGAAAGTAAAAAACCGCGCCGTGCTGGGCCAGATCAGCGACATGGACTTACGCTTGCTGCGCGTGTTCCGCGCGGTGGTGGACTGCGGCGGCATGGCTGCGGCGGAGCTGGAACTCAACATTGGTACCTCCACGGTGAGCCGCCACATCAAGGACCTGGAAACCCGTTTGGGCCTCACGCTGTGCCGGCGCGGCCGAGCGGGCTTTTCGCTCACGCCGGAGGGCGAAAAAATCTATGCCCAAACCACGCAGTTGCTGGCCGCCACCGATGCATTTCGCAGCGGCGTCGATGAAATACACCGACGTATGGGCGGGCAACTCAGCGTTGCGGTATTCGATAAAACCGCCAGCAACCCGGCCTCGCACATTGCACAGGCCATTGCACTGTTTACGCGCCTGGCTCCCGATGTGGCGCTGAATCTGCATGTGGGCACACTGACGGCGATTGAGCGCGGCGTGCTGGACGGTGTCTACCAGATCGGCATCATTCCCGGCCACCGCAGTTCGGATCTTCTGGAATACACCGCGCTGTTTGACGAGGCCATGAATCTGTATTGCGGTCAGGACCACCCGCTGTTTGCTTCAAGCCAGGCGCCGCTGGACTGGGATGGCCTGAGCGCACACCGGTTTGCGGGCCTGGGCTACCACTCGCCCAATATGGAGATCACCCAGCGTGTGCGGTTAACGCGGGCCGCCACGGGGTTTGACCAGGAGTCCATCGCCACGCTGATCTTGTCGGGCCAGTTCCTCGGTTTTTTGCCGGACCACTATGCCGAGAGTTTTGTGCGCTCGGGTCAGATGCGGACCGTTCAGCCTGGGTTGTTTCGCTACGAATGCCGGTTCTTTGCCATTTCCCGTCGCACCCCCCAGCCAGCACGCGCGACCCGGGCGTTTCAGGATTGCCTTGCGCAGGCGCATAGCCGCGATGGGTCGGGAAAGGTTCTGTCGCGTTAATTTCTAGAGGATAAGGTTTTTCCGTTGGACGTTTCATTCTCCAACTCGATCCGACGAGGCGCGGGTGTTTTCAAAATGCCCAACGGGTGATCGACGAGTGGTCGACATCCACGCCCCGTTTCTGCATCATTTCCTCGGTATGAAGGTGGCGTTGAGCATGGCGGATCTGATGATTGGTAGACGGCGCCATAGCATATTCGCTTGAGCTCATGTGGCCAATGCGACAAAACCTTTCACCGTCATGGGCTTGCCCGGGATGAAGTTGATGCAGACCCCGTCGAGCTCTTCCATAAGCAGTGGCTCGCTTGTGAACCCGCAGCCATAAGACGCCTGTTCTTCCCGACTGCAGCCGTCGCTTTCCAGATGTTGACACGACGTGCAGGTGCCAAAGGGAGGTTTGCCTCTTTCTTGCGCCACCTGGCCCAGCATGCGCTGCAAGGCACTGGCGAAGTGGCCTTGGACACTGGGGGGCAGGGAGTCCGCAGCACGGACCAGGGATTCGAAGGGGTCGTTCGCAAGAAT
>JAYTRR010000099.1:0-1634 GCA_043746005.1 Burkholderiales bacterium
ACTTGATAAGGCGATTTGGGAAAGGCAGGGTGCAATGCCAACGATGAGACTCCGTGATGGGGATCAATGCCGTCGTCAAACCGGGCAGCAGGGGCGCCAAGGCTTGGTCGATTTGCCACGCCGAGGTGAAGCGAACTGGCAATACCGCTGAGATTAACCTGCCGATGCCAACGTTGCGCCACGAACCGCTGGTGAACTCTCGACGCGTGACCGGCTGGCCGAGCTGGTGCCCGAGGCCAGCAATTAAAAGCCGCGCATCGTGCGTGAATATGCTGACCCGAACGACCGGGCGCAGTACATCCGCGATGTGCTGCGGGCGCTGGGGCAGCCGACCGGGCCGATTCGCTGAGGCCCGGCGGTCGGTGAGCTGTGCGAACGCGCTCCGCCGACCTACAACGGATCGATTCTGGTCTCAATAGCAATAGCCAGTGCCTTGAAGTCGTTCCAGGCGTCGCCGACAGCTTGCGCATGGCTGCCGATAGCACCATCGGCTGAGTTCAATTGAAAGATGGGCTTGCGAACCTCCTGCGCCATAGGTACCAGGCTGCGGTAATGTTTAAGCCGCGCGAGACAATTGCCATCATTCCCTGTCATTGAAGCACTAATATTTGATCCGAGCACGCTCTGTCTGTAAGTATCAGGAATACGATCAACCCATTTCTGGTACGCCTTAACCGGCCGCGACAGCCGCTCCGTATGCTGCATCAGGATATAGCCCTCGGGCTGCATGGCACCCTGCGGCAAATTAAAACCAGGCAACTCCCAATTTGCGAGACGCTTCTGCCAATCGGCGCGCCAACCCGTCAGTGTTGGACCTAGATTTCGCAGGCCTTGCAATGAAAACAGGTCGGCCGCCAGTGGTATCGCCACATGATCGCTGCCAATCAGCGCTGATCTGTTGATGGCGCCCAAGTTGGGGCCAACATCGGCCAGGATTAAGTCTGCCTCGTGGCTTTTCGCTGCCATCTGAGCAACCTGCCAAAAAGCAGTGAGTAATCTGAAGGGTCTGTACAGGTTATTCTGATTTGAGCCCATGGCATCGGTCCAAGCGCCCGACAACTGGTCCTCGAAGCCCGCCAGCGCCAAATCGCCGGGTACCAGGTGCAGGCGTGGATTGATCGTTTGGGTAGCGGGCGCGCAAATATCACCCACTTGGGTCAGGGGTTGGATGCAGCCATAAATTGTGCGCCCCAACCGTTGTGCATCCGACGAATCCCACAGATCTTCAAGCAAGTCCTCAGGCAAAAATGCAGAAGTGAGATTGGCCTGCGGGTCCAAATCAATCGCCACAACGCGCTTGCCCATCTCAGAAAACATCCAGGCAAGATGAAATACCAAGGAAGTCTTGCCTACGCCCCCTTTGTTGTTGAAGAAGGTCAAGACAGGCACGCTCATATCCCGACCTTTCTTGACGGCAAACACCGTAAAGTAGCCATCACATTGGTGGGCTCCACCTGAAATTCTGGTGCAGGATTGCCGTTTGCCGCCATGGCGCGCCGTGCCTCGGCAATGCCAAAGCCGAAGCGCTGCACAAAGCCCATGTTCTTGAGCACACCCGCCAAGACTGGATTGCGGTAATCACTCACGCCGGGTCGGCCGAAGTTCTCTTGCGTCACCGCGCCGTAGGGGCCGCC
>JAYTRR010000100.1:0-5356 GCA_043746005.1 Burkholderiales bacterium
TAGGCATACGGATCATGCCCGTTGAGCTTGGCGCTCTGAATCAAACTCATCACGGCAGCCGCCCGCTGCCCCGCACGCAGGGAGCCTGCGAACAACCAGTTGTTGCGACCGATGGCAATCGGGCGAATCTGGTTCTCAATCTCATGGCACTACCTTAAGGTTTCTAGCTCCCAGTATTTGATTGCGAGCCTGCTGACGCGGCACGGTCAGCAGCGGTAAGGGTTTAGGTCGCCTTTTCTTTGCACGAGGCTCAACACGCCCCGGCCTTTTGGGCAATACACACTTGGCGATGCTGCTGAGCAACGTAGCGGTCATGTAGGCGGTATCACGATAAGTACGCCTCCTCAAATGGCCAGAAAAGTTCCAGATCATGCGCCTTGCACCCGCAAAGCTCAGCGTCCTGGCAGGTATTTTTACCAGTTGCGCTGCGCTGACCATCGTCCAGCGCACCAAGTTATAGGTCAACAAATAAACCGCAATCTCCTTTTGCACCATCTGAGAAAACTTGCACCGCAGCACATCCATGTTCATCGTTGACTTCAAAGTCCGAAAGTCCACCTCAATGTTCCAGCGCATCGCGTACAGCAACGCAAGCTCATCAGCACCGAGCTGCTCAGGATCCAGCAGAGTGGTCACCATCACCCGGTCATTGACACGCACCTCCCGCACCCAGATACCTGGCGGCATCTGCTGGTATTGCTGCACTGTGATCCAGCTGGCGCGCTGGGGTTTAGGCCACCACACCACATGATCAGCCTGGCCAAGCAGGCGGCCTTGCTTGAAGTCGACTCTGCGCCGCCCGTCATTGGGCATGACAGCGTCAACACCCAGCGTGCGCAGCATCTGTAGCGCCCACCAAGTGCAGTGCAGAGCGTCAGCTAACAACAGATCGCGGCTCACAAGGTTGCTTGAGACCTCGCGCAGTAAAGCCTGCTCGCCGCTGCCTTTGCCACTCAATGGGCCTAATGCATAGTCCATCACACAGCCACTGGCCAAGCTGATTAATGCACCGATGCGAACCACCGGAAAGCCCAAGCCTTTGCCCTGGGTTCGGCTTTGCGGCCAGGCTTGCTGATTGGGTGGTGTGTCCGGCATTGAAACAGTGGTGGCATCGAAGATTTTGATAGACCGACCGCGCCAGCCCCACAACCTTGCGGCTTGCCCCTCCAGACTTTGACCCAGGTGTTTGCACAGACGTTGCGGCAGGCGCAGTGCCATTCGTCTGCGGGCTTTGCAATAAGGGCCATTGTTTAGGCTGCACGGGCTTTGATTGTCGGCTGCACGCTGGCTCAAACGTCTGCCAACGGCATCTTGGCAGGCGGCATCGGGTGACAGTATCTGGTCGATGAACAGGCGCAGTGTCACCATGGGCGGGTAGATTCGCTCACGGTACGGGCCGACTTCTTCGCGCAGAATTTGCTCTACCTGATCGCTGCCGAGCGCCTTGCAAAAGGTATCTTGCCCGAGCAGTGCAAACTGCTGGCGCAGGCGGTCAATGTGATTGACTGGATGGTTTGTCTTGGTACGATGCATATGGGTCGACCTTTTGCTGTGGCCGGTTGCTGTCTTTGAACAACTTCAGCTTAGCAGCGGCGATGTGGTCGACCCGCCTAGTTTGATTCGTCAGGTTTGGCTTAAGGTAGTGCCATGAGGGTCTGACTCCAATGCTGTTCCCAAGGCGCAGACGTTTGGGCCGGGAATGGCCATTGGCATCTGGGTTGACCTGCAGTATTTCGAGTTGCGCTGCCTTCTGGCTGATCACAAAAGCCAGCATACCGTCCTTGGAAAACCACACCTGCGCCGGCCCATTCAAGGTCGGTACATAAGCCCGTACAGCCTGGGACGGTACCGAACCCGACCCTGTGAGCTGGCGCATGGCCTGACTCACGTCCAAAATCGCAATGCGGTCTTCGCCGCGCAGTGTGACCCACAGCTCCTTTCCGTTGCGGGTGAAGGTCGGCTCATGCGGCTCACGGCCCAGCAGAATGCCGCTGGACAACCGCTCCGGATTGGTCGTGGCGCCAGCCTGCGGGTTGGCAACATTGCCCACCACGCGCCGGTTCACTGCATCAATCGGGTAAATATTGCTGCTGCCACGGCCAGAGGTAGCCAGTAGCGTGCCGTCAGGGTTGGGCACTGCGCCGTGCGCGGCTATGCAGCCGTGGTACAGCGGCTTGTGGACCATGGCAGCATGCGTTGGCATGACGCCGCCCGTGACAAAGCGGAAAGGTGGGCGCGCGTCTTCGTCAAAGCTGGTCAGGTTGATGGTGGTGTCCACCGTATTGCTGGCCGGATTGATCACGCTGATCGTGTTGGAGTCCTCGTTGGTGATGAACACCCGGTCCACGGTAGCGATGTCGGGGCCAACAGACATACCGGTCACTGGAGCAGCCCCTGGCGCCGTGGCCTGTGCCAGCGCCCAGGGCGCGACCACCATGGCGGGTAGCGCCGCTGTAGCTTTCAGGAAGTCGCGGCGTGCGTCGTTAAGAAATTCGGTCATGGGGTCTTTCAAGGGGTTAACAAATGGGGGGGGAAGCGGTCAAGCTAAAGCTCTGATGTCAGCGAGTTGGATGCCGGTGCGCCGCCGACCGCGCGAAGGGATGTCTGGTTTAGTTTATGGGGGACCTCGACCACTGCATCGGATAGGCTGGGTTGAGACAGTCGGCGCGGTCGAAGCAGTCGCCCGGTCAGCGCGGCGTGTCGAGCTGCCGATACACCTCACCCGACACACGCGCCAGCTCAGCCTTGTCGGCGTCGGCAGAAATGGCATAGCCGAAGGGACCGTTAACCCAGTAGAAAACGTTCACTTTGCCTTCCGTGGCAAAGCGGAAAGCGGTTTCCTGATTCTTCTGGCCCGGTGCCGCAGCACCCACGCCATTGATCTCGTTGGAGACATAAAGCGTCAGCTTGGCGCCTGCATTGTCGTGGTACATGAACTGCGCCACAGGCCCTTTGTCACCTGGCAACAACCGGCCACCGTCGAGGGTGTAGCCCAATGTCTGCAGGTGCGGCGGCTTCATGGTTGCACCCATGCGCTTGGACAGCCAGGCCACCAATTGGTCTTCATGGTCGGCACCGACTTCAACGGCCCGCCGTACGTCAGGGCTATAGACCGCATGGGCAATTGCAGCGCGCTGCGCAAACCCGGTAGCAGATGCAACAGTGATAGCGCTGGGCGTGCGCTGCGCCACCATGCCGCCACCCGATTCGGCACCGACCCCGCCGCGCAGGCCCCAGCCGACGGCGCCACTGACTACAGCTATCGCCAGGCCGGCAACCATACGCTGCAGGTACCAGGGCGTGCGTGGCCTTGCAGCCTGCCTGAGCCGCTGCGGCAAGGGCTCTTCCAGCACGGGATTAAAAAGTGCGCGTAGTTCACGCTTTTGCGCCAGATAGCTCTCGACGCGTTGCGCCTCTTCAGGACGCCGGGCCAGATAGGCTTCAATATCGCGCTGGCGTTCCGGCGGGAGTTGCCGGTCGACGTAAGCTTGCAATTCAGCTTCGGTGACCGGGGTTTGGGGAGGCATTACAGAGTCCATGACGGTCTATTTCATTTAACAACTTTAAGACGAACGGGATCGGGCTGGCCTTCCATGAGCGCACGCAAACGTTCGCGACCACGTGACAGACGAGACATGACCGAGCCAATGGGAATACCCAGCGCTGCGGCCACCTCGGCGTAACTCATGTCTTCTAGTGCGATCAACAAAATAATTTCTCTTTGCTCCACGGGCAGCTTTTCCAGCGCCGCCTGCAAATCCAGTACGACAAGATGCTCACCCTGGGTGGGTGCCACGGGCACTTCTGGGGTATCGTCGTCCAGCACTACCGTGTAAAGTTTGGGCCGCCGGACACCGTCTACATGCAGGTTGTGCATCATGCCAAACAACCAGGCACGCATGTCTGAAACCCCACCCCAGAGTGCCGATTTGGCCAGAGCGCGCTCCAGTGTGTCCTGCACCAAGTCATCGGCATCCTCGCGGCTGCCCACCAGCGCCCGCGCGTAACGGCGCAGGCGCGGCACCCAGGCCAGCAGATGATCGTCGTCATTATCGGAGTAGCTGTCGTTTTGCACGCTGCGGTCTGGTTGCATTTTTCTGACTGAGCGCCAGCCATCATTCCTTGATGATGCGCCAGACGTCCTTGAAGTTGTCACCTGTGCGGTCACCCGCTTTCTGGTCAGCCTTGTAAAAATACAGGGGCTTACCCTTGTAAGCCAGCTGCCGGGCGCCGTCGTCCCGCGTCACCACACTGTACTCCCCGGATGCCTGATCGGCAGCCGCGAGCAAAGGTGGCCACAGACCGGCACAGGGTCCGTTGCAAACGCTTTTGCCACTGCCAGCTTTGTCAGCGTCAAAGGTATAGAGCGTCATGCCATTGACTGCGACCAGTGCACCGGCTGAAATTTTTGCCGGTGTATCGGCCGCTGCGGCAGAAACACTGATAACCAAGGAGGCAGCGCTGACGGCAAGTGTTGCCAGGAATAGCGAAATCTTCATAACAGTCTCCAGAATTGAAGTAGGACGGGTTAGTTTTTAATAGGCCGCAACGGACAACTTGGGGTCGATCTGCCAGGTTTCGCTGACAATCTTGCCTTCGCGAAAGGTCAGTAC
Organism: Burkholderiales bacterium; assembly: GCA_043746005.1. GTDB lineage: Bacteria > Pseudomonadota > Gammaproteobacteria > Burkholderiales > Burkholderiaceae_C > Allorhodoferax. The sequence goes on from JAYTRR010000100.1 coordinate 4,614, forward strand.
ATAACGCACCTTGATCGGCGCCTTGCCTTCAAACTGCACATTGGCCGAAATAGTAGAGCCCTTTGGGTTGACGGATTCTTCAAGCCTGTCCACACTGACCTTCAGGGGACCCTGCGATTTTGTGAACTTCTCCCAAACGCCGCGGATAGCATCAGCAGACGTATAGGTCCCATCCAGCGGACCACCTACCCAATTGAACTGAGCCGTATCGGCATAGCCACGCATCAAAATGCCGAGGTCGCCAGAACCAATAGCCTGGAAGTGGGTTTTTGCGTCGTCCGCAGGTGCGGCCATCACACCGCTGGCAGCAAACAACATGGTGGCAGCGCAAGCGCTGAGGGATACAGTTTTGAACATGAAAGACTCCTGGGTAGGTGAAGGTTTGAACTTGGGCACAGAAGCAAAATGCTGCTGTTACCGACGTAGACGGATCGCCATGCCGGTTTATTCCAGAAGTCTGAAAATAAATAAGCTCTGCAATTCATGGCACTACCTTAAGCCAAACCTGACGAATCAAACTAGGCGGGTCGACCACATCGCCGCTGCTAAGCTGAAGTTGTTCAAAGACAGCAACCAGCCACAGCAAAGGGTTGTGGTGGTCTAATAAAAACTGTATTGCCCAAAAGGCCGGGGCGTGTTGAGCCTCGTGCAAAGAAAAGGCGACCTAAACCATTACCGCTGCTGACCGTGCCGCGTCAGCAGGCTCGGGATCAAATACTTGCGCTGCGAAACCTTAAGGTAGT
>JAYTRR010000101.1:0-5329 GCA_043746005.1 Burkholderiales bacterium
CCACATGGACCTTAGTCCGTGTGGTGTCTTGTTTGGTGCACCGCACTTTGCGTGAAGGTGCCGTTAGCGCAAAAGGACTGTATGCAGATATTTACACAACTGGTGTTCAGTGGCATCGCACTGGGCATGATTTATGCGGTGATCGCGTTCGGCTACCAGCTGACGTTTGCCACCTCTGACACCCTGAATTTCGGACAGGGCGATGCACTGATGCTCGGCGCATTGGTGGGTCTGTCGCTGGTAGGTTGGGGAGTCAATTATTGGCTCATGATTCCACTGGTTTGCATCTTCGGTGCAGCGCAAGGGGCCTTGGTAGAACGCGTCGGTGTGCGTCCCGCCATCAAGATCAAAAGCGAATTTGGGTGGATCATGTCTACCATTGCTCTGGGCATTATTTTCAAAAATGTGGCCGAGAACGTCTGGGGCCGCGATGACCTGAAGTTCCCTTCGCCGCTTCCGGAATCCCCAATGCAATTTTTGGGTGCCAACGTTCTTCCGATGGAAATTTTGGTTGTATGCGGGGCCTTGCTGATGATGGCCATTGTTGAAATTTTCAACCGCAAATCGATTTACGGAAAAGCCGTTGTGGCCACCTTCAATGACCGCGATGCGGCCAAGCTGATGGGCATCAACACCGCACTGGTCATCACTTTCTCGTACGCGCTGTCGTCAATTACCGCTGCAGTAGCGGGTATCTTGATTGCACCCCTGACGCTGACCGGTGCCACCATGGGCTCAGTGCTGGGATTGAAGGCTTTTGCGGTCGCCATCATTGGCGGCTTGACCAGCGGCATGGGCATTATTGTCGGCGGCATCATTTTGGGCATCGCTGAAACCACCACAGGCTTTTACCTTTCCACCGGCTACAAGGACGTTCCCGGGCTGGTATTGCTCCTGATCGTACTGGCATGGAAACCAGCTGGGCTGTTTGGCAAGAACGCCATCAAGAAAGTTTAATCATGAAGCGTTCACAACTGATTTTTGCTGCCATCGGAATCCTGCTGCTCGCAGTATTTCCGGTGGTTTCGGGCAACCCGTACTACATCCACCTAGTCGAGACCATCATGATCTTTGCGATCCTGTTGTTCGGACTGGATATTGTGGTGGGCTACACCGGCCAGGTGTCACTGGGTCACGCGGGTCTGTTTGGCATTGGTGCGTACACGGCGGGCGTTTTGGTTATGAAGCTGGCCGCACCCCTGTGGATCGTCTTGCCGGCCTCGATTGCGGTTACAGCCGTCTTCGGCGCATTACTGGCCCTGCCCGCCTTGCGGGTCACCGGACCTTACCTGGCCATGGTGACATTGGCGTTTGGCACGATCATCCAGATTCTCATCAATGAGATGACTTTTCTGACGGAAGGCCCCTTGGGCATCAAGGTCGACAAGCCCAGCATTTTTGGCCACAAATTGGACGAACACGAGTTCTATTGGCTGGTGTGTGTGCTGTTGATTGTCTCGTTGATCTTTGTACACCGCGTGTTGCGCTCCCAACTGGGCCGTGCCTTTGAAGCGCTTCGGGGTAGTCCGGTTGCTTCCGATTGCATGGGCGTTTCGGTCTATCGCTACAAGGTTTATGCGTTCGTGATCAGCGCTGGTCTGGCTGGCTTGGCAGGATCGTTGTATGCTTTCTCTGAACAATACATCTCGCCCAACACCTATAACTTCGAGATGACCGTGTTCTTCCTGCTGGCCATCATCATGGGCGGCCGCAAAACGCGTACTGGAGCCATCTTGGGTGCGGCCATTATCGTGATGCTGCCAAAGCTGCTCGATGACATTGAACTGTTCCGGATCGTGTCGGTGATATTTGCTGCGCTTATCGTCGCTGGCAGCGTTTACCTGATTGCCCGCGGTAAATCGACTGTGCAAAAGGTCGCGATTCCGGTGGCCTCAGGTGTCGGTCTGGCTGGAATTTCGTTTGTACTGACCACCATGGCAGATTGGCGTTTGTCGATCTTTGGATTGATCACGCTGTTTGTCGTGTACTACCTGCAGGACGGCATAGTCGGTTTTGTGAGAAACGCACTGAACCTGCATGGCCATGCACGTACCGATGCGGAAGCCACACGCTCGATTGCCTCAGACGAGAAAGCCCTACAACACCCGCATGGCGGCAAGTCGGATGACATTCTGATTGCCTCAAACGTTCTGATGCAATTTGGCGGCCTCAAGGCGATCAACAACGTGGATTTGCGTGTCAAGCGCGGCACGATCCATGGCCTGATCGGCCCCAACGGTTCTGGCAAGAGCACCATGATGAACGTGCTGACGGGTATTTACGTTCCTACCGCCGGCACCATTGCTTTCGAGGACCGCTCGGTCGTGGGTCGGACGTCCTCCGATATTGCGCTATCGGGAATTGCCCGCACCTTCCAGAATGTGCAGCTATTTGGCGAGATGACTGCATTGCAAAATGTTCTGGTAGGTTTGCACCATACGTTTGACAGCAATCTGCTTGACGTGGCATTCCAGTCGGGCAAGTACATCAAGGAACGCAACAGTAGCACCGCGCGCGGCCACGCCCTGCTCCGCCTGGTGGGCTTGAGTGATTTGGCGGGTGAAGAGGCCCGCAACCTGCCCTACGGCAAACAGAGACTGCTGGAGATTGCCCGAGCACTGGCACTGAACCCGCAGTTGTTGCTGCTGGACGAGCCAGCCGCCGGACTGACTGCCCCCGACATCAAGGAACTGGTAACCATCATTCAGAAGATCCGCGGCGAAGGCATTACGATCATATTGATCGAACACCACATGGATGTGGTGATGTCCGTCTGCGATCAAGTCACAGTGCTTGACTTTGGCCAGAAGATTGCTGAGGGTGTGCCTTCCGTGGTGAAGTCAGATCCGAAGGTCATTGAGGCTTACCTTGGTGGCGAAGTTGAACCCGCTGCTGCAGCCTGAGCGACAAACAGGAATAAACGATGCTAAAGATTTCAAACCTCCATGCAGGCTACGGCAAGATCGAAGTGCTACGTGGAATCAACCTTGAAGTGCCTAAAGGCCGTGTTGTCACACTGATTGGCAGTAACGGCGCAGGCAAGACGACCACCATGCGCGCCATCTCCGGCATGATTGCTCCCAGTGCCGGCTCCATCACTTTGGGCGCCAATGAAATTGCCGGACGCGAGTCCTACGACATCGCCAAATTGGGACTTGCGCACTCGCCTGAAGGTCGGCGCGTCTTTGCGACCATGACCGTCAATGACAACCTTTTACTCGGCGCGTTCCCCCGCTTTACAGGATCCCGCCCCAAAGGCGACATCAATGCTGACCTGGAAAAGGCGATGGAATATTTCCCGCGCTTGAAAGAGCGGCGCCTTCAACTGGCGGGCACCTTGTCGGGTGGCGAGCAGCAAATGCTGGCCATGGCCCGTGCCATGATGATGAACCCGGAGGTTGTCTTGCTGGATGAACCTTCTATGGGCCTCGCTCCCATCCTGGTGGAAGAAGTCTTCCGCATCATCGCTCGCTGGCGCAAAGAGGGTGTCACCATGTTGCTGGTGGAACAATTTGCCGCAGCCGCGCTCAATGTGGCGGACTACGGTTATGTTCTGGAAAATGGACGCATCGCAGTGCATGGCCCGGCAGACAAGCTGAAAAACGACCCTGCCGTGAAAGCCGCCTATCTAGGCGGGCATTAGTCGCCGGTATGGAAATTACAGGGCTCATACTCGCCGGAGGCAGGGGCTCCCGCATGGGTACCGTAGACAAAGGTCTGCAACCATTTCGTGGTGCACCAATGGTTTCACATGTGGTGGAGCGACTGGGGCCGCAAGTTCGAAGTCTGCTCATCAATGCAAACCAGAATCAGGCAACCTATGAGGCTTTGGGGTGGCCCGTCTGGCCCGATGCAATGCCGGACTTTGCAGGCCCGCTGGCGGGCCTGCAAACCGGCTTGATGCATTGCGACAGTCCTTTTCTGGTGACAGCGCCATGTGACTCGCCGTTTTTGCCCGCTGATTTGGTTGAACGCCTGGCTCGTGGTTTATTGGACGCAGACGCTGATCTTGCCGTGGCAATCACCGGTGACGAAAAAACGAGGCAGATTCACCCCGTATTTTGTCTGGTGAGTATCTCAGTGCTGCCGCACCTCACTGTGTTTCTTCAAAAAGGCGGGCGCAAGGTTGACGCGTGGTACGCATCGCTGAAGGTGGCTGAGGTCCATTTTTCCGACGAAGCGGCATTTCAAAACATCAATACACTGGAGGAGTTGAAAAAACTCGATACCCATTGAAATTGAACCATGAGCTCCCCTACCCTTTCAGACATCGCTAGCGAACTCCCAGGCTACGACTCCAACACCCTTCCGGTTTCTCAAGCCCAACGCATCATTCGCGAATTTGTCAGACCCAACCCGGCGGTAGAAGTCGTTGCCATCCGCATCGCCCTGGACAGGGTTTTGGCGGCAGACATCGTATCCCCCATCAGTGTGCCTTCGCATGACAACTCCGCCATGGATGGTTATGCGCTGCGTAGCAGCGATATCCAGATTGATGCGGACATCACCTTACACATCATCGGTACGGTCTATGCAGGACGCAGTTTTACTGAAACAGTGGGGCCAGGTCAGTGCGTGCGCATCATGACTGGAGCGGTAATGCCTACGGCTTGCGACACTGTTGTGCCGCAAGAACTTACGCGCGATGCGTCAGACGTTCAAGTGACAGTCCCAAGCGGAGTGGTCAAGACCGGAGATAACCGCAGGCTGCTTGGAGAGGACCTCCAGGCAGGTAAGGCTGCACTGCATCAGGGAAAAATCCTGCGTCCGGCCGACTTGGGTTTGATTGCTTCGCTGGGCATCGCCGAGGTCTCCGTACAAAAGCGATTGCGTGTCGCCTTCTTTTCAACGGGCGATGAACTGCGTTCTCTGGGTGAGCCGCTGGACACGGGCTGCGTGTATGACTCCAATCGTTACACCATTTTTGGCATGTTGACCCGGCTGGGCTGTGAGCCCATCGACATGGGCATTGTCAAAGACGATCCGGAGTCTCTGGAGAATGCCCTGAGATCGGCTTGTGAAAATGCCGACGCAGTGATTACATCCGGTGGCGTTTCGGTCGGCGCGGCAGACTACACGAAGCAGGTCATGGCCCAGCTGGGGGATGTGATGTTCTGGAAGATCGGCATGCGACCAGGCAGACCCATGGCCTTTGGGAGAATTACATCCCACGGCAACTCAGCGTACCTGTTCGGACTGCCGGGCAATCCGGTGGCCGTAGCCATTACGTTCTATTTCTTTGCTCGGGATGCGCTATTGCACCTGATGGGGTCAACCAGTGCACCACTGCCACTAACGCGCGTAGTATCTGAATCTTCCATCAGGAAAA
>JAYTRR010000102.1:0-5325 GCA_043746005.1 Burkholderiales bacterium
GTGGGGGCAGCGGCCAATGGGGCGTCCGGCTGGCAGGCGCTGCGCTTGCCGCAAGTTCGGGTTGGGCCCTATGGATGGCATTGGCAAACAACGGCGCCCCCTGGTGCGTTACTCCATAGTTCTTCAGCTTTCAAAATGAATGGCACTCGTTGACACCCATGGATGACACTTTCAACTCTGTTGAGTCTCTGCGATTGCAGGCGCTCAAAAGCTACGTTGTGCTCGACACCCCAGCCGAACAGGCCTACGACGATGTTGTCTGCCTTGCAGCGCTCATCTGTGGCGTGCCCATAGCTCTGATTTCCCTGGTGGACGAGGATCGCCAGTGGTTCAAGGCCAAAGTGGGTGTCGATGTGATGGAAACACCGCGGGGCCGAGCTTTCTGCGCGCAAGCGATTCTTGATCCCGAGCAGATCACAGAAGTTCGCGATGCATCGCTTGACAGCCGCTTTGCCAGCCACCCGTTGGTGACGGGTGACCCGAATATCCGGTTCTATGCGGGCGCGCCGCTACTGACACCATCTGGTTCAGCCTTGGGAACGGTGTGCGTGATGGACCGGGTTCCTCGCACCTTGACGCCTGCCATGGCCGACGCCCTGAAAGCATTGTCCCGTCACGCCTTTGATCTTGCGGTCTTCGGTGATGTAGGTGACGATCCTGGCCGGGGTGAGTGCAGACACCTGCACCGTGGCCAGCGTCTCGCGCAGCTTGCGAAGCACGTCCGCCTTGTTGCGGCCGAAGGGTTTGGCTTTGCCGATCTCATCCTCGTATTTTTCAATCAGCTTGCCTATCGTGTGGGCCTTGCCCATGGGCATGACGCCAGCGCGTAAACTCTCGACGTCGCCCTCGATGCCCTTCGCCCACGACTCGGCCAGCGCCTTAGTGCTGAATGTTTCGGTACGGTCCGGGTAGCCTTTGCGCCGCACCTGTGCGCGCCAGCGCTTGCCGACCTTGATGATGGATGCCATGCTTCTCCCCGCAAATCTGTAGCAAATCTGTAGCAGTGCGAAGTGTAAACGAATGGTTTTTGATGTTTATTTGTGCAAATTGACCCAGTAGCGCCCCAAGTGGAAGTGATGAATCTGCCAATGAAACCGCCTGTTTTAAGCCCTTGGAGGCTATCCGTGGCCCCGATGATGGATTGGACTGACCGCCATTGCCGTTATTTTCACCGTCTGCTGACGCGCCACGCTTTGCTGTACACCGAAATGGTGACCACTGGCGCATTGATCCATGGTGACGTGGCGCGGCATCTTGACTTCAATGCGGAAGAGCATCCTGTTGCCTTGCAGCTGGGTGGTAGTGAACCGGGCGATCTGGCGCGTTGCGCAAAATTGGGCGAGCAATGGGGCTACGATGAAATCAATCTGAACTGCGGTTGCCCCAGCGAGCGGGTTCAGCGCGGCGCGTTTGGTGCCTGTCTTATGACCGAACCCGCACTGGTTGCGGACTGTGTCAAGGCCATGGTGGATGTCGTGGATGGACCGGTCACAGTCAAACACCGGATTGGCATTGACAAGACTGAGAGCTACGAATTCGTGCGCGATTTCATTGGCACCGTCAGTCAGGCTGGTTGCCAGGTTTTTATCGTCCATGCCCGCAATGCGTGGCTCAAAGGCTTGAGCCCGAAGGAAAATCGGGAGGTTCCGCCACTGCGCTACGAGCTGGTGCACCGGCTGAAAAAGGACTTCCCGGATTTGACCCTCGTAGTCAACGGTGGTATCTCGACTCCGGAGCAAATCGCTGACCACTTGCAGCATCTTGACGGGGTGATGGTGGGCCGTGAGGCCTATCACAACCCCTGGTGCATGAGCGCTTGGGACGCCACGTTTTATGGCGATGCACCTACAGACGTCACCCGTGAGTCCGTCGAACTTCAGATGGTTGACTACATGGAGCAACAGGCCCGTGAGCATGGAACACCGTGGAGCACCATCGCAAGGCACATGCTCGGCTTGCGCCATGGCCAGCCCGGTGCGCGGTGCTGGAGGCAAGTGTGGAGTGACCACCACCTCAAGGGGATGGGTGCCCATGAGGTGATGCAGCGCGCGAACGCAGCAGTCAGTTTCGGGAGTCCTGTGGCCCCGTGAGCGCCCGACAAGCGCCTCCTGGGTGGCTTTGCGTTCGCTGATATCTTCGGTAATCCAGATGGTGCTGCGGCTCCCATCGGCTGTTTGCAGGGCTTTGGCCAGATTGCGGCACCAGATCAGTGAGACATCCTTGCGGGCGTTGAGCCATTCAACGTCAATCAGTTCACCAGAGGCCAGCTTGTGGCCAACCATCTCGCCGAAGCGGGCGTAATCTTCACTGTTCTGGAAGAACACCTGCGCCTTGTTTCTTGCCAGCGTACCGGGTGACCAGCCCAGGATGCCTTCAGCGCTCGGGTTGCAATGTACAACCAGCCCATTACGGGTAAACATGATGCCCACCGAGGCATTTTCCAGAATGGCCTTTTGCCTGAGTATCAGTTCATCGAGTTCGATCCGGGCGCGTTTGCGCTCACCAATGTCCTCCGCGATCCAGATAGTTCCTTCGGCGGTGTTCTGGGGGTTGATGGCCTTGGCCCGCATTTGGCAAACCACGGTGCTGCCGTCTTTCCGACGCAGGGCAATTTCTCGGTCAAACAGGCCGCCACTGGCCAGGATGGGGGACGCCAACTGACCTATTTCTACATAGTCTTCATCGGAGAGATAGAAAATGGAGCCGGGCTGGCCAACCAGTTCGCCGTCTGGCCACCCGAAGATTTCTGAAAACTTGGGATTGCAGTGCAACACCCGCCTGTCGCGTGTGAACGAGATTCCAACCGAAGCATTTTCAAGAATGGTCTGGTATTCAAGCAGCGTCTGCTGCTGGGAAATCGCAGGCGAGTGGTCAGCCGGCGGATTGATCGGGTCTGTCATGGAACATTGGTATGGTCGGTCTCCATGCCATCCTCATGCGACCGGTGGCATATCCGGTCAGGTTGGATGTTCTTCCCTGAATTGTAGGCACTGTTTCAAGCGGCGGCTTCCAGGCCGTTGGCAAAATGCGCCTGCATCTGCTGCACCGTGGCCTTTGCATCCCGCGCCGTAAGCGCAGCCATGATGGCCCGATGCTCTTGCAGCGACTCGTCGATGCGTCCCGATTTGAACAGCGAGTTGTGGCGGTTCAGTTTCATCACTTTGCGCAGATCGGCCACCACCTGGTCGCGCCAGCGGTTGTCGGCGATCTCCAGCAAGCGCATGTGAAAACGCTCGTTGATTGCAAAGAAGCGTTCACGGTCTTGCTGACCGGGCAGGGCGGCGGCTTCCAGTTCACGGTGCAGGGTTTGCAATTCTTGTAGCTGCGCGTTGGTAGCCTGGGTGGCCACCACGCCGGCGGCATCGCTCTCCAACAGGCTTAGCAGGTGGTACACGTCGGAGAGGTCGCGTGTTGAAACCTCGGTCACATAGGCGCCGCGGCGCACCTTCATGGTGATCAAGCCCTCGGCCGCCAACACCTTGAGCGCTTCGCGCAGGGGTGTGCGGCTGATGCCGTAGGCCTCGGCGATCTTGAGCTCATCAATCCAGCTGCCGGGCTCCAGTTCCTGGCTGAATATGCGTTGACGCAGCCGCTCCGCTACCTCAACATACAGTGCGCGGGGCGCAAGTGAGCGGTCATTGGGGGAATCGGTTGGAAGCGCTGCCATAGGCACCTTGTAAGCTGAATAGAATATATTGAATCAATAATTATGAATAATGTAAACTAAAAGATTGTGCTGGCTCAAGCACTGTGGGCGCGTTCGCCATTCATTTAACGGCCCTTAATTGCCTGCAGTTGCCTTCTAACGGCGTCTGCATATGGAAGATTGGATTTGTCATGATCGAAAAAAACCCTGAATTCAAAGCCGCCAACCTGGACGCCTGGGCCAAGGCTGCAGCCAAGTCGGCTCCCGGTGGCAGTGTCGAGGCGCTGAACTGGATCACACCAGACGGTATCTCGGTCAAACCGCTCTACACAGCAGAAGACACCGCAAACCTGCAGTACACCAACACCTTGCCCGGCTTTGAGCCCTACCTGCGTGGCCCACAGGCCACCATGTACGCCGTGCGCCCTTGGACCATTCGCCAATACGCCGGTTTTTCGACCGCCGAAGAGTCCAACGCCTTCTACCGCAAAGCCTTGGCGGCGGGGGGGCAGGGCGTTTCCGTAGCGTTCGATCTGGCAACCCACCGTGGATATGACTCCGACCATCCGCGCGTCACGGGCGACGTGGGTAAGGCCGGCGTGGCGATTGATTCGGTGGAGGACATGAAGATTCTGTTCGACCAGATTCCGCTGGACAAAGTCAGCGTCTCCATGACCATGAACGGCGCTGTGCTGCCGGTGCTGGCCGGTTATGTGGTGGCTGCCGAAGAGCAGGGCGTGTCGCAAGACAAGCTTTCTGGAACCATTCAGAACGACATTCTGAAAGAGTTCATGGTGCGCAACACCTACATCTATCCGCCTGCGCCCAGCATGCGCATCATTGGCGACATCATCGGCTACACCGCCAAGAACATGCCAAAGTTCAACTCGATCTCAATCTCGGGTTACCACATGCAAGAGGCTGGTGCCAACCAGGCGCTGGAACTTGCCTTCACTCTGGCCGACGGCAAGGAATATGTGAAGACCGCCATTGCCACCGGGCTGGATGTGGACGAATTCGCCGGGCGCCTCTCGTTCTTCTGGGCCATTGGCATGAATTTCTACCTGGAAGTGGCAAAAATGCGCGCAGCCCGCCTGCTGTGGTGCCGCATCATGAAAGGCTTTGACGCCAAGAGCCCCAAATCGCTCATGCTACGCACCCACTGCCAGACCAGCGGCTGGAGCCTGACCGAGCAAGACCCCTACAACAACGTGGTGCGCACCACCATCGAAGCCATGGCTGCCGTGTTTGGCGGCACCCAAAGCCTGCACACCAATGCGCTGGACGAGGCCATTGCCTTGCCCACCGAGTTCTCCAGCCGCATTGCCCGCAATACCCAGCTCATCATTCAGGAAGAAACCCACATCACCAATGTGGTGGACCCCTGGGCGGGCAGCTACATGATGGAGAAGCTCACGCAAGACATGGCGGATGCGGCGTGGAAGATCATCGAAGAAGTGGAAGCCATGGGCGGCATGACCCGTGCCGTGGACAGCGGCTGGGCCAAGCTCAAGATCGAGGCGGCTGCGGCCGAAAAGCAGGCCCGCATCGACAGCGGCCAGGACGTCATCGTGGGCGTCAACAAGTACAAACTCAAGACCGAAGACGCGATTGAGTCCCGTGACATCGACAACGTGGCGGTGCGTGATGGCCAGATCGCCCGCCTCAACGCTATCAAG
>JAYTRR010000103.1:0-15640 GCA_043746005.1 Burkholderiales bacterium
TGTTCGGTTGCAAGGGCACGCAACGGCATGTTGCCAACACCCAGCCAGGCCAGTCGCACGGAATCAAACAGACCCTCAGACCATTGGGCTGACGCGGCAAGGCCCACCACGGCATAGTCCCCATGGCGGCGCGCCAGTTCGCTGAAAGCGAATCGCTGTGATGCCTGCGCCAGTGGGACCTCACACGCCGCAATGACCTCATGGGCCGCCAGGGTTGTGGTGTACAGGCCCACAAAGAAATCCTTCGCGGCAATGCGGCGTTCCCCCGCCAGGCTGCGCGCAATCACCACACCATCCAGGGCCAGCAAACAGGCGGGCCATTCGGCTGCCGGGTCGCCATAGGCAATCGATCCGCCAAAAGTACCCAGGTTGCGAATGGCCCGATGGGCAATATGGGGCGCCGCCATGGCCAGCAGCGGCGCGTGCTGTGCGACCAGCGCGGATGATTCAATATCGCTGTGGGTCACCATGGAACCGATGCGCACATGGGTCGCTGTGACCCCAATGCCCCGGAGTTCGGCGACCGATTGCAGGTCGATCAGCAGGGAGGGTTCCGACAGCCGCATGTTAAGTGTGGCCATCAGCGTCTGGCCACCGGCAAGCAGCCGGGCCTCGTCGCCATGCTTTTCAAGCAGCGCCAGCGCGTCGGCAAGCCGACTGGGTCGTGCGTAGGAAAACGCGGGAGCTTTCATGGGGTAGTGCCTTCAGGAAAGTGGAGGGCTGAACGCATCAATGTCAATGCAGCCAGTGTGCGCCCATCCAGACGCCCAATGCAGTGGATGTGACGCCGGCCGCAAACCAGAGCAGACGGGGCTTTTCCGTGTCGAACCAGGACGAAGGTGATTCGGGCGGCGTGCCCATTGCCGGGACGGTGGTAACCATGGCCGGGAGAGTCGAGGGGGCTTGTATGGCCTGCGAAGCCGTTTCTTCGCCTGCCGTTATGTGGGTTCTGAACGCGACAAAGAAGCGGTCTGCCAGTTGCTTGGCAGAGGCATCCATCAGGCGTCCACCAATCTGGCCCAGCTTGCCGGCCACCGATGCTTGCGCGGTGTAGTCCAGCCGGGTGCCTTCTGGAACGGTGGTGAGTTCGATCACTGAGCTGCCACGGGCAAAACCCGCGCTACCGCCGGAGCCTTCAAAGTTCAGTGTGCAGCCCAGCAGGGGGCGAACGTCGGTCATCAGCACTTTGCCGACAAAGTTGGCCCGCACCGGTCCCAGTCGGAGCATTACCCGTGCATGCATCTCATCCGGGGAGATTTGACGTACTTCTTCACACCCTGGAATGCACAGCCGCAACACGTCGGGATTGTTGAGTGCCAGCCAGACCGGCTCTGATCCTGCAGGAAGAATGACGCTGCCTTTGAGTTCCATGTGTGTGCCTTGTGAATTCGGATGGGGTTGGCGTCTTCGGGTTTGTCCCGATTTGAAGCTTATTGACCAAGCGTTAAATTAGCGTCAACTATTAATCAACGGCCCCATGACTTCCATCGGTAAAAACCCTGCACTGGACGCGAGCAGCGACAAAACGTCACCGCGACGGCGTCTGCCGCCAGCGGAGCGCGAGCGTCTGATCGTGGAAGGTGCTGTCCGGTTTTTCTCGCAGCACGGACTCGATGGACAGTTGCGTGACCTTGCCCGGGATCTGGGCATTACGCACACCCTGCTGTACCACTACTTTCCGACCAAGCAGGCGTTAATTGAGCGGGTCTATACCGACCTGTTTGCAGCGCGCTGGAATACGGCGTGGGAGGGGCTGCTGGATGACAAGGCGCTGGATGTTGAATCCAAGTTGACGCGGTTTTATACCGAATATGCCAAGCTGATTCTGGAGCGCGACTGGGTTCGCGTGTTTGTTTTTTCCGGACTGAGCGACCGGTACATCACGGACCGCTATTTCGCTTTACTGGGTGAAAAACTCTTTCCCCGCCTGGTGCGCGAGAGTCGCCGATACCTGGGGCGCCCCAATCGCGGCAAGCCGACCGCGCGTGAGCTTGAATTGATCATGGGTCTGCACGGCAGCATTTTCTACATGGGCATGCGTCGATGGGTCTACGGACTGGCCCCGTTCGACCAGCAGAACGATCCTTTTGATGAAGTCTTCATTCACGACCGGGTCCGCGGCTACCTGCGGTCCATAGAAGCGGTCATTGCGCAGAGCGCAGCCCCCAGAAGCGGGTCCCTGCCTGGTCTTTCCAAAGAGGAGAACTTACCTTGGCCTATTCATTGAATCATTTCTCGATCCGGACAACCGATCTGGATGCGACGCGGGCGTTCTACGAGACGGTATTGGGCCTGTCGGTGGGCCCGCGTCCACCATTCCCATTTCCAGGCCTGTGGATGTACAACGGTGATCCTTCCATCGTGGCGAACGCGATGGTGCATGTGATCGGGATCGACAAAAACGATCCGCAGGGTTTGAAGCAATACCTGGGTGACCGGGATGTCGGTTCGCTGCAGGGAACCGGCGCGGTAGACCACATCGCCTTGATGACAACCGGGCTGGAAGCCATGCTGGCCCATCTCAAGAAACTGGGTGTTCCCTGCCGGGAGCGCACCGTACCGGCCATCGGCCTGCACCAGTTGTTTCTGGATGACCCCGCAGGGCTGGTTATCGAGTTGAACTACCCAGCCGAAGAGAAAAGCAGCCTGGATGCCCGACTGTCGGGATTGAGCGCCTGATATGGCGCGGATTGTCGTCATTGGTGGCTCGCTCGGCGGTCTCATGGCTGGCAATATGCTGTATCGGGCTGGCCACGATGTGACAGTGCTGGAGAAAACGGTGCACTCGCTGGATGGCCGGGGCGCCGGCATTGTGAGCCATCGGCCTCTGGTTGCTGCCTTGACCCGCTGTGGCATCGCCGACGATGCCCGTCTGGGTGTCTCCATTGACCAGCGCGTGGTGCTGGACGCCAGCGGGGCTGTGGTCGAGAAAGCCAGCATTGCGCAGGTGTTGACTTCCTGGAGTCGGCTGTACGCGCTTTTGCTGGCGGCATTTCCCGCCAATCGCTACGTGCAGGGTGCGTCGGTGAAGCAGGTGATTCAGAGTGATGATTGCGCTTCAGTGGTGTGTGAGGATGGTCGCACCTTTAACGCTGAACTCGCGGTAGCATCGGACGGCATTCGCTCGGTTGTGCGGGGCGGGCTGGCGCCGGTGGTTCCGGTTGCCTATGCAGGGTATGTCGCCTGGCGGGGCGTGTGTGAGGAGTCGGTTCTTTCTCGCCGGACGCGTGATTCCGTGTTTGAGACATTCGGGTTTGGGTTGCCCCCCGGTGAGCAACTCATCGGCTATCCGGTAGCCGGAGCGGGCAATTCGGTACAGGCCGGGCAGCGCCGCTACAACTTTGTCTGGTACCGCCCCGCACCAGACGACGGAACCCTGCAATCCCTCATGACGGACGACGACGGCCAGCACTATCCCTTGGGTCTGCCGCCCAACAAAGTTTCCTGGAAGCAGGTGGCGGCAGTCCGGTTGGCTGCCCGCGAACTCCTGGCTCCGCAGTTTGCCGAGATGCTGGAAAAAACGGCCCAGCCATTTCTTCAACCCATCTATGACCTGCGTAGCGCGCAAATGGCGTTCAACCGTATCGCCCTGATGGGTGATGCCGCTTTTGTGGCTCGGCCCCATGTGGGCATGGGTGTTACCAAAGCCGCCGAAGATGCCATGGCGCTGACCGATTGCATCGAAGCCCATGGTGCAAATGTTACAGCGTTGACGGCTTTTGAGGCCTTACGTCTTCTGCCGGGTCAAGCCGCTGTTGATCGGGCGCGCAAACTCGGAGCCTACATGCAGGCTTCGGCATCACCGGGCGCTGTTGCTGAAACGCCGGCACGTGATGCACGCGCTGTGATGCTGGAAACAGCGATTGACTTGTCCATAGCGCCGCCTCAACAAGAGTCGACCCGTACCCTTTCCCTCACCCCCTTGAAAAACCACCGGAGACAACCATGACTGTAAATAAAACTCCTAATAACCCGGGTCGCCGCGCATTGATAGTCGGTGCGGCAGCCATTGCTGCCACCCCCGCGTGGATGAGTCTTGCGCGGGCACAACCCAATCCGATCAAGATCGGGTTTCCTGTACCGCTGACGGGAGCCTTTTCCGCTGAGGCTCAGGACCAGGTCCGAGCCGCTGAAATCGCCGTCAAGGAGTTCAATGAGAGTGGTGGCTTCAATGGGCGCATGGCGGAGTTGCTGGTGCGGGATGACAAGCTCAACCCGGGAGAGGCGGCAACCCGCACCCTGGAATTGATTGAAAAAGACAAGGTGGACTTTGTCGTGGGCTCACTTTCTGCGGCAACCCAGTTGTCCATCAATGCGGTGTGCCGCGACCGCAAGGTGCTGTTCAATTCCATCAGCCAGTCCGATGCCATCAACGATGCCAAGGACTGGAGTATGTACACCTTTCACGAGGCGCTGAATCCGCACCTCACGGCAGGCGCAGTGGCGCGTTATGCTTTTCCGAAGTTCGGCAAAAAGGTGGTTTACCTGACGGCTGACTATGCCTATGGGCACGAAATGGTGCGCGGCTTTCAGCGGGCAGGGCAGTCCCTGGGGGCGCAAACGCTTGCCGATATTCGTCACCCCCTGGGCGCAGCGGACTACTCCGCTTTCTTGCCGCGCATCCAGGCGCTGAAACCCGATATTCTGGTGCTCTGCAATTTCGGTCGCGATCTGGTGAACTCTGCCAAACAGGCGACAGACTTCGGCCTGAAGGCCAACACCAAGATCATTGCTCCCGTGCTGCTGTACACCTCGCGCCAGGCCGGTGGTGCCGATGCATTCGACGGAATACTGGGCGGAACCTCGTACTACTGGGGCATGGAAGACAAGATCCCGGCGGCCAAGGCATTCAATGACAAATTCCGCAAGGCGTATGGTGGTTCGGTGCCGTCGGACTACGGCGCTCTGGGCTACGCGGGTGTACGCAGCGTACTGCAAGCCGTGCGTGATGCCAAGTCCACGGAGTCGATGAAGGTCAGCATTGCGTTGCGCCAGATGCGCTACAACTGGTACAAAGGCGACCAGTTCTACCGCAAGTGCGACCACCAGTCGGTGCAGTCGGTGGTGATCGTCGAGTCCAAATCCAAGAACATGAAAGACAAATACGACGTCTTCAATGTGTTGGCCATCGAAGCACCGGATGAAAAAAATCTGCGGACCTGTGAAGAAATGGGTCACAAGGTTTCGATCTAACCGAAAGCGCTCGCATGTTTGACATCACACCCCAACTGTTTGCCTTGCAGTTGATGACGGGCATCGCGCTGGGAGCCATTTATGCGCTCCTGGCGATTGGTCTTTCCCTGATTTTCGGCATGCTGACCGTGGTGAATTTCGCCCACGGTGCCTTCTTTATGGTGGGCGCCTTTCTGGGTGTCTACAGCATGGCGTTGACGGGAAGCTTCTGGTTCAGTCTTTTGCTGGTGCCGTTGGCCACCGGTGCCATTGGCCTGCTGTGCGAGCGCTTTTTGGTGCGGCCGCTGTACGGCCGGGGTATTGACTACCCGTTGTTGCTGACCTTCGGGTTGTCGTATGTCCTGATCGATGTGATGCGGTTTACCTTCGGTATTGAGGGTTTGCCCAGCTCCACGCCGCCCGAGTTGCGGGGGTCCGTGTTTTTGGGCTTTGGCTACTTCCCGCTGTACCGCCTGTTCCTGATCGCTGCAACCGCGGTGATTGTGCTGGGCTTGTGGCTGTTCATAGAGAAGACACGCTATGGGCTGATCATTCGGGCCGGCTCACGCGATGCAGAAATCGTGAAAGTGCTTGGCATTGATATCGCAAAAGTCTGGTTGCTGGTGTTTGGTATCGGCACCGCCATTGCGGGCCTGTCCGGCTTGCTGGCTGCCCCGACACGCGCAGTTAATCCGGAGATGGGCATACCGCTGCTGGCGGAGTCCTTCGTCGTCACTGTCGTTGGCGGCATGGGATCGCTGCCCGGGGCGGTCGTGGCGGGCTTGCTGGTGGGCGTCGTGTTTGCCATGACATCCCTGGTGGCACCCGAGTATGGCGAGCTGTCGATATTTGTTTTGATGGCGGTGGTGCTGCTGATTCGGCCGCAAGGCTTTTTTGGCAAAGCCGGACTCATGAGCTGACCGATCAATATGAAAAATTTTCTTGTTTCAGCCCTGGTTTTCGCGCGCGGGCATCGGGTGGCCACTGCGCTGCTTTTTTTGCTCATTTTCCCGTTCCTCATGCCCTATGACGCTTTGTCGGTCAATATCCTGATCTTTGGCCTTTATGCCGTTGGTTTCAACCTGTTGTTTGGCTACACCGGAATGCTGTCCTTCGGACATGCTGCCTTTCTGGGAGTGGGGTCTTACCTTGCGGGCATCTCGGTCGTGCATGCGGGCTGGCCCTGGTGGGCAGCCATTGGGGTGGGCGTGGCATCGTCGTGCCTTACCGGACTGATCATCGGATTTTTGGCCATTCGAACCAGGGGCATCTATTTTTCTATGGTGACCCTGGCCCTTGCGCAAATCGTCTACTACATTTTCTACAAATCGGAACGATGGACGGGTGGCGAAAACGGCTTGCGGGGCGTCAAGGTGGATGCCATCGAGTTGCCGGGCCTCCGCATCGACTTTCTGAATCCGCTGAACAAGTACTACGTGATCCTGGCGTTCGTGGCCCTGGCACTGTGGTTTGTTTCCCGCGTCCTGAACTCGCCTTTTGGTGCCGTGATTGAAGCGATTCGCGAGAACGAGAAGCGTGCGGCCGCCTGCGGCTACAACGTCGCAAGGGCCAAGCTACTGGTCTTTGCGCTGTCGGCGGGCATCTGCGGGCTGGCGGGTGCGCTGCGGGCGCTGCACCTGTCGATTGTGCCCATTGACTCGCTGCACTATTTGCAGTCGGGTCAGGCCGTCATGATGTGTCTGCTCGGCGGCATGGGGACATTCTTTGGTCCTTTTGTCGGGGCAGCCGTGTTTTTGCTGCTGGAAGATGTGGTGACCAATCTCACGCGCTACTGGATGGGCGTGGTGGGCCTGGTTTTCATGTTCTTCGTGCTGTTCTTTCCCAAAGGAATATGGGGCACCTTGCTGTACAAGTTGGACCGCTGGCAGAACCGCCAGGGGAGGGCACTATGAGCGCAGTACCCATTCTCGAAGTTCGCGCGGTGTCGCGCACGTTTGGAAACTTCCGTGCGCTCAACAACGTCAGTGTGGCCTTCCGCGCCGGTGAACTGACGGCCATTATTGGCCCCAATGGGGCGGGTAAAAGTACCTTTTTCAATGTCATCAGCGGCGGGGTGCCGCCCAGTTCGGGCCAGATATGGTTTGAAGGCCGCGATATCACGCAGATTGCTCCCCACGATTTCGCGCGCATCGGTATTGCCAAGAGCTTTCAGATCACCAACGTCTTCAAGCAACTCAGTGCGCATGAGAACGTTCGGGTCGCGCTGCAAATGCAGGTCTCCCGGTTTCAGCTGCTGCGCCCACGCGGTGCTTATATTGAGCTGATGGATCGTGCCGATGCACTGCTGGAGCGGGTGGGTCTGGCCGACATCCGCCACAAGCTGGCAGGCGATCTTGCGCACGGCCAGCAACGCTCCCTTGAAGTCGCAATGGCGCTAGCTTGCGCCCCCAAGCTGCTGTTGATGGATGAACCCACTGCGGGTATGTCACCCGAAGAAACCCGGGTCATGATGGGACTGATTCAACAACTTGCCCAGGAGCGCACGGTGATCCTGGTAGAGCACAAGATGAAGCTGGTGATGGGCTTGTGCAATCGGCTGATCGTGCTGCACCATGGTGAGCTACTGGTCGATGGCAACCCTGACGAGATTCGGGCCAATGCAGAGGTCCGACGCGTCTACCTCGGCCAAAATTGAAAGGACATCATGCTGAAAGTTGAACAACTCAATGCCTGGTATGACCAAAGCCACGTGATCCAGGGCTTGAGCTTTGAAGTGCGCCGCGGTGAAATTGTGACGCTCATGGGACGTAATGGTGCCGGCAAAACCACGACCTTGCGCACGATTATGGGCCTGTTGAACAAGTGCAAGGGGCAGGTGCTTTTTGACGGAGAAGACCTCCTGGGTTTGCCGCCCCATGTGCGTTACCACCGGGGCTTGGCCTATGTGCCTGAAGAGCGTCGCATTGTGCCGGGATTGTCGGTTCTGGAGAATCTTCAGCTGGGATTGCTGGCCAGTAACCGCAGGGGCGAGATGGCCGAAATGATCGATGAAATAGCGGAAACCTTTCCCCGCCTCAAGGAACGCCTTCACCAGGAAGGAACTTCGCTGTCGGGTGGCGAACAACAGATGCTGGCTATTGCGCGGGCCATGATGGCGCGCCCCCGCATGATCTTGCTCGACGAGCCCTCCGAGGGCATCATGCCGCTGCTGGTGCACGAGATGTTTGAATTGTTTTCCCGCATGAAGGAGAAGGGCACCACCATCTTGCTGGTGGAGCAAAACGTGGAGCGCGCTCTGTCCATATCGGACCGGGCCTACATCCTGGACCAGGGCCGCATCGTTCACCAGGGTGATGCCCAGGAGTTGCTGGAGAACACGGAAATTCAGGAAAAATACTGCGCTGTGTGATGTCAGAAAGGGCGGAGATAATCTCCACCCATGGAACTTGTTACTTATCTCATCGACTTCATCCTGCACGTAGACAAATACCTGGAGGCGTTTATCACCCAGTACGGCCTGTGGGTTTACGCACTGCTGTTTTTGATCATTTTTGTGGAAACCGGTGTGGTGGTCATGCCCTTTTTGCCGGGTGACTCCTTGTTGTTTGTGGTGGGGGCCATGTGCGGCGTCGGGCTGATGAGCTACCCGCTCTCGGTGGGTCTGTTGTTTGCTGCGGCGGTGCTCGGAAATCAGTCTAACTACGCTATCGGGCGCTACTTTGGTCCCAAGGTATTTCAGTGGGAGGACTCGCGCTTTTTCAACCGGGCTGCCTTTGACGCGGCGCATGCTTTTTACGAGCGCTACGGTGGCATCACCATTGTGGCGGCGCGGTTCATGCCATTTTTGCGCACCTTCGCGCCCTTTGTTGCCGGGGTCGCCCGAATGACGCGTGCCCGCTTCCTGTTTTTCGACGTGCTGGGTGGGGCTTTGTGGGTCGGCGGCATTGTCACCATTGGCTATTTCTTTGGTAATTTTCCCTGGGTAAAAGCGCATCTGGACAAGATTATCTGGGCGATGATCCTGATTCCCGGTCTGGTGATTGTGTTGGGCGCCTGGAAGTCCCGGCGCAAGGGCGCAGCTGCGGGACGGGCATAGGCAATAATCGACAAGGGTCGCCGAGCGACTAGGTGTTGCTCTCGGAGACCAGCATGACAGAAGCAAAAAAGTCAAAAGCCAACGCAGCCGGGGTGGCCTCCAAGCCACACAGTGCTGGTTTCCCTATTGTTGGCATCGGCGCATCAGCCGGCGGGCTGGCACCTGACCACAAGAGCATCCTCACCGACCTCATTCAGCGCTGCACCCGCATGCAGGTATTCGAGGTGGAGGATGGCATGACGGGTCCAGCCCAACTGCGTCTACATCACTCCTCCCACCTGCGACATGGCGTTCCTGCATGGCTACCTGCACTTGCCCATTAATTTTTTGTTTCGCTCACTGGCGCAGGACCAGTGCAAGCGGTCCATCGGCATCGCGCTGTCCGGCACGGGCAGCGACGGTACCCTGGGCGTGCCGGCCATCAAAGGACGTGGGTGGCATGGTCATGGTGTAGACGCCCGTGTCCAGCGAGTTCGATGGCATGTCCCGCAGTGCGCTGGCCACTGGCAAGGTGGACTACGAATTGGCGCCCGCCGAGATGGCCACCCCGCTCATGGCCTACGCGGTCCATGCCTTCGGCAAACTCTCGCAGATCGCTCACCCTGACGCGCCCAAATCAGAGCACGCGCTCAAAAAGATATTTGTCTTGCTGCGTGTGCCCAGACCGGGCGCGATTTCTCCCAGTACAAACCCAGTACCATCAACTGGCGCATCGAACGCCGCCTGGCGGTGCACCAGATTGATGGAATAGCCAATTACGTCAAGTACCTGCAGCAAACGCCAACCGAGGTGGAAGCCCTGTTTCGCGATCCGGACATCTTCGAGGAGCTGGAGGAGCAGATCATCCCCAAGCTTTTCGATGGCAGGGCGACTGGAAGCCCGGTGCGCGTGGGTGCTGCTGCCACGGCGGAGTCGTCCCTGTACCGGTGCTGCTGCAGGAGGCCCCCGCCCTGGATGCTGCAGCGCAACCGGTGGCACCCACCGGTGTTGGCGGTGATGCAGACGCGCGCATTGCAGCGCTTCAGCAGGAACTGCGGACCAAGGACGAATACCTGCAGACCAGTCATGAAGAGCTACAGTCCACCAACGAGGAGCTGGCCACGGTCAACTCCGAGTTGCAAGCCAAGGTACTGGACTTGTCGCGGGCCAACAACGACATGAACAACCTGCTGACGGGCAAGTCCTACATGATGCGCATCCAGCCCTACTGTACGCTGGAGAGTGTGATTGAGGGTGCCGTGCAGGATTTGAATGGCCGCACCATTGCCTGGAATCCGGGCGCCGCGCGCATGTATGGCTGGAGCGAGGCCGAGACGCTGATGCCGTATTCGACACAAAGGCTCACCCGGACCGGTGCAACGCTGCCGGTCCAGATTACCGCCACCGCCCTGATCAACGAGGCCGGGCAGGTGCATGCCATCGCCACGACAGAGCGCTTGCAGGCGGCTACAAAAAACGTAGAAAATTGTCAGCCAACTGCTGACACCGTCTGCCGCTTCAACTCGTCCAGCGTCTTGCCGTTGTCCGCTTTCTACTCCACCCAGCCGTTGGCAGAGCGGCCCATTAGCGCCATGGCGGCTTGGCTGGGGCTGGGGAAGAGCACCACAAACTCCTCGGTCGTGTACTCGCCCACGCCATCGGCACCAGAGCCTTTGCAATAGAACAGCTCTGCCTCGCCCTTGGAGGCGTTGGTCAGCGGCTCGAAGATGGGCTGGCCCAGCGTGGCCAGCAGGGTGGCTGCGGTTTCGTGAATCTCGTGGCAGTCGGCTTGCAGCGGCGCGGGGGTGTAGGGCTCTGAGCCGGTGTTGCCGTTCTCCAGGCTGTAGCGCCCGGCCTTGGTGGCCTCTGCAATGGCGAACCACTCCAGAAACAGCGCGCGCGTTTGCGTCCGAACCAAACTTTCCCATCAAGAAGTACACACCCACCTGCTGCGCCTCGGGCATCTTGAAGAAGTCCGCCAACTGGCTGCGCGGCACTTCGATCACGCGAACAATGCGCGTCGTGATCTCGGCCACGCGCATGCCGCGCGGGTCACCTGCGGGGAGGAAGATTTGGATGGTTTGGGGGCGCATGGTCAGTGGTTGGGTAAGACTCGGTCACGCCAGTAGTCGGGCTTGCGGTGCTGGTGAGCCACTGCGAGGACCAATATGCCATCAGCGTCCAGTATGTAGACCACGCTGTAGGGGAATCGCTTGAGGCGGCAACGGCGAATTTCGGGGGTGAGTGGGTGCCACGCCTGCGGGAATTGCTCAATGAGCTTCAGCACCTTGAGTGTCTCCAGCAGGCGAATGCTCATGCGGACTTCTTGGTGACCTGGTATTTGGCGATCACGTCGGATAAGACCAACGCGCGAATTTCTCCACGCCGGTACGCAGCCAGCCGGTCATCGGCTTCCTTGGCCCATAGCGCATCCAGAGACGCATCGGGTTCGTCAAGGCTATCCAAGATTCGCTCCACCAGCGCCATGCGTTCGTCTGGCGGCAACTGCACAGCTTGGGCGCTGAGGGTTTCTGCGGTTGGGTTCATGGGGGGCTCCAAAATGGGTCGTAGTGGTCTAATCGCAGATATACCGCCAGCAGAACGTACTCTGGCCCTAATCAATCACAGAAACCTACATGAAATAGGCCTCTAGCCAACGTAGAACCTGCGCACGCAGCTACGAAAAGCGTAGCAATTTTCACTCAGCGCGGTAGTTGCCCAATTGCGTCTGCCACGACTTGTGTGGCCACGATCAAGTCGGTAACCAGTCGCTCATCCACCTCCATCAAACCCTCGTATTCACCGAGGTTGCGGGTGTTGTGGCACTTGTCAAGCACGCGCCACACCTCGGGGCCCATACCCAGCGTGTGGGGTAGTACCTGAAAGACGATGTAGCGGTTGCTTGAGCGATAGCCCGTGCGGCGCAGCGCGGCCAGGCACAAGGCGTGCGCTGCGTTGTAGGCCAGGTCGAACCGGCTCTCCAGCGCCAAAGCTGGGTTGCGCGCGTCGTGCAGACGCGCAATGCCGGTGCGTAGCAGACCAGCGATTTCGTTGCCATCGGGTGGCTCCGCCTTGAGCGGCTTGCCGGGCCCGCACAGGTTATCAAGTGCTTGTCGCATGCAGTTGCTCCTCGTTGCCAATCAACCATATTTTGGGCTGCCGCAAAACGCGCGTGACAAAAGCGTTGTCGTCCTGGATGCGCTTGACCACATCGGCGGGGGTGTACAGCGTGGGGTTGATCTTGCGGCCCAGAGTGTTGGTGGCAGACTCCAGCGCGCCAAACACGTCTGCGTAGCCCAGGCCGGGGCTGACGATCATCACGTCAATGTCGCTGTGCATGGTGTCTTGCTGCTTGGCCACAGAGCCATAAACGAAGGCCAGATCAATCTGCGCCGCCAGCGGCCCCAATGCCGCCCGCAGCACATCGATCAGACCCATGGTTTTGAGCACCAGGCCACGCAACTCGGCAAACACCGGTGCATCGGCGTTGGCCTGATAGTGCTTCTGGTTGCCCTGTTTGCTGACGGTGAGCAAGCCGGCGTCAGACAGGCCCGCCAATTCCCGCTGCACAGCGCCGGTGCCCGATTGGGCCAGTGCAATCACCTCGTTGGCGTAAAAGCTGCGGTCTGGCGTGCCAAACAAAACGGCCAGCACGCGCTGGCGCACTTTGGGGAACAGGGCGTCGGCAAGGCTGGCTGGCAAAGGGGCGGACGGTTCTTTAATACCCATATTGGGGTTTATTGTACCCAAAATGGGGTTATTTGATATTTCAGTCAAATCGGCCTCTGGCCACCGTGGAATGTGCGCAAGCGGCTACGAAAAGCGTAGCGTCGCTATGACAATCTAACCGAGCGATACGACTTGTGCCTTGAGTGTAGGCAAATCGTTTTGGATGGTTTGCCAGACGATTGCTAAATTTACATTGAAATAGCCATGGGCCAAGGCGTTGCGCATTTCGTAGGCGAAACCCCATGGCACTGCGGCATGTTGCGCGGGTTGGCTCATACCGCCACGGCCTCGCGCAGCACCTGCTCGCGGAAGCTGGCGGGCAAGCCGTTGGGGGTGAGCACATCCACATCCATACCCAAGAGCTGCTTCAACTCAAACCGGTGGCGCCAATGT
The DNA here is from genome assembly GCA_043746005.1 of Burkholderiales bacterium. Classification (GTDB taxonomy): domain Bacteria; phylum Pseudomonadota; class Gammaproteobacteria; order Burkholderiales; family Burkholderiaceae_C; genus Allorhodoferax. Next base: position 13,331 of record JAYTRR010000103.1, read on the forward strand.
CCATCAGTGTGGTTTGCGCGGTGGGCTCTACCAACAGGTCCAGGTCGCTATCTGCGGTGTCGTCACCGTGCAGCGCAGAGCCAAACACCCGCACACCGGTGGCGCGGTGGCGCAATGCGATCTCGCGGATTTGCGTGCGGTGTAGGAAAAGGGCTTCTGAGGGGCGCATGAGGCAAGTTTACCGTGGGCCACGGCTTATGTGTCAAATCGGCCTCTAGCCACGGCAGAATATGCGCAAGCAGCTACTAAAAACGTAGCAAATTGTCAGCCGACGGCTGCAACCGTTTGCCGCTTCAACTCATCCAACGTCTTGCCGTTGGCGGCTTTCTTTGTGATCTGGTATTTGGCAATCACGTCGGACAAGGTCACGGCGCGTATCTCGCCACGGCGGTACGCCGCCAGTCGATCATCGGCTTCCTTGGCCCACAGCGCATCCAGAGATGCATCGGGTTCATCCAGACTGTCCAAAATGTGCTCCACCAGTGCCATGCGATCTTCAGGGGGAAGCTGCACCGCTTGGGCACTTAGGGTTTCAGCGATTGGACTCATGGTTGGCTCCAAAACGGGTTGTAAGTTGGCGAAATGCAACTATACCGCTGGCAGAATGGACCCTGCCCTAATCAAGTCTAAAAATCTACATAAAAATGGCCTACAGCCCCGGTGGAATATGCGCAAGCAGCTACGAAAAATGTAGCAAATATCAGCGTATAGCCGGAGCCATCGGCAGCCTGGACTTGCAGCGCGGGTAGTTAGCGCAGCCCCAAAAATTCGCACCGCCTTTTGACGGCGTTCGCTCCAGCATCTTCACGCCGCAACTGGCACAGGTGGGGCGCCAGTATTCCCCTTCATAGGCCACGTCCAGCAGCGCCTTCTGTTGCTCTGGCGTGCGCTTGGCAATCAAACTCAACAGGCTGGTGCCATCGAGTGCGTTGATGCAGTTGTCCTTGGCGAACTGCCTCGCGTCCGTCGTGTAGGTGGAAGTGGTTGCATAGGTGCCGCGCTGAAGCTTGTGCGATGCCATTACGCCAAAGAACTCGCGCAACTCCTTCACGCCCACGGCCTTGCCCTGCCAGTGCTTGCACTGAAGTTGAAGTTGACCCCATTTCACGGACACCTTATTGTTCTTACAAAAGGAGTCCGAGATGTCCAAACCAAAGCCGGTGTATTCACCGCAATATCGCCAGCAACTTGTCGAGCTGGTTCTCGCGGGTCGCAGCGCCAACGATGTGGCCAAGGAATTTGGCCTGCATGCCACCACGGTTGCCAAATGGGTACGCCTTGACCGGATGGGAACATCCAGTTCTGTAAAGCCTGCTGGCGCAAAGCCGTCATCTGGGCCATTGAACGCAAACGAACGGCAGGAACTGATCGAGTTGCGACGCAAGCTGCGTCAGGTCCAAATGGAGCGCGACATATTGGCAAAGGCTACGGCCTGGTTTGCAGGAAAGAGCGAGAAGACGTCCACACCGTCTACCCGCTTGTGAGAGCAAATCAGGCCGAACTACCGGTGCGAGCCCTGTGCGAAACCCTCAACGTTTCCACCAGCGGTTACTACGACTGGCGCGATCGCCCATTGAGCAATCGTGCCAAGGCCAACGTGAGTTTGCGTGAGCGCATCGCCCAGGCACACCAGGCCAGCGATGAGACGTACGGCATGCCCCGCATCCGTGCCGAGTTGGCCGATGCAGGAGTCGTTGCCAGCCGTAAGCGGATTGCTCGTCTGATGCGCTTGATGCACATCCAGGGCGTGAGCCGCAGGCGTGCATGGTGCGTGACGACCGAACGCAACAAACGCCAGCGACCGGCGCCTGACTTGGTGAAGCGGGAGTTTGTGGCAAAGGACATCAACCAGCTCTGGGTGGCAGACATGACCTATATACCGACCTGGGAGGGGTTCTTGTATTTGGCGGTGGTCACTGATGTGTATAGCCGCAAGGTGGTGGGTTGGGCCTTTGGGGTGCAGATGACAGCGGATTTGGTGATCACGGCACTGAACATGGCTCTGCATACGCGCAAGCCTGGGTCGGTCATTCACCATTCCGATCAGGGTAGCCAGTACACCAGCGTGGCCTTTGGCAACCGATGCCGTGAAATGGGGGTGCGACTGTCCATGGGCACAGTGGGGGATGCCTACGACAACGCGATGGCCGAGAGTTTCTTCGCCAGTCTGGAATGTGAACTCATTGCGCGTCGCAGTTGGAAAACCAAAACCGAAGCACGCCTGGCGGTGTTTACCTGGATCGAGAGTTGGTACAACCCGCACCGGCGTCACTCCGCTTTGAACTACCTCTCACCCAATAACTTCGAAAG
>JAYTRR010000104.1:0-15588 GCA_043746005.1 Burkholderiales bacterium
GGCACGGCCGATTTCCAGGTCTTCGATGCGCACCTGTGCCTGGCGCAGCGCGGCCAGCAAGCGCTCGACATCGGCGGCATCCCGCGCCTTGAGCTGCACAATGCGGCCGGTGACGCGGGCCTGGCCGACCAGCGTAACAGGCAAGGCCTGGTCAGTCTTGAAGCGCAGCATGGTGCTGGCGGTGGCGGCCAGCAGGTTGGCGGTGCGGTCCAGCGCCACCAGCTTGCCCTGCTTGAGCATGCCGATGCGGTGACACAGGGCCTCGGCTTCTTCCAGGTAATGGGTGGTCAGCAGCACGGTGTGGCCCTCGCGGTTGAGGCGGGCGATGAAGGCCCACAGCGTCTGCCGCAACTCCACATCAACGCCTGCGGTGGGCTCGTCGAGCACGATCACCGGCGGCCGGTGCACCAGTGCCTGGGCCACCAGCACCCGGCGCTTCATGCCGCCGGACAACTGTCGCATGTTGGCGTCGGCCTTGTCCGCCAGGCCCAGGTGCTCCAGCAGCTCGGTGATCCAGGCGTCGTTGTGGCGCACGCCAAAGTAGCCGCTCTGGATGCGCAAGGTCTCGCGTACCGTGAAAAACGGGTCGAACACCAATTCTTGTGGCACCACACCCAAGGCCTTGCGGGCCGCCGCCGCGTCGCGTTGCACGTCGACGCCCATCACCGTGACCCGGCCGCCGCTGGGCCGGGTCAAGCCGGCCAGCACACTGATCAAGGTGGTCTTGCCGGCGCCGTTGGGACCCAGCAGACCAAAAAACTCACCTTGCGGAATGTCGAAGGAGACGGCATCGAGGGCGCAAAACAGACCTCGCACCCCGTTGTAAGTCTTCTCGACCTGTTGAAAGCTGACTGCGGACATGGGGCGCGATTGTAGGGAGCGCAGCGTCAGCGTGCTGACCGCTGCTGGGCCGGCGCGTCGGGCCGCCGCCAAAACCGGAGGCCATGTGACAGCGATCAAGCCGCTTGACACTGCTTGATGCTAGATTCCCGGCACGCCATGCATGACGCCCACCCGCCCAAGCCACAGCCGCCGTCCAGCCCGGCGGCCAAGTCGGCGACCAAGAAGCCGCGCCGCACCGCCGAGCGCATTCTTGAGGTCACGCTCGACCTGTTCAACCGCTTTGGCGAGCCCAATGTCAGCACCACGCTGATCTCGGCCGAGTTGGGCATCAGCCCGGGCAACCTGTACTACCACTACCCGGCCAAGGACGAGTTGATCAACTCGTTGTTCGCCGCTTTCGAGCGCGCCCTCAATGACTTGCTGCAGGCTGCCGACGGTGTGCGCAATGTCGAGGATGCCTGGCTGTTTTTCCACATGCTGTTCGAGCTGATTTGGCAATACCGATTTTTGTACCGCGACCTCAACGACCTGCTCAGCAAAAATCGGCGGCTGGAAAAGCACTTCCAGTTTGTGCTGAAGAACAAGGCACGCGCGGTGGCCCAGGTGCTGGACGGCCTGGCACGCGGCAACACCATGCGCATCGACCGACGCGAGGCCGAGCCGGTGGCCAGCAGCATGGTGGTGGTGCTGACCTACTGGCTGAGTTTTGAGTACGTGAAGGACCCCCGCAACGCATTGGAGCCGGCAAGCGCGCAAGCGGCCCTGATGCGGGGTGCCCACCATGTGCTGAATTTGCTGGTGCCGTATCTGGAAGCCAGTCAGCGCACCCACCTGCTCCATCTCGCAGGCGCGTACAGCACGCCGGCCGCACCCTGACTCACACCATGCACACCATGGCCCCATGGACCGCGTTTGCTCACGCTAGCGACTTCCCATTTGATGCGGACAGCGTCATGGCGCAATGGACGAAACTGCATGCGGGTGACCAGGAGCCTCTGCCCCAGGATCCCAAGGTCCTTGCCGCCTGGGTACTGTTTCATCAGGGTGCTTTTCAACATGCAGTCGAGGCCGGGTTGCAGGCTGGACCGGCGGGTATTACGGTCGCCAACAAGGCCACCTGCATCTACGCCAACTACCTTGAACCCAAAGAAAGAACCCGGCTCGATCTGTTTTTGCAGGTTGCAGAACGCGCTGCGGCGCAAGCCATAGCGGAGCCGGGTAATGCGAACGCTTTTTACTGGCAGGCGTATGCGTTGGGCCGCTACAGCCAGGGCATCAGCGTGGCCAAGGCGCTGGCGCAAGGACTGGGCGGCACAGTCAAATCCACACTGGAGGCGGCGATTCGGCTGCAACCAAACCACGCCGACGCCCACATTGCATTGGGCGCATTCCACGCCGAGGTCATCGACAAGGTGGGCGCGCTGATTGGCAACATGACGTACGGCGTAAAAAAAGACGCGAGCCTGGGTCTTTTTCAGCGGGCGCTCACGCTGACACCGCAGTCCGCCATCGCCAGGATCGAATTGGCCAACGCCCTGGTGATGCTGGAGGGTGACGACCGCGTGGCAGAGGCGACGGGCCTGTACGAACTGGCCGCAACCAGCAAGCCGATGGATGCCATGGAGCGTCTGGATGTGGAGTGGGCCCAGACCGAACTGGCGGATTAGGCGGGCTCGCCGCACAGTTTCAGCTTTTCGCGGGTACCTGAGCAGGCGCTCCTGATTTTGCAGGCAAAACGCACCTTAAGATACGAGGGAAGTCCCCTAACCCAAACGGAGAGCCCCATGGCCAATCTGAAAAAACAATTCGAAGCCGCTGTCGCCCATTCCAAGAATCTGACCGAGCGCCCTGACAACAGCACCCTGCTCAAGATTTACGCCCTGTACAAGCAGGCCAGCACCGGTGACAACACAGAAAAAAAACCCGGGTTCACCGACATGGTGGGGCGCGCCAAGTGGGATGCATGGAACGGCTTCAAGGGCATCAGCACAGACGATGCCATGCAACAGTACGTCGACTTGATCGAATCACTGAGCTAGAGAATTCTTGCGCTAGCGCGGGGCCAGCAAGTCGTCGAGATTTTTGACGATTTCGGCTTCAATCCGGGCTTTGAACGCACCGAGCAAAAAGCCCAGTTTGGCGTCCAGATCAAAATGGTCGGGCGTGACGTGCAAAGTGCCGCTGACCCCCGAGCGGGTGAAAGTGACCTGATCCGCCTTGGCACCTTTCTCGTAGGTGCACTCCATACCAAATTCTTCTTCCACCTGCGCCGCCCAGGCGAGTGCAATTTTTCGTGCGGCAGCCAGGGTAAGGGAGTGTTCGCGTCGAATGTGAAGGTTTGCCAATGTGATACTCCAGTGCTATTCTTGTTTGCATGCTCTACAAATTCAAATCCCAGGCCGCCGGTGACATCATCATGCTGGAGACCAACGGTCGCCAATTGTTGAAAATCATCGGCAAGGATGATGAGGCAAGCCTGATTAAGGGTATTTTGCTACCAGAGCAGATGGCGGCAGCGGTTGCTGCGCTGGAAAGTGCCATTGCAACGGAGGAATCAATCCTTCAGCAGCGCATCAAGGAAGCCCAGGCCGCAGGAGAAGCGGTGCCCCGGCCCGAGGCCATCACCTTGCGCCAGCGTGCCGTGCCCTTCATTGACATGATTCAGCGTTGCCACAAGGCGCAAAAAGAGATCGTCTGGGGGGTGTGAGCCCCCGCCGATCGCCATTCGCGCAATATCAGTCGGCGTAGACTCCGGCCGCCTTGATGATCGGGCTCCATTTCGCAATTTCCGCCGCCACAAAATTCTTGTGCTCGGCCGGCTCCATGCGCTTGTCAGTGATCACCACGGCGCCCAGCGCTTCCTCTTTCTTCACGAAATCCGCATCTTTCAAGGCGACTTTCAGAGCTGCGTTCAGCTTGGCCAGCACCTCAGGCGGGGTTCCCTTGGGTGCATACAAACCGTGCCAGACCGATACTTCAAAGCCCTTAAGCCCAGAACCCTGCAGTGTGGGCAAATCCTTCAGTGCTGGCGTGCTCAGTTGCCTGGCCGTGGTCACAGCGTAGGCGGTGACCTTTTTGGCTTCAATTTGCGAGGACGTGTTGGTGGTTTGGTCGCACATCAAATCAATTTGTCCGCCGATCAGATCGGTCATGGCCGGTGCCGTCCCTTTGTAGGGCACGGTGGTCATCTCCACCTTCACAGCATTCTGAAACAGCAGCCCACACAGATGGGAAGCCGACCCGACGCCAGCGTTACCCAGATTGATCTTGCCCTTGTTCTGATCGATCCAGACTACCAGCTCCTTGAAGTTTTTTGCAGGCAGGGAGGAGCGTCCAATCAAAGTCATCGGCACTTCATTGATCATTCCCAGGTACTCGAAATCACTCTCCACCTTGAACGGTATGTTGCGCACCAGCGTGGGCATGGTCGCCATGCCGATATGGTGCAGCAACAAGGTGTAGCCATCCGGTGCAGCCTTGGACACCTTGTTGGCCGCAATGGAGCCGCCAGCGCCCGCCGCGTTGTCCACCAGAATGGTGCCGCCTCCCAGGGGCTTGCGCATTGCCTCTGCCAGATCGCGGGCAACCCGGTCGGTCGGTCCACCCGCAGCAAACGGAACGACGATGGAAATGGGTTTGGACGGATAGGTGTCTGCGTGGGCGAACACGGCAGAGACGGCGGCAGCAACGACGAGTAATTTTTTCATGGAAGGATCTCTAAAAATAGAACTCCCACAGTCTATCGGCAGCCCAATACCCGCGCCTGGCGGAAACTACCTAGGAAGCGCCTCCACCACCTGTAGTCCGCGACTGCTACTTGTAGCTTCGGGCGTCTTCAATCACCTTGCCATCGTTGGGCAAACTGCCGGGTGGCAGGATTTCTACCTGACCGCGCAATTTGGTTACATCGCGAATGGCTTCTCCGATACGGGCTGAAAGGCCCTCGACGTCGGTTGCAGCTTCCACCTTCAGCGTCATCACATCGCTGGCCATTTCGCCGCTCACCACGAGGCGCGCGCGCGCCACTTCCGTAAAACGCTTGACGATCTCGTCCACCTGCTTGGCGTGCACGAACATGCCCCGGATCTTGGTGGTCTGGTCAGCTCGGCCCATCCAGCCCTTGATACGGGTGTTGGTCCGCCCGGTTGGGCAATGCCCCGGCAAGACCGCCGACAAGTCACCCGTGCCAAAACGGATGAGCGGGTAGCCGGGGCTGAGCGTGGTCACCACCAGTTCGCCAACCTCGCCCTCGGCCACCGGGTCGCCGGTCCCGGGGCGCACGATTTCAACAATTACGCCTTCGTCCAGCACCAAGCCCTCACGGGCCGATGTTTCATAGGCGATCAGGCCCAAGTCTGCCGTGGCGTAGCACTGGTAGGCGTCAATGCCGCGTGCCAAAAACCAGTCGCGCAAGCTGGGGGGAAAGGCTTCGCCGCCAAACATGGCCTTGGTTACGCTGGGCAAGGCCACACCCATCTCGGCCGCCTTGTCTACAATAATTTTCAGAAAACTGGGGGTACCGATGTAGCCTGCCGGTTGCAGGTCGCGCATGGCTTGCACTTGTTGCTCGGTCTGACCGGTGCCACCGGGAAACACGGTGCAGCCCAATGCATGCGCACCGGTTTCCATCATGGAGCCAGCGGGCACAAAGTGGTAGCTGAAGCTGTTGTGGATGAGCTCCCCCGGGCGAAAGCCGGCCGCATAAATGGCCCGCGCCATGCGCCAGTAGTCACGACCAATGCCTTCGGGCTCGTAAATCGGCCCCGGGCTGGCAAACACGCGGGGCATGGCTGCGCCAAACCCCAAAGCACTGAATCCACCAAACACATTGCCAGCCGCCACGACACCACTAGCACCCACGGCACCATCCCGGGCCGCTTGCTGGCGTTCCTGCAACTCGTGCTTGCGGATGACAGGCAAGTGGGCCAGCGCAGCCCGGCTCACCACCTCAGCCGGGTTGACGCCTTGCAACAGGTCGGCAAAAGCCACACTGTGGTTTTTGGCGTGCGCCACCTGGGCAGGCAAAGCCGCCATCAGGGCCGCTTCGCGCAGCGCAGGGGTTCGGGTTTCGAGCGCGTCAAACGCAGAAGTCATGCGGGCCTCCACAAGCCAAGTCAAATGCTACAAAAAGAATAGCTGTCCACGCATATTTCATGAGGGCCACAGCCATAAAAGACATTAAATGAATAGATCAGGCCAGCCAGCGTTTGCGCCGCTTGTAGCTCTTCACGTCTTTGAAACTCTTGCGCTCGCCACCGCCCACGCCGAGATAGAACTCCTTCACGTCTTCGTTGCTGCGCAGGTCTGCAGCAGCGCCGTCCATCACCACCCGGCCGGACTCCATGATGTAGCCGTAGTCGGCGTATTTCAGGGCCATATTGGTGTTCTGCTCCGCCAGCAAAAACGTGACGCGCTCCTTGACGTTGAGGTCTTTCACGATCTCGAAAACCTCTTCCACGATCTGGGGAGCCAGCCCCATGGAGGGCTCGTCCAGCAGCACCATGGTGGGGTTGGCCATCAGGGCACGGCCGATGGCGCACATTTGCTGCTCGCCGCCCGAGGTGTAGGCTGCTTGGCTGGTGCGCCGTGTTTTCAGACGCGGAAAGTAGTTGTAAACCTTCTCCAGATTGGCCGCCACTTCACCGCGGCTCTTGCGGGTGTAGCCACCGGTCAGCAGATTTTCTTCAATGGTCAGGTGGGCAAAGCAATGCCGCCCTTCCATCACCTGCACCACACCGCGCTGCACCAGATCGGCGGGCGAGAGGTTTTCAATGCGCTCACCCCGCAGCTCGATCGAGCCTTTGGTTACCTGGCCACGCTCCCCGGCCAGCAGATTGGACACCGCCCGCAGTGTGGTCGTTTTGCCCGCGCCATTGCCGCCCAGAATGGCCACAATGCCGCCCTCCGGCACTTGCAGCGACACGCCCTTTAGCACCAGGATGACGTGGTTGTAAATGACCTCGATGCCATTGACGTTGAGAACAATATTTTTAGGTTCCATTTGCATTACCTTGTGACCGGTGACAAGCCGGGCGTGTGCTAACTCAGGACTGGCAATCCGCAGGGGTGCGGGGTGTCAGCTTCTTGTCGGCCGCATATTTGGCGGCAGTAGCCTTCACCAGTGGCTTGATGATCTGTTCGTCACCCTGCAGCCAGTCGGAAGTGAACTTCCAGCCCTTGCCATCCCACGTGTGGATACGCGCCCACGATGCACCCATGTGGTCTACGCACGAGGTGCTAATGGGGCGCATCACGCCAGCAAAGCCCAGGGCATCCAGTTTGGGTTGGGTGAGGTTCAGGTTTTCCAGACCCCAGCGAACTTGTTCACCGGTCATGACCTTGCCTTTGCCGAAACGCTCCTGCGCCGCTCGAATGCCTTCGATGCCCAGCATGGCGCTCATGGCACCGCGCATGTACAGCACCTGGCCCAGCTCCTCCTTCGGTCCTGTTCCCTGGCCCTTGTCGTGCACCATGGTGGTCACGTCCTTGACCAGCTTGGATTGCGGCTCTGCGCCGTGCTGCATGGTCACGGCGTTGTAGCCCTTGGCACCATCAGCCACGTCCTTGACGTCCGGCTCAGCACCGGCCCACCACACGCCATACATTTTCTCGCGGGGGTAGCCGGTGGCTTGCGCTTCCTTGATGGCTGTGGAGTTCATCACGCCCCAACCCCATAGAACCACATAGTCAGGCTTGGCCTGGCGCACTTGCAGCCAGGTGGCTTTTTGCTCTACGCCAGGCGCCGTAACAGGCAGCATTTGCAGGGTAAAGCCGTGCATCGCTGCGCGCTCCTGCAGCAGGGGAATCGGCTCTTTTCCAAACGGGCTGTCGTGGTACACCAGCGCAATTTTCTTGCCCTTGAGCTTGTCCAGGCCGCCTTCTTTTTTACCGATGGCCTGAATGATTGCATCGGCTGCCACCCAGTAGGTACCCGCGATGGGGAAGTTCCACTTGAAGACGGAGCCATCGGCACTTTCGCTGCGGCCATAGCCAACCGTGACTACGGAAATCTTGTCCGCAGGCGCCTTCTCGGTGATGGCGAAAGTGGCACCGGTCGACAAAGGCTGTACCAACGAGGCACCCTTGCCCTTGAGACGCTCGTAGCATTCCACGCTGCGGGCGGTGTCATAGCCGGTCTCACACTCTTCGTAAGAAATCTTCACACCGTTAATGCCGCCACGGGCATTGGTGAGCTTGAGATAGTCGACATAACCGTTCGCCCATGGCACACCATTGGGTGCGTAGGGCCCGGTGCGGTAGGACAGCACCGGAATAAATTGCTCCTTGGCTTGGGCGAATGCAGTGCCTGTGACCAGGACTGAAGCACCAGCTGCCACCAAGGCGGTTGCGAGTACGAGTTTGCGAAGCTTCATTTGTATCTCCTGTGAATAAATATGGAAGCGCTTGAAAAAACGGAAATTACCAAAGTGAATCAATGGGGGAAGGGCCACAGCCGCAGCTTTTGTTTGCCAATGGACCACAGCTTGGCCAAACCATGCGGCTCAACGATGAGGAACCAGACGATGAGTCCACCAAAAATCATGAGTTCCGCATGGGAGACACCGGCCGTTGAAATTTCAAACCCCAGCATGCGGGCCAACGCAGGCAAAAACTGGCTGAGGAAAATGGGCAGCAACACGATGAAGGCGGCACCAAAGAAGCTCCCCATGATAGAGCCCATGCCACCAATAATGACCATGAAAAGCAGCTTGAACGACTGGTCCACCGAGAAGGCAGCAGGCTCCCACGCGCCGAGGTAGATGAAGGCCCACAAAGCGCCTGCCACGCCCACGATGAACGAGCTGACCGCAAAGGCGGTGAGCTTGGCGTACATGGGGCGAATACCGATCACCGCAGCGGCGACGTCCATGTCGCGAATAGCCATCCACTCGCGCCCCACGGCACCCCGCACCAGGTTTTTGGCCAGCAGGGCGATGACCGCCAGCAGCGTCAGACAAAAGAGGTATTTGGCCAGCGGACTTTCCAGAGACAACCCAAACACCTGCAAGTTGGAAACGGACACCGAGCCGGACGGCGAGTAGTTGGTGAACCATTGAATTCGCAAGAACATCCAGTCCGCAAAGAACTGCGCGGCCAGCGTGGCCACCGCAAGGTACAAGCCCTTGACTCGCAGGCTGGGCAAGCCAAACAGGATACCAAACAGCATGGCGCACAGGCCACCCAGAATGAGCGCCACGATCAGCGGAATGCCCTCCACCCGCACAAAAAAGTTGTAGGCGGAATAGGCTCCCACCGCCATGAAAGCACCCGAGCCCAGCGAGATCTGGCCGCAGTAGCCGACCAGAATATTCACGCCGATGGCGGCCAGTGAAAAGATCAGGAAGGGAATCAGGATATTGGTCAGCCAATAGTTACTGGCAAGGGCTGGCACCGCGACAAACGCAAAGGCCAGCAAAGCATACAAAGCCACGCGGTCCTGCGCGATGGGAAATATCTGCTGATCCGCGCGGTAGGTGGTTTTGAATTGACCGTTTTCTCTGTAGAACATGTTTCTTCTCAATACGTTGAAGGTCAGACGCGGTCAATTATTTTTTCGCCAAACAAGCCCTGCGGACGAATCAGCAAAAACCCGAGCGCCAGCACGTAGGCAAACCAGATCTCGATACCGCCGCCCACAAAAGGCCCCAGGTAGACCTCAGACAACTTCTCGCCGACACCAATAATCAGGCCACCCACAATGGCACCCGGCACCGAGGTCAGGCCACCCAGAATCACCACTGGCAGTGCACGCATGGCCACCGTGGTCAGGGAAAACTGCACGCCCAGCTTGCTGCCCCAAATCATGCCGGCCACCAGCGCCACCACACCGGCGACGCACCACACAATGACCCAGATGCGGTTCAGCGGAATGCCAATGCTTTGTGCCGCCTGGTGGTCATCTGCCACTGCACGCAAGGCACGGCCGGTTGCGGTCTTTTGAAAAAAGATGCTGAGCAGGGCCACCAGTGCGGCAGCAATGACGGCGGCGTACAAATCTTCCTTGTTGATCAGGATGCCGCCTTGAAACGCGCTTTCCAGAATCATGACCGGGTCTTTGGGCATACCGATGTCGATCTTGTAGATGCTGCTGCCGAAGATGGTTTGGCCCAGGCCTTCCAGAAAGTAGGTGATGCCCAGCGTGGCCATCAGCAGCGTGGTTCCTTCCTGATTCACGAGGTGGCGCAGCACCAGGCGCTCAATCACCCAGGCCACCACAAACATCACCACACCCGCACCCATGAAGGCCAACACGTTCGCAGCCACGGGGTCGGATATGCCGAGCACGGCCGGAATCCACTCCGCGAGCCGCGCCATGGCCAGTGCCGCAAACAGCACCATGGCACCCTGTGCGAAGTTGAAGACGCCGGAGGCCTTGTAGATGAGCACAAAACCCAGTGCCACCAGTGAATACAGCATGCCGGCCATCAGGCCGCCCAGCAGTGTTTCCAGAAAAAATGCCATCTCAATAGTCCTTTAGTGGGAGGTGCCCAGGTACGCGCTGATCACGTCCGGGTTGTTGCGCACTTCATCAGGCGTACCGTCACCAATTTTTTTGCCGTAGTCGAGTACCACCACGCGGTCGGAGATATCCATCACCACCCCCATGTCGTGCTCGATCAACACCACGGTGGTTCCAAACTCTTCGTTGACGTCGAGCACGAAGCGGCACATGTCCTGCTTCTCTTCCACGTTCATGCCCGCCATCGGCTCGTCCAGCAGCAGCACTTGCGGCTCCATGGCCAGTGCGCGCCCCAGATCCACGCGCTTTTGCAGGCCGTAGGGCAACTGGCCCACCGGGGTTTTGCGGAACGCCTGGATTTCCAGAAAGTCGATGATGCGTTCCACCGCCTCGCGGTGCATGATTTCTTCACGCTCCGCCGGACCAATGCGGATCGCCTGCATCAGGATGTTGCTTTTGATCTTCAGGTTGCGCCCGGACATGATGTTGTCCAGCACACTCATGCCCTTGAACAACGCCAGATTCTGGAACGTGCGGCCAATGCCCATCACGGCTACCTGGTGGCTGTCCATGTGCTTGAAAGTTTGACCCCGAAAGCTGATGGCACCCTGCTGCGGCGTGTACACGCCGTTGATGCAATTGAGCATGGAGCTCTTGCCGGCGCCGTTGGGGCCAATGATGGCGCGCACTTCATGCTCGCGCACATCAAACGAAATATCGGTCAGTGCCTTGACGCCACCAAAACTCAAACTGATGTTTTTGACGTCCAAAATGACGTCGCCAATTTTCTTGCTCATGCTGTCACCTTCACCGGCGCAAATGTCTTTGCGTCGTCAATTTTCAAAGTGGCGCTCACCTTGCCGGTGCGCCCGTCTTCAAACTTGACCTGGGTTTCAATAAACTGCGATTTTTTTCCGCCGTACAGCGCATCAATCAACTCGAGGTAGCGTTCAGCAATGAAGCCACGACGAACCTTGTTGGTGCGGGTGAGCTCGCCGTCATCGGCATCGAGCTCTTTGTGCAGCACGAGAAAGCGGCTCACCTGGCTACCCGCCAGCAGCGCGTCTTCGCTCAAATCGGCGTTGACCTTTTCCACGCACTCCTTAATGAGCTGGTAGACCTCGGGCTTTTGCGCCAGATCGGTATAACCCGCATACGGCAGGTTGCGCCGCTCGGCCCAGTTGCCCACGGCATCAAAGTCGATATTGATCATCACGCACACCTGATCGCGACCATCACCATAGGCCACCACCTCTTTGATGTGCGAGAAGAACTTCAGTTTGTTTTCCACATACTTGGGCGCGAACATGGCGGCATCAAAGGCCCCGCCCTTGATACGGCCCACGTCCTTGACGCGGTCAATAATCTTGAGGTGACCATGGGCATCAATGAACCCGGCGTCGCTGGTGTGATACCAGCCTTCCGCGGTCAGCACCTCCGCGGTGGCAGCCGGATTTTTGTAATACTCCTTGAGCAACCCTGGAGACTTGACCAGAATTTCGCCGTTGTCGGCGACCTTGATCTCCACACCTGCGCAGGGCACACCCACGGTATCCGCGCGGGCCTCGTGGTCGGGCTGCAGGCAGACAAACACGGCGGTCTCGGTCGAACCGTAGAGCTGCTTGAGGTTGATGCCGATGGAGCGGAAAAAACTGAACAGGTCCGGCCCTATGGCCTCACCCGCCGTGTAAGCCACCCGCACGCGACTCAAACCCAGGTTGTTGCGCAAGGGGCCGTACACCACCAGGTTACCCAGCTCGTAGAGCACGCGATCCATGAACGGAATGGACTTGCCCTCCATCAGCGTGGGCCCCACGCGTTTGGCGACATCCATGAAGTAATGGAACAGGCCGCGCTTGATGGTTGAGGCATCTTCCATGCGGATCATCACGCTCGTAAGCAAACCTTCAAACACACGGGGTGGCGCAAAGTAATAGGTGGGTCCGATTTCCTTAAGATCGATCGTGACCGTGGCGGCCGACTCAGGGCAATTCACCACGTAGCCGCATGCCAGCCACTGCGAGTAACTGAAAACGTTTTGCCCAATCCAGGCCGGTGGCAGATAGGCCAGCACTTCTTCCGCATGGGTGAGGTGGTCAAACGCTGCGCCCACGCTGGCGCGGTTGAGCAGCGAGTTGTGCGTGTGCACCACACCCTTGGGGTTGCCGGTGGTGCCCGAGGTAAAAAACATGGCCCCCACATCCGAGGGCTGAATCTGCTTGACCTGGTCAGCATAGAAATCCGGATGAACGGCAACGAATGCGCGCCCGGAGCCCAGAAGCTCATCCAGCGCAGCCAAGCCCGGCTCGTCATACTGGCGCAAACCACGCGGATCGTCGAAGTAAATGTGCGTCAGCTGCGGGCAGCTCTCGCGAATTTCGAGCAGCTTGTCGACCTGCTCCTGGTCTTCCGCAAAAGCAAAACGCACCTCGGCATTGTTGATGGGGAACACGCACTCCGCCGCAGCGGCGTCCTGGTACAGCGGCACAGGGATTGCACCCAGTGACTGCACTGCCAGCATGGTGGCGTACAGACGAGGGCGATTGGCCCCCACCACCACCATGTGCTCACCACGGCGCAGGCCTGCTTGATGCAGGCCTGCGGCGAGTTGCTGCACCATGGTCGCCAAATCGGCCCACGACAGCGACTGCCAGATGCCGTATTCCTTCTCACGCATGGCGGGCGCCGTCGGACGCTCACTGGCGTGTTTCTGAAGTAATTGCGGGAAAGTCGTTTGCATTCCGGTTCCTTGTCACCTTTGCGTAACCCTGTTGCCGTGCAGCAGGGTTTTGTATGGCGTGATTATTGATCCGGCATTTGACGTCAAGTTGTCATTTGGACGACAATTGAAGCCTTTCCGAATAGGTGTTTTCCCTTCACTTTCCGGCAACTTACAGCGAGCACCATGCAATCTGATTCCGCACTCCACCAGCGCCGACGCAGTCTGACGGTGGCTGAACTCGACGCCATTCCTTGGTTCCACCTGCTGTCACCCGCTGAACGGGAAAGGGCGGTGGATGACCTCAAGATTGCCGATGCCGACCCAGGGGATTACATCTGTCGCACGGGCCGCCCAGTCACCTACTGGTTCGGCGTGGTGGATGGTTTGTTGAAAATGAGTAGCGATACCGCTGACGGGCACACCATGACCTTCACCGGCGTGCCCCCCGGTGGCTGGTTTGGCGAAGGCACGGCCATGAAACGCGAAACCTACCGCTACAACATCCAGCCCCTACGCAAGAGCCGCGTGGCGGGCCTGCACGTGGACACGTTTCACTGGCTGCTGGACCACTCGATTGGCTTCAACCGCTTTGTAATGAACCAGCTCAATGAACGGCTGGGGCAGTTCATTGCCGCCCGCGAGATTGACCGCATGACCAACCCCGACATACGGGTGGCGCGCAGCCTGGCGTCGCTGTTCAACCCGGTGCTCTACCCGGGCGTGGGCGAAGTATTGCGCATCACCCAGCAGGAGCTGGCCTATCTGGTGGGCCTGTCGCGCCAGCGCGTCAACGAAGCCTTGACGGCACTGGCTGCGCACGGCGCGATAAGGGTGGAATACGGCGGCTTGCGGGTACTGGACCTGCAGGCACTGCGCAGCCATATCTTTAAGTGAAATTGGGCTGTAGCCCCGGTGTATATTGTGTTAACAGCTATTTATTTTGTAGCAGACTTGATTTTTCTTGAGCACTTTGCGCCGCTGTGCGGGCGGTAATGTAGTGGGATACTGCTGACCAATAGCGGTCCATCGTGCCTTGGCACTGTTCCTGACTGCAGGATATCGAGCTTCTCAAACCAGGACAACACAGACATCTGTTTTCACAGAGTTTGCCAAGTAGCACTCCTCGTGCGCACGATGATGCAAATTCTGTAAAGCCTGCGAATCAGGTGACGCAGCTGCAAACCGGACCACGGGGTACAAGTTCACGCGTGCTACCCAATCTCGCCCATCACTTCGTTTTTCCATGAATCCTTTTGCTTGATCTTTATAGCTATCAACTACATGACCTGCTTGAGCGGCCATATCAAGAAACCAAAGCATGTGGCAACTGGCCAAAGCTGCCACGAACGCTTCCTCAGGGTCCACGTTGGCGGGGTTAGAAAACGGGATTCTTACTACGTGAGGTGAACTTGATGCCGCTACAACGGCACCACCGTCAAAAGACCATTGGTGCACGCGGCTATATCGCCGGTCAGTGAAGGCAGCGTCACCGCGATTCCATTCAACAAGGGCGCTATGGGGTTCAGACATTTGCATTAGTTCCTATAGTTTGAGAGTTTTGAATCGCCTTTTGAACAAGGCATAGTGTTTCGCGCAAATGTTGCGTCAGCACTTCAACAGCACGTGGTTCGTCGCGTTTGCGCACTGCATCGATAAGTGAGCTGTGTTCTTCAGCCCAGTCGCTACGACGCGAACATGGCCCCAATTCTGATGGCAAATAACGTTCTACTTGACCACGAAGTTGCTTGATGATCGCCAGGGTGCGGGGCAACTTTGCAGGGGCGTACAGGGCGTCATGAAAACGCCGGTCACCTTCCAGCCAACCTTCTCTCTCATCCTCGATGGCCAATTGGGCTTGAATGGCCTCTAGTTTGGCTAGAGTCTTGGGCGTGTGCGCTGGTATTGCTGATCGCAACGCGCTGGATTCCAGCATCTGCCGTAAATCAAATATTTCCGTCACCCCAGCCATATCCAATGTCGCTACATAGGCGCCACGGTTGGGCTCTAAAGTTATCAACCCTTCTGCTGCGAGTAGCCCCAGAGCTTCACGTACAGGAATTCGGCTCGCGCCGTACCGCACGGCTAAATCCTCTTGCCTTAAGGCTGCCCCTGCAGGCCAATGACCACCATTGATTTCAGATCGCAGGCTATCGGCAAGCGCATGGGCGGTGGTGCGGGCTAGATTCATATTGGATAATTGTATCCAATATGCTGAATGGGTTCTAGCTTCTAAATGGAAAGTCAGTTCACCACACCGATTTCGGTGAAATCCAATTGCCAACGGTAAGTGACACTTACAAAATCATAGGTCACACGACCTACAACGAGCGACAGCAAATCGGCCCGGACCGGCCATAAAAAGTGAATATGCAAACGTTTGTAACGATCCCAATGGCCGGCAGTGGGGTTCGCGGGCGCAGGCTCCATTCGCGGTTGCCACAGAGCGTGCGCGCCGTCCACGGCAGCCCGCAGGAAATTAGGCACTAAATAGCCCTCCAGCCCCCGTAAAATATGCGCAAGCAGCTACAAAAGACATAGCAAATGACTACTCCTCCCGACAACG
>JAYTRR010000105.1:0-15450 GCA_043746005.1 Burkholderiales bacterium
AGATCTGTATATGAATGATTGGGTTTTGGCACAGATTGAAACCATGCCCAACCTGCGCTATGTGCCGGTAGTTTCCGACCCAACGCTCGATGACCAGTGGGGCGGACGGACCGGATTTGTACACCTTGCGGTGTTAGATGATTTCCCGGACCTCAGTGGCCACCAGGTTTATGCCTGCGGTGCGCCGGTGGTCGTTGACTCAGCTCGCCGGGATTTTTGCGCGCTGGCAAAGCTACCCGAGGAAGAGTTTTTCGCTGACTCTTTTACTTCAGAGGCGGACAAGCACGCAAGCTGATCGACTTCGAAATTATGTCTTGCCGCCTGAATGCTCGCCCCGTCCACCTTGGCCCGTGCTTCCGCGTTATCGATTCGCTGTTCACCCTTCGCGAGGCGCTAGTTGACAAGAAGCTAACTGCCTGGCTTTCCACTCACTGAGCACGACGGCAAGCACCACCATGGCGCCTCCCACAGCTGCCTGGATTGATAGCACCTCCGCCAACCACATCCAGGCAAACATTGCGGCAAAAACTGGCTCCATCGCGTAAATCAGAGCGGCCTTGTCCGCCGTCACATGGCGTTGCGCCATAGCCTGCAAGAACAGCATGCCTGCCGTTGCCACAACGCCCAAGTAAACCAGACTGGCCAACATTTCAAAGTCCACACGAGACGCCAGTGTCTGCAACTTGTCTGTTCCAGTGGCGTCCAGCAACATCCAGATCCCACCCAGCACAGCCATCCAGACAATCTGCGTGGCGGCCAACTGGCGCGGCGCATGGTGCCGTGAACGTGCTGACAGCAAAATCACATACAAGGCATAGGCCAGCGCACCGACCACCGTTGCAGCGTCTGCCAGCAAATGGGCGCCGCCATCCCACGACATCAGTCCGATCCCCAACAAGGCCAATACGGCCGCGCCCAATACCATCATCGTTGGGCGAGTGCCAAAAACGATCCCCAGCAAGGGCACCATCAGGACATTGAGGCTGGTTAGAAAGGCGCTGCGATTGGACGATATGAACTCAAGCCCAAAGGCCTGCGCGACATAGGAAACAAGCACGAGTGCACCCAGAACGCCGCCGTCCATCCAGGTGCGCCGGGGCGCCCTTATTGCCAGTGGTGCCATGCAAGCCGCGGCAATCAGAAAGCGCAAAGCCGAAACCTCGACGCCACTCAAGTGGGCAGTCGCCAGCTTGAGAACCGGAAACGTCGCACCCCACACCAGAGTGACGAATAGAAGTGCGAGAACGTGGATATTCACGAAACAAGACAACCTGCCGGGTTTGGCCAAGATACCGGGAACGGCCTGAACCAGTCCTTGATCATTCGCCCAGATAAGCGGCCCGAACCCTTGGATCAGTCAGCATCTGGGCAGCATCACCCGACATGGTCACGATGCCAGACTCCATCACATAACCACGATTGGCAATGGCCAGCGCACGGCTGGCATTCTGCTCAACCAGCAGCACAGTGACACCTTGCGCGTATACATCACGCACCACTTCGAAAATCTTGTCCACCATGATCGGCGACAGGCCCATTGAGGGCTCATCGAGCAATAGCACCTTGGGACGGCTCATCAGCGCACGACCCATTGCCAGCATTTGCTGCTCGCCGCCCGACATGGTGCCCGCCAACTGGTCGCGCCGCTCCTTGAGCCGCGGAAAAATCGCGAACATCTTGTCAATGTCTGCCGCAATACCATCCTTGTCGTCGCGAATGTAGGCACCCATCTGCAGGTTTTCGATGATGGTCATGCGGGTGAAAACCCCACGCCCTTCTGGCACCATGGCCAAGCCCTGCTTGACCAGGTCCCAGGGGCCCTGCCCGCGAATGCTCCTGCCCAAGTACTCAATGTCACCCGCATTGATGGGCAGCGTGCCTGTGATGGCTTTCATGGTGGTGGTCTTGCCGGCCCCATTGGAGCCAATCAGGGAGACCAATTCGCCCTCATGCACCTCGAAATCCACACCCTTGACCGCCTGAATCCCGCCATAGGACACCTTCAAACCGGTTACTTTGAGCAAAGTCTTTGTAGTCATGTTGTTCCTTGCCGCTTAGTGGCCACTGGTGCCGAGGTAAGCCTCAATCACTTTTTCATTTTTCTGCACGTCCGCCGGCGTGCCTTCAGCAATTTGTTTGCCGTAATCCAGGACGGTGACGCGATCACACAGGCCCATGACCAGCTTGACGTCGTGCTCAATGAGCAAAATGGTGCGATTGTCTTTGCGGATACGGTCGATCAACTCCCGTAACATGACTTTCTCTGTGGCGTTCATGCCCGCCGCCGGTTCGTCCAGCGCAATGAGCTGAGGATCCGTTGCCAATGCACGGGCAATCTCCAGGCGCCGCTGGTCGCCGTAGCTCAGGGTACGGGCTTTGTAGGCGGCAAATTTGCCAATGCCGACATAGTCCAGCAACTCCTGCGCCCGCTTGGCGATAGCCGCTTCTTCGGCCTTGAAACTGGGCGTCCTGAAAATAGCGCCGATCAAGCCGGAGTGGGTACGGATATGCCGCCCCACCATCACATTTTCCAGAGCGGTCATCTCGGAAAAAAGCCGGATATTCTGAAACGTGCGCGCAATACCGGCCTTGGCCACGGCATGCACCGCTGTCGGCTGGTAGGTCTTGCCTGCCAGCTCGAAGGTGCCGCTGTCGGGGGTGTACAGCCCGGTCAGTACATTGAAGAAAGTGGTTTTACCGGCACCATTGGGACCGATCAGTCCGTAGACCTGACCCCGTTTGATATGGATACCCACATCGCTCAGGGCCTGAAGGCCACCAAAACGCTTGGAAACGCCGGAAACATTGAGTACTGTGTCTGTCATGGTGGTTCCGTTCAGTTCTTCACGTTCTGCAAGGATTTACCATGCTCGGGAGAGGGCCACAGGCCACGCGGACGCATCAGCATGATGCTGATCATGGCCAGCGCAATCAACAACTGACGAAGAATGGAAGCGTCCAGTCGTCCACCAGTGATCGCCTGAAGCGGACCAGCAACGTAGCGCAGTACCTCGGGCAATGCGGACAGCAACACGGCGCCCAAAATCACGCCGGGCAAATGCCCCACGCCACCCAGCACCACCATGGCAACAATCATGACGGACTCCATCAGACTGAAGGACTCCGGCGAAATGAATCCCTGAAAGGCCGCGAACATGGCGCCGGAAACACCGCCAAAAGTGGCACCCATGCCGAATGCAAGAAGCTTCAGGTTGCGCGTGTTGATACCCATGGCCTTGGCAGCGATTTCGTCCTCGCGAATGGCCATCCAGGCACGACCCACGCGCGAGAGTTCCAGCCGGTGACAAATAATGATGCTGAAGATCACCAGCACCAAGAACAGGTAGTAGTAAAGCGATACCGACGCCAGTTCAAAGCCGCCCACGGAAAGCTTCTTTCCCAGATCCAGTCCAAAAAAGTGCAGCGAATCGATCTGACTCACCCCTTTGGGACCATTGGTGATGTTGACCGGATGGTCCAGGTTGTTCAGGAACACCCGGATGATTTCGCCAAACCCCAGCGTCACAATCGCCAGGTAGTCTCCGCGCAACCGCAACGTGGGCGCTCCCAGCAAGATTCCGAACACCCCCGCCAAACCGGCCGCCAGCGGTAAAACCAACCACAAAGGGGTATGCATCCCATTGGGGAACATGGCCGCGATCATGGGAAAGGTATCCGTCAGGTGCGGTGATGCCAACAAGCCGAACATGTAGGCACCGATGGCAAAGAAAGCCACGTAGCCCAGGTCCAGCAGACCTGCGTAGCCCACGACAATATTCAGTCCCAGGGACAGCAGTACATACAGCAATGCCATATCGGCAATACGTACCCAGGCATTCCCAAACTGTTGCAGGATCAGAGGCAGGATCAGCAGGCCCACCGATGTAATCAGGAACGCAACGAGTTTTTGTTGTTGTTTCATGTGAGAGTGCTCCTCAAGCGCGGTCAGCCACGCGCTCACCCAGCAGCCCGGACGGACGCAGTGTCAACACGATGATCAGAACAATGAAGGCAAAAATATCGGAATAGTGGCTACCCAATACCCCGCCGGTCAACTCGCCTATGTAGCCCGCACCGATGGACTCAATGAGGCCCAGCAGAATGGCCCCGACAACAGCACCACCCAGATTGCCGATACCCCCAAACACTGCAGCAGTGAAGGCCTTCAGACCCGGCAGGAACCCCATGGCATGCTGCGCCGTACCGTAATTGGAGGCATACATCACACCCGCAATGGCGGCCAGAACTGCACCAATAATGAACGTGGCCGAAATCACCACATCAGGCTTGACACCCATGAGGCCTGCCACACGGGGATTTTCGGCTGTTGCGCGCATGGCACGCCCCAATTTGGTGTAGTTAACCAGCCACATCAGGACGGCCAGCGATACCGCCGTAAAGCCCAGAATCATCACCTGGGTCGGCGTAATAACCGCCCCGCCTATATTGAAAGGCGTACTGGGCAAGAGCGTGGGGTACGACTTGTAGTTGGGCTTCCAGATGATCATGGCCAGCGTCTGCAGCAGAATCGACATGCCGATGGCCGTGATCAGTGGTGCCAATTTGGGGCTATTGCGCAGGGGCCGGTATGCAACCTTCTCAATGACAAAATTGAGTGATGCCGCCACGATGCAGGCAATGACCAGCGCAATGATCAAAATGACGTACCCGGGTGTACCGGGCATCGATTCCTGCATCAGACCAATGATGGTCCAACTGGTCAGGGCCCCAACCATCATCACTTCGCCATGGGCGAAATTGATCAGGTTGATGATGCCGTACACCATGGTGTAGCCGAGGGCAATCAGCGCATACATGCTACCCAACACCAGACCATTGATGATCTGCTGCAACAAAATATCCATAAAACTTCTCCGATTTGTGGCCGGCGCGCAAGTCAGCAATCTGTGGATCGACAATTTGATGACGAAGCGGTGCGGCCTTTTGGGCTGTACCTGTTCTTAAGCAAAAAGCCCGCCATGATTGATGGTGCGACAGGCAAGTGGGGGGGATTGTAACGAAGCTGTAATGAATTTTGAGCGCCGGACCTGCGGGGTTTACCCTTGCGTAATCTTCATTCGGCTCTGCCCATTGGCCGTTTTACTTCTTCAGATTGAGGGCTTTGAGGTTGCGCAATTTCTCGGCGATTCGGATCTCCAGCCCCCGCTCTACCGGTCGGTAGAAACTGACCTCCTGCATGCCGTCAGGCAAATAATTCTCCCCTGCAGCAAAACCACCTTCTTCGTCATGCGCATAGCGGTAACCCTTGCCGTAATCGAGCTCTTTCATGAGCTTCGTGGGCGCATTGCGCAGGTGCATGGGAACCGGGCGCGTGCCATCTTTCCTCACGAACGCTTTGACCTCATTGAAAGCTTTGTAAACCGCGTTGGATTTGGGTGCCACGGCAAGATAAACCACGCATTCAGCCAGGGCAAGCTCCCCCTCGGGGCTGCCCAGTCGTTCATACACATCCGCCGCATCCAGTGCAAGGCGCAGGGCCCGCGGGTCAGCCAGGCCAATCTCCTCACTGGCCATGCGGATAAGTCGGCGCGCCATATAGCGTGGGTCTGCGCCTCCATCGAGCATGCGCACAAACCAATATAAGGATGCATCCGGATCAGAGCCACGCACCGACTTGTGCAGCGCACTGATGGAATCAAAAAACTGCTCTCCCCCTTTGTCGTAGCGACGCATGCGCTCACCCAGCACCTTGACCAGCCACGTGTCGGTGACCTGCTCCTGGCGCTCCTGGCGCGCCGCCACTGCCAGCGTCTCCAATGTGTTCAAGAGCCGCCGTGCATCGCCATCCGCATAGGCCACCAATCGATCTATTGCTATGCTTTCGATAGCTGGTAGCGCAGCATCGGCAAGGGTCCGAGCCACAATTTGCTTCAAGTCTGCCTCGGTCAGAGGCTGCAGCACATACACCGCAGCCCGCGAAAGCAACGCTGAATTGACCTCAAAGGACGGGTTTTCGGTAGTGGCTCCGATAAAAGTGAACAAGCCACTTTCCACATGTGACAAAAATGAATCTTGCTGACTCTTGTTGAAGCGGTGCACCTCGTCCACAAACACAATGGTGCGTCGGCCGTGGCCCAACGCAATTTGGGCCTGCTCCACAGCCTCACGAATATCCTTGACCCCGCCGAGCACCGCGCTGATGGTGATGAATTGCGCATCAAAAGCATCGGCCATGAGCCGCGCGATGGTGGTCTTGCCGACACCCGGTGGCCCCCACAAAATGCAACTGTGCGGCTGCCCCGATTCAAACGCCAGCCGCAGCGCCATTCCCTCACCCAACAGATGCTGCTGACCGATAACCTCTCCCAGCCGCCGTGGGCGCAGGCGTTCGGCCAGAGGTTGGTGCAAGGGAGGACGGTCGGCAATCAAGGTTCGGGCGAAGAAGAGTGAGCACGTAGTTTAAGACAGGCCACCCACATCATTACTCAGGTACAAACCTGGCGGCATATTGCTGAAGGACTTGGCAGTAAATTGATCTATAGCAAGGTTTTATTTTCGAGCGAACCTAGAGTTGCGGCCAAAGACCACCAGGCCAAAAAAAAAGGAGACTTATGCCAACCCCTCTCATGATGGATTCGATCGACGCTTGCGTAGACTACGTAATGGACACGACACCGGGCGATATCGTGCTCGGTATCCCGCTGGGTGTGGGAAAACCCAATCCATTCGTCAATGCGCTGTACCACCGCATCAAGGCCAACCCGGCTCGGCACCTCAAAATCATCACGGCCCTCTCTTTTGAGCGGCCCGTTGGAAAGAGTGCGCTAGAACAGCATTTCCTGGAACCCTTGGTCGAGCGGGTATTTTCCGACTATCCGGACCTCGAATACGTCAAGGACTCACGCGGCGCCGGCTTGCCGCCCAACATCGAGGTGGTCGAAGTATTCATGAAGACCGGCGACTACCTGGGTAATGTGGTGGCGCAGCAGAACTATATGTCCAGCAATTACACCCATATCGCACGCGACATGGGTGTACAGGGAATGAATGTGATAGCCCAAGCCGTTGCATCGCGGCAAGACGAGAGTGGATTGCACTTGAGCCTGTCGAGCAACCCGGACGTCGTACTGGAAGTCATGGAAAAGTTTCGCGCTAGCGGCAAAAAAATCATTGCCATAGGCGTTATCAACCAAAAGATGCCATTCATGCCCAACACCGCTGAAGTGGGAGCCGATTTTTTTGACGTGGTTGTCACTGACCCGGCGGGTACACACACAGTGTTTTCTCCACCCAACAACAAGGTCGGACTGGCTGACTATGCCATCGGCCTGCACGCGTCCAGCCTGGTTGCCGATGGCGGCACCTTGCAAATCGGCATCGGTTCACTTGGAGACGCCATTGGCCAGGCACTGATCGTGCGCGATCGGCACAGTATGGAATACCAGAGCATCCTGGAGTCCTTGTGTCCCGATGGTCTGGCCGGACGTGATCTTGGGCGCTTTGACAAAGGGCTATATGGCTGCTCGGAAATGTTCGTCAACGGATTCCTCAAACTGATCGAGGCCGGAATTATTCGCCGCGAGGTGTTCAAAGATTCCGTGTTACAACAACTGCTCAACCAGGGCGCCATCGCGGATGAAACCGTAACGCCTCAAACCTTGCGCGCGTTGATTGATGCGCGGCGTGTGCGCTTGCCGATTGACAGCGAGGACCTCACCTTTCTGCAGCGCTTTGGGGTGTTGCGGGCGGCTGTGACACTGGAGGGTCAACAGTTAGCGATGGGTGATCAGCGTTGTAGCGCAGATCTGAGTGACGAAGAATCTTTTGCCTGTGTCTGCCAGCACATGCTCGGCTCGCGGCTGCTGGGTGGCATCTTCATGACCGGTGGGTTTTTCCTTGGGCCTCGTGATTTCTACGAGCGGCTGCGCACCATGCCCCCGCAAGAACTGGCCAAGATTGACATGACGCGCATCGATTTCATCAACCAGCTCTACGGACAGGAAGACCTCAAGCGAGCACAACGGCGTGATGCACGGTTCATGAACACCACCATGATCGTCACCCTGCTGGGAGCCGCTGCCAGTGACGCACTGGAGTCTGGCCAGGTGGTCAGTGGCGTAGGCGGGCAATACAACTTCGTGGCTATGGCCCATGCGTTGCCTGACGCACGACTCATCATGATGCTGCGTGCGACCCATGACAACAAGTCCGGACTCAACAGCAGCATCGTGTGGAACTATGGTCATGTGACAATCCCTCGCCATCTGCGTGACATCGTCATTACGGAATACGGCGTGGCCGAATTACGGGGCCAACCGGATGGTGAGGTCGTCAAACGCCTGATCGCAGTAGCCGACTCTCGGTTTCAGGATGAACTGGTCAAGCAGGCCAAAGCGCACGGAAAACTCGATTCGCACTACGAAGTACCCGAGCGCTACCGCCACAATCTGCCGCATATGCTGGCAGAAAAACTCCACCCTTGGGCCGAAGCAGGTCTGCTGCCAGACTATCCGTTCGGCACGGACCTCACAGACGAAGAGTTGCACATAGTGAACGCGCTCAAGAAGCTGAAGCACGCCAGCGAGCATCCAGTGGAACTGCTGTCGCTCGCATTCAAGAGTTTTTGGGAGGGCAAGGATATGCCTTCGGCCTTTCAACAACGCCTGGGACTGTCCGATGCCCACAGCTTCAAGGACACAGTGATCAGACGACTGCTAGCGGGCAACCTGTAGGCGGCGCTCGCTATCTGTTAAAAGTAGGGCGCACCAACTTTCCATTTTTTCAATGCCCGATTCCTCCAGCACTTCCTCCCAAACCGATATCGCCAGCGCGAATGACACCATTCACTGGACCGAGAAGGGCTTGGCCTGTTCCGCCAAATGGCGCTCGGAGCGTGGTGCACCGTCGCCGAAGCGCGTTATTCTGGCGGACGACACCATTACCGCGGATGCCGCCTACCGCTTGGCCTGCGAAGGCACCGCCTTGCTGTGGCGGGGTGATTTTCAAAATGCACGTCAATTACTGCAAGCAATAGCGCGGCGCCTGGATCAACCAGCCAAACGCACGCTGCGCAAGCATTCCACCAAAGAAGCCGCTGCTGCGGCAGACCCCGCTGTGGCCTTTCATCAGCACCGCCAAGCGCAGGCACAGCGTGCGCGGGTACTGGGCATGTTGTTGCTCCCCTTCAATGCAGACTATGGCGTCGCGTTGCGCCGTGCGCCCGATGCGCGCCTGGCGTGTGCAGAGGCGTGGGGGCCCGCCAGTCTGGCAGGGGAGGTATCTGTTGCGACATTGCGGGAGCTGTTGGGGCTCATCAGTGCTCATGAGTGGCGAAAGAAAGGCATCGAAATTCCAGAGCTGGGCGCACCGCCCAACAACCGCATCTATCCCCATTACGGCGTTTTTTCTCCGATTCGTGGCGAATACGTAGGTCTGGTTTGCAAGATGCCGCTACCCACAACCAGCACACCACCTTTGGTGGCATTTGACATCGGTACCGGCACGGGGGTGCTCTCAGCGGTGCTCACCCGCCGCGGCATTTCAAATATCTTAGCCACCGACCAGGACCCGCGCGCGCGGGCCTGCGCGCGCGACAACCTGGAGCGGCTGGGGTTAGCCGCCAATGTTCAGGTCGTCCAGGCCAACCTGTTTCCTGAAGGGCTTGCTTCATTGATTGTGTGCAACCCGCCTTGGCTCCCGGCGCGACCCAGCTCACCGCTTGAATACGCGGTGTACGACGAAGGCAGCCAGATGCTGCTGGGGTACCTGAAGGGGCTAATCGCACACCTGGCTCCGGGCGGAGAAGGCTGGCTCATCCTGTCCGATCTCGCAGAGCACCTGGGCTTGCGTTCTCGCGCTGAACTGCTGGCGCACTTTAGTGCGGCCGGTTTGAAAGTAGTGGGACGGATGGATGCAAAGCCGCATCACCCCAAAGTGCAGGATGCATCAGATCCGCTGCACAAGGCACGCGCTGCGGAGGTGACTTCACTGTGGCGACTTTCAGCAAAGGTTCCATCAAAGTCCGTGCGAACACGGCCAGTGAGTTAGCCGACGGGTTGCGTACTAATGACCCGAAAAAAATTCGCAATGCATTGAAATTACTTCAACAAACTCCGGCACCAGACATTGGAGCCAATTAGCGAATCACAACGGTCGGGGACTTTCAGAAGCATCTACGAAAGCCCCCGTACTAAAACTTTCCTCAACGTTTGAGGTCGGATTCTGAGAACGCAGAAGATCAAGCAATGCCGCCTGTGAGATGGGCTTGTGATACAGGTAGCCTTGCATGATGTAGCAGCCTGAATTCTCCAGATACTGCTCTTGCGCATGCGTCTCGACCCCCTCGGCCACCAGGTTCAAGCCCAAACCTTTGGCAATGGAGATGATGGCCAGCACGACGGGAAACTGCCCCACAGCGTCATGAATCTCCATAACGAAGGATCGATCAATCTTGATCGTGTGTATGGGGAACCGGTGCAGATACGAAAGCGAGGAGTAGCCGGTGCCAAAATCATCAATGGCTACGCTCACACCGAGCTGACATAACTTGTCAAGTTGCTCAATGGCAGATTTCGGATTGTGGATACAAATACTTTCTGTGACCTCCACTTCGATTTGCGCGGCAGCGATGTGGTGCAGGCTCAGCGTTTCCTGAAGTTTGGTGTAATAATCGCCCCGATCCAGATACTGCGGAGACAAATTCACCGACATCCGCATCTTGAAGTCCGCCACCTGGTTCCATTCGAGAAGGTCTCGGCAAACGCGGTCCAGCATCCAATCGCTGATACGAATCATCAACTGACTTTCTTCGACAATCGGCAAAAACTCACCCGCACTCAGGAACCCGCGCTGGGGGTGGTTCCAGCGCATCAATGCTTCTGCGCCAATGATGCGTTTCGTTTGAACGTCGACTTGCGGTTGGTAGTACATCTCCAACTCACCGTGTTCAATAGCAACGTGCAGGTGCTGCTCCAGCTCAATCTTCCTGGACGAAGATTCAAGCAAGGAGGGTTCAAAAAAACAATGCCCATCTTTGCCACGCGACTTCATGTGATACATCGCGACATCGGCATTTTTCAACAGCACATCAGCCGACCCACCGTCCGATGGAAAGACGGAAATACCAATGCTGCCGGAGAGGTGTACTTGCTGGCCCGCCAACTCAAATGGTTTGCGTAAACAGGCTGCAAAATTCTCAGCAATCAAGGCGGCATCTTCGCGGCAAGTCAGATCGGGAAGCACGGCCGTAAATTCATCGCCACCCCGGCGTGAAAGGGTGTCACAACGGCGCAGGCAGGCTTTCAGTCGTGCGGCTGCCTGCTTCAGCAATTCGTCGCCGACAGAGTGGCCCAAGGTATCGTTGACGATTTTGAAGCGATCGAGATCGATAAACACCACGGCCAAACTCGATTCGTTGCGCTTGGCTTGTAGCAGCGCCAGCCCAAGGCGGTCTTTGAATAACACGCGGTTGGGCAACTCAGTCAGGATGTCGTGGTAGGCTTGGTAAGCAATCAACTCATCGGCGCGCTTGCGATCCGTAATATCCCGTGCCACGCCATAAATGCCCAGCAATGCACCCTTTGGCGTCTGTGGATCTCGTACTGGCTGGCCCTGCTCCGCGGAGAGCATCATCACCTCATGATTGAAGAAGCGCGCTTCACCATTGCTGTGACGGGATTTGAGACGCAACTCGACATTGCGGGAGACGCGCCGGTTATTGCGTCTCTCATTGAAGACATAGTTGGCATGCTCGAGGTCATCATCATGCACAAGCACCGAATAGTGCTGACCTATAAGATCCCGACGGACGAAACCCAGGACTTGTTCGACCCGGTCATTAATAAAGGTTAAACACCCTTTGGCGTCCAGCGTGTAAATGATGTCTGGGGACCGATCCACCAAAAAACGGTACATCTTCTCCGACTGGTCGAGTACGGTAGCGATGCGCCGGTTTTCCGCTTGCAGTGCGCGGTGCTGCAAAATATTGTCGATGGTCTTCTCAAGCTCTTCCCGTGTGTAGGGCTTGCGCAGGTAATCATAGGCACCGCGCTTGAGTGCACCAATGGCCGCGTCAATGCTTTTGGCCCCGCTGGTCACGATGATGCTGGCCTCACACCGCTGCTTTTTCATAAAGTCCATGATGGCGTGCCCCCCGACATCTGGCATTTGCAGATCCAGGATCACCAAATCAAACACGTTGCGTCGTAGCTGCTGAATGGCATCCGAGCCACTGTTGGCCGTTGTCAAATCAAAATTCCGGCTTTCAAGCAACGCCGCCAGGCTGCTGAGCATGAGTGGCTCATCATCCACCAGAAGCGCCCTTATGCGGGGGGCGTCCGGGGCGGGGGCGGGAGAGAATGCGGGAGTAAAACTGAATAAAAACGGAGCCTGGTGCTGGCCCGCCAACGCAGACGTTTCACGCCACATTTTGGACAAATTCAGGTGTACTGCGCTGGACAGTAGCTGATTGTGCGGGCAAATACATTTCAAAAACAGTGCCCACTTTGGTACTGTGGCAACTGATGGTTCCACCCATTTTTTGTATCTTGTCGTGGACGATACTCAAACCGAGTCCTCGATTCTCTCCGGCCTTGGAACTCCGAACCGGTTTGTACAAATTGGCCAACACCTCGGCCGGCAAGCCTGGGCCGGTGTCTGTGACACACACTTCAAAATAGAGACGCCCGCTGCGCAATACACGACCCAAGTTACTCACCGTGAGGTGCCCGCCTTTTTGCATGGCCTCGACCGCGTTCTTGATCAGGTTGACCAGAATCTGTTTCAAAACATCGGAAGAGCCTGAAATGACGCACGGTTGATTGGAAACGTTCGCCACGATCTGCACGGTCGATGGCAGGTATTTGCTATCGCGAAACAATCGCACCAAGTCAGTGATGAGTTGATTGATTTCGGTCCCACCGGGTTGTATGCGGGGAGGAGCCCCCGAAAACTCATCCACGATGCTACCGACCCGGTCAATCTCGCCACTCAAAATGGACAACTCCCTGGACACCGGCTCATGACGCATCAGCTTCTCGTCAATGACCCCAAGGTAGTTCTTCATGATGGCCAGCGGATTGCTGACCTCGTGCATCACCTTGCGTGCGTTCTCCTGGTGTTCTTCATGCACGCTGGCAATGAGTTGATCCGTCTCGTAGTGGCCATTGTTGATTGCGTCCAATGCCGTGCCTGCCAGCGAACCAAAGGAAGTGAGCAGTCGAGAGGATTGTTTCAAATCCTCGAACTGCCATGCCGGTATTCCGCCAACGAGCACCACATTGGATGGGGAAGCCGTCCCCAAGGGTACGCAGACCAGGCAATCAGCACCTAAGAGTCGTAACAACTGGTCTTCCTGCAGGCTCAGAGCGCCTGGACCGCGCTCCAGATAAACAAGCTGGTTTAGCAGTGCCGCCTTCGCAATTCCTCCGCCTGCGGAAAGGGGAATAGCGAGTTCAGACAAGTGCTGCCGAAAGGCGCCGGATGAGACTCCCACCAGCGTTTGGCTGGTAGCGCTCTTCATCAGCATGACCGCGTTTTCGATGTTGAAAAGAATGCGGGCGTTTTGCTGCACCACTTCAAGCAGCTGTGCAACGCTTCTGGGGCGTGAGAACGAGACCGAAATTTCAGCGGCCAAAGCCATATTGCGGACCTCGCCCATGAGCTCCGCCTGTCCCGCCGGCAACGAAACCTTCTGATAGATATGAGCATCAGGCACGGCCTGGTCATCTACGCCGGATACATCAATACCGAGATAGTCTGCTGTCTTCTTAACCTGCTCGGCAACTCCTTGCTGTATTGCCAGCAAGTCAGCGTCCGAAATACTGCACAGCGCGCCGCCTCCCGGGTCCATAGGAACTTCAGCGGGCAGGCTGCTCACCGAGTGCGCAAGATGAATAATCCGAATCAGTGGGTGAGCTGACACGACCCGCTCAAGTTTTTCGTGATGGTAGAGAACGCTGTCGGCCAGAAAGGAGTCCAGATTCCAGCGTTCGATCAACCAAGCCCCGGCCTCGGTGTGCGAAATTTGCAGCGTTTGTTGCTCGATAACGCTAAGCATTGCATTGTCCCGGGCATGAAAGTTGGCGGTGTACTCTGTCGGTGCCGTCGCCAATAAAGCCAATCGGCCCATATCGTGAAGCAAGCCCGCCAAGTACGCTTCCTCGCTTTGCGCGTAACCCATTTTTTTGGCAATTTCGCGTGCCAGGATCGCGGTGGTTAATGTATGCTTCCAAAAACCACGCAAATCGACAACCCCGGCATTTGGGAAAGCGTTGAAAGTTTGAAAAACGGACTCACTGATGACCAGTGTTTTGATAGTGTCCAAGCCAAGATTGATGAGCCCTTGCATCAACCCTGCCTTCGGGCCCCCTCGATGGTAAGCAGCACTGTTTGCCAGCGTCAGAATTTTGCTGGCAATACCGGCATCACTCGCAATGAGTCTGGCGAGCGCGTCCATTCCAGTGTCGTCGCGCTGGCAGAGTTCAATCAACTTCACAAGAATCTGCGGCATGGTAGGTAGACGTGCCACCAAAAGCCGATTGCGGATATCTTGTTCAATTTTGGACATTTGAACAATTTAACACATTTTTTTTGTAAAAAAATGTGCAAATCACCTGCCCCAATTAGCGACGCTGCCGATGTTGTTGATTGAAACCGGCTTTTGAAGTTATACCCAATCGCTTGGCGATATTTTGTTGTCGGCCTCGAATGCCGTGTGCCCTCGGGTCAACGCGATTCCTATTATTTGCATGTCGGCTTACTCTGGAGAACCGGATGACAAACCGCCGGACTGAGCCATCTAGGGCTATGCAGGGAGACGCCGGGACAATACGGGGACAACAATTGCTGCAAACCAAAGAAAAAAGCCCAGAGCTTTCGCACTGGGCTTTTTCTAAGTCCTTGATTCACAAGGAAATACTGGCGGAGCGGACGGGACTGTTCTAACTTTCAGTTAAAACTTGTTTAAATTCAACAACTTAAGAAGTTGTTACCTAAAAAACCGGTACACAAAACAGTACACGTTTCGGTACATAGTCTAGCGCGATCATTGGGTGAAGTGACTTACCGGGTCCAATAGTGCCTTAAGCCCTTCATCTGGCTGAACTCCGCATGCACCACACCAATCAACATAAAAAAGCAAATCCACGTATCGTTCACCACGCTCAATCTTGGAAACATACGACTGGTCTTCACCCAAACGACCAGCCAACTCAATTTGTGAAAGCTTCGCGTTCCTTCTCATACTTTTCAAGTGTTGCCTAAGTGCAACGTACCGAGTGTGATGACTTGACATGACCATAACCAAACGGTAAAGGCCAAATCAGAATAGGTCGTTTCGACCTTTATTTCAGCTATAGTCGATTTTGCCTTCCGTGTTCACGGTGGCGCATCCAACCAACTCAAGGGAAATGAACTTATGCGCAAAGTCGCCTGCTGTAGCCTGCTTTTCACTCTTATCACCGTTTTGACTGCTTGCGGAGGTGGTGGCAG
>JAYTRR010000106.1:0-5229 GCA_043746005.1 Burkholderiales bacterium
GTTTTCAAAGCGCTCGATCCCACACTGCTGGACCAGGTCAAGATTGGTGACAAGGTAAGTTTCAAGGCTGAAAAGTTGGACGGTGCTATCGTCGTCACCACGATCGAAGTAGCGAAGTAATTGCCCCCATAAGGAGAGCACCATGCAAAGAAGACACCTTGTTCGAGCCCTAGCGGCCCTGGTTGGCGGTGCGGTCATCGCACCGGGTTTGCTGGCCCAGAGCAAACCGCAAGTCGAGGTCTGGAAAGACCCGAGTTGCGGCTGCTGCAAAGACTGGGTCAGCCACCTCGAATCCAACGGCTTTGCCGTGCGGGTGTTTGAAACCGGCAATGACGCAGCCCGCACCCGGCTGGGTGTGCCCGACAAATTGGGTTCGTGCCACACTGCGCAAGTGGGTGGCTACGCCATTGAAGGGCATGTACCCGCCCGTGAGATTCACCGTTTATTGAAAGAGCGTCCTGCTGCCATCGGCTTGGCCGTGCCAGGCATGCCGGTGGGATCACCCGGCATGGATGGCGCCATTTACGGAGGACGCAAAGACCCGTATGCCGTGTTGCTCATTCAGCGCGACGGCGCTACGCGGGTTTACCAATCCTACAAAGCGGCTTGAAGCTATGAGCGCCCAGGCCACTGGCGGCGACACCTTGAGAGGCCTGAGCGCGATATTCCTGGTGGCCGTGGCCCTCAACTACCCGTGGGAGCTTGCCCATGGCCCTCTGTTCGTCGGCATGGACTCCTTTCAGGCCATGTGGTGGCATTGCTTTGTTGCTGCTCTGGGAGACGGCGTTCTGGTGTGGATCATTCACGCTGCGGGCCGTGCAGCATTCCAGCGTGCAGACTGGTTTGCACGCCCTGGCCTTGCAGGCTACGCCGTCATGCTGGGCATGGGCCTTGCGCTGGCTGTCGGGGTGGAGTGGATTGCCGTGCACACGCTGCATCGCTGGACCTATACCGCCCAGATGCCTCTGATTCCCGGGCTTGGCATCGGGGTCACACCCGTTTTACAGATGCTGGTATTGCCGCCCCTTATCTTTTACCTCGCCGCAAAAACCGTAATTCAGTGTCCATGTCGGTGATGTGCGTCAGGAAAGTGCGCATGGCTATGGCTGAGCGGCAGGTGGCTGTGCCGATGCTGGTGTTGCACGCTGGGCGCAACCGGCTGCAAATGGGCATGTTCATGGTGCGGGTCATCGCCATGCGTGTGCATGTGGTCGTGCTCCAGTGGCTCATGGTCGTGGGCGTGCGCATGCCGCTCTGTCAAATGAAGGACGACGCCGACGGCCATCAGTGCGCCCCCCACCAGCAGTGGACCCGTCAATGGCTCACCAAGCCAAATCACCGACAGCAGGGCCCCCGCAAACGGGGCGACAGAAAAGTACGCACCCGTGCGCGCTGCGCCCAGATGGCGGAGTGCCAGCACAAACAACACCAGGCTGACCCCATAGCTGCCAAAGCCCAAAAACGCCGCCTTGGCCACTACGCTCAGCGCAGGTACTGTCGCACCTGACAGCAAAGCCAGCCCCAGGCTCACCATGCCTGCAGCCAAGCCCTTGCTCATGGCAATGAATCCTGCATCCAGAAGTGCAATTTTTCGTGTGAGATTGTTGTCTATCGCCCAAGCCAGGCAGGCCAGCACAATGAGTGAAGCAGACGCCAGACTACCGCCCTGTACATCACCACTGGCCGGCCAACTCAACACTACCGCACCGATGGCAATGACCAGCATGCCCAGCGCAACTTGGCGGTTCAGGTTCTCCTTGAACACAAACCAGGCCAGCAAGGCGGTCAAAACCCCCTCGCTGTTGAGCAACAGCGAAGCCCCGGACGCACTGAAACCGCTCAACCCCAGCATCAGCAGCACTGGCCCTGCCACACCACCGGCAAGCACCGCGCCCGCCAGCCACAGCCACTGGGTGCCTTGCGGCAAGGCATTGCGTTCGCGCTGCACCACCCGCACCAGTGCCAGTCCAAAGCCAGAACCCAGGTAGAGCAGCGCCGCCAGCATCAGCGGATGAACGTCCAGCAACAACACCTTGGCCAGTGGCGTGGCCATACCAAACAGCAGCGCTGCCCCCATTGCATACATAACCCCTGCCCGCATTACAAACTCCTTGCAAAACCAAGTAATATCAAAAAACTGATGTACACCAGAGACAAACCACACCGATGAACCACCGCGTCCCCACGCCAGCGCCGCGCATGGGTCGCCCATTGGTGGTGGCCGTCGCTGTCTTCCTGGTGGGTGCGATGGCGTCTTTCGCAGTGATCTGGAACCTGGAACAACGCGCAGTGCAGGACGAGCGCCTGCGCATTGCATACCTCGCCAGTGACCATGCGCGCTCGATTCAGACCGCCATGGAGCGCGCGCTTTCTGCCGCCTACGCAATAGCCGCCATGGTACGCCAGGGCAAGGGCAACGTGCCTGATTTTGAGGGTGTGGCGACCGAGATGGCGAAGCTGTATCCCGGAGTATCCCATTTGAGCCTGTCACCCGGTGGCGTCGTGCAGCGCGTAGCCCCTCTGGCTGGAAATGAGAAATCGATCGGCTTTGACCAACTCAACGATGCGACACAAGGGCGTGAGGCCAGGCTAGCCCGGGACACTGGGCAGCTTACGCTGGCAGGCCCGCTCAAGCTGGTTCAGGGCGGTCTCGGAGCGGTGGGCCGGCTGCCGATTTTTCTGGACGATAAGCAAGGAAAACCAGCATTTTGGGGCTTGGCCTCGGTGACCATCCGGTTTCCACAGGCGTTGGCAAACAGCCGCCTCGCCCAATTGGCGGACTTGGGGCTGGGTTACACCTTGTGGCGTCCCGACCCTGCCACGGGTAACCGGCAGATCATTGCAGCTTCGTCAGCATCTGAACTCCGCAGCCCCGTAGAGCAGAAGGTGAGCTTGCCCAACGGGCAGTGGACGCTCAGCGTCGCCCCGGTCAACGGCTGGGGGAGCTCATCGGGTTTGTTGCTTCAGATAGCGGTTGGCCTGGCGTTTAGCCTGACACTGGCGTACACCGCCCATTTGCTCGTGCGGCTGAGAAACCGGGGCGCGCTCCAGGAGATTCTGATTACCCGGCGCACGCGTGAAATAGCCGCTTCACAACGCCGGTTGCAGGCTACCCTGGACGCCATTCCCGACCTGATTCTGGAAATTGGGCTCGATGGAACCTACTATGAGTACCACGCGTCGCGGTCTGATACAACCTCTCCTCCTGCAGAGCATTTTTTGGGGAAAAAGGTCGCC
The DNA here is from genome assembly GCA_043746005.1 of Burkholderiales bacterium. GTDB lineage: Bacteria > Pseudomonadota > Gammaproteobacteria > Burkholderiales > Burkholderiaceae_C > Allorhodoferax. Next base: position 3,238 of record JAYTRR010000106.1, read on the forward strand.
GACGTCCTGCCTCCGGATGCAGCCCGCACGGTAATGGCATCCGTGCAGGAGGCCCTGCAACTCGGTCATTCGCAAGGCGGTGAGTTCAAGGTGGAGACGCCGCGAAGCCGCCGGTGGTACGAAATTTCAGTGACACTCAAATCCGGTGGAACAGAAGACGAACCGCGTTTCATCGTATTGTCACGGGACGTCACCCAGCGCAAGCAAGCCGAATCCGACCTGCGCATCGCGGCCACCGCGTTCAACTCGCAAGAAGGCGTGGCAATCACCGGGGCCGACGAGCGGGTTCTGCGCATCAATCCGGCGTTCACGGAAATTACCGGCTACAGCGCGGACGAAGCCATTGGCAAAAAGCTCGATTTCCTCAACTCGGGCAAGCATGCTGCAATTTTTTACGAATCGTTGTGGGCCAGCGTTCAGCAATCCGGCGCATGGCGTGGCGAAATCTGGAATCAACGCAAGAACGGCGATATTTTCCCGAGCTATTGCGCCGTGACAGCAGTCAAGGGTGACGACGGCACCATTACCCATTACGTCAATAGCCTCACGGACATTACCCAGCGCAAGGCCACCGAAGAAGAGATCAATAAACTGGCTTTTTACGACCCGCTGACGGCATTGCCTAACCGTCGTCTCTTGCTGGACCGGCTGCGCCAGGCCCTGTCCCTGAGCGCCCGCAGCGGCCGCACCGGGGCGCTGCAATTCATCGACCTGGACAACTTCAAGACGCTTAACGACACCCTGGGCCATGACATGGGTGACCGACTGTTGCAGCAAGTGGCCCGCCGGCTGACCCAGTGCATGCGCCAGGGCGACACGGTGGCGCGCCTGGGTGGCGACGAGTTTGTGGTGCTGCTGGAGGAACTGAGCAAGAACCCGGAAGAAGCGGCAGCCATGGCCAAGGCCGTGGGAGAGAAGACGCTGGCAGCCATCAACCAGCCATATCGGCTCGCGGGGCTGGAGTACCACATCACTCCGAGCATTGGTATCACGCTGTACAACGACCACCACGAGTCCACCGACGAGCTGCTCAAACAGGCCGATCTGGCCATGTACCAGTCCAAGGCGGCGGGCCGCAACACGCTGCGCTTCTTTGACCCCACCATGCAGGCAATTGTCACAGCGCGTGCTTCGCTGGAAGCCGACATTCGCCAGGGCATTCATAAAGCCCAGTTTCTGCTCCACTACCAGCCCCAGATTGATCGCGATGGCAACACTCTCGGCGCGGAGGTTTTGCTGCGCTGGCCGCATCCCCAGCGCGGCATGGTGTCCCCAGGGGAATTCATTCCCCTGGCAGAAGACACCGGGCTGATCATTCCACTGGGCAATTGGGTACTGGAAACAGCCTGTTCCCAGTTGGTGCGCTGGGCAAGTGACGCACGCATGACGAACCTTGCGCTGTCGGTGAATGTGAGCGCCCGCCAGTTCCGCCAGCCGGACTTTGTGTTCTATGTGCTGGATTTACTGGATTACACCGGTGCCAATCCTCACCGACTCAAGCTGGAGCTCACCGAAAGCCTGCTGGTCAACGATATCGAAGACACCATTGAGAAGATGACCACGCTCAAGAACCGTGGCGTAGGCTTCTCGCTGGATGACTTCGGCACCGGGTACTCTTCGCTTTCCTACCTCAAGCGCTTGCCGCTGGACCAGTTGAAAATTGACCAGTCCTTTGTGCGCGATCTCATGACGGACACCAACGACGCGTCCATTGCCCGTACGGTGATCGCCTTGGGCCACAGCCTGGGGCTGTCGGTCATTGCCGAGGGCGTTGAGACGGAAGATCAGAAAAATTTCCTGGCCCAGCAAGGGTGTGATGCCTACCAGGGCTACCTGTTGGGTCGGCCGATGCCACTGGCTGAATTTGAGCAACGCATGCTGGCCACTTGATTCAACAGTACGTTGCCAACATCCATGCCAGCATCCATGCCGTTCCCTCCGCCACACGCGCCGTCAACGCCAATGGCCATCGCGCGCCAGGCCATCCTCGAT
>JAYTRR010000107.1:0-15450 GCA_043746005.1 Burkholderiales bacterium
CTCGCCATGGCTTCTATCAGCGTCTTCAATGGTCTGCCGCACCAGCGCCATCACCACTGGCAACACCAGCACGGCTTGCGCCAGCACCATGGCCTTGAACGAAAACAGCCAGCCCAGAAACCCCAGCGGCCCCGAGCGCGAGAGCAGCAGATACACCACCAACCCCACCACGACCGAGGGCACCGCCAAAAAGGTGTTGAGCAACGTCAGCACCGCGCCACGGCCGGCAAAACGGGCCACGCCCAGCCACGCGCCCATCAACAAGCCCATGCCACAAGCGATGGCGCAAGCGGTGGCACTGACGGAGAGGGATCGGCCCACAATGGCCAGCAGGCCGGGATCCAGGGAGACGATGAGTTGCAACGCTGTGGCCGCGCTTTCGGTGAGAGTGGTCATGGATGCGGTATCGTAGCCACCGACACAATCTCCAGCGATATGAACTGCCGTGCATAGGCTCCAATTCCACTACACCCTCTCCCGCGACGCCAGCCCGGCACTGGTGCGCAACCCCTTGATGGATTTGCTGCAAGCGGTGTCCACGCAGGGCTCCATTTCGGCTGGCGCACGGGCACTGGGCCTGTCGTATCGCCATGTGTGGGGCGAACTCAAGCGCTGGGAAAACGAACTAGGCAATGAGCTGGTGGTGTGGGAGAAGGGCCAGTCGGCCCGCCTGACCGAATTTGGCGCCAAGCTGATGTGGGCCGAGCGCCAGGCCCAGGCCCGCCTCGCTCCGCAAATTGAAGCCTTGCGTAGCGACCTGGAGCGAGCCTTTGCCGTGGCGTTTGACCCGCACGCCCATGTGGTGACGTTGTACGCGAGCCATGACGATGCGCTGACTGCATTGCGCGAACACGCCTTGCACCCCGACGCGGCGTCCGCTAGCGGAACACAGCTGCATCTGGACGTCCGCTTTTGTGGCAGTGTGGACGCTATCCGTGCGCTCAATGAAGGGCGTTGCGTGATGGCCGGCTTTCATACCCTGCAGCACCCGGCACCCGGCTCGCTGGCGGAAAAAATCTACAAGCCACTGCTGCAGCCAGGCCTGCACAAAATCATCGGATTTGCCGAGCGCACGCAGGGGCTGATGGTGGCAGCCGGTAACCCGTTGGGACTGCACACATTGGCGGATGTGCAGCGCACCCAGGCACGCTTTGTGAACCGCGCACGGGGCACCGGTACCCGCGTGGTGCTGGACGAATTACTGGCGCATGCCGGTATTGCCGCCAACACGCTTCAAGGCTACGAACGCAGCGAGCCATCGCACACCGCCGCCGCGCATGCCGTGGCCTCCAACTCTGCCGACGCAGCGCTTGGCATTGCCATTGCAGCAAAGGCACAGGGCCTGGACTTTGTGCCGCTGGTACAGGAAAACTACCACCTGGTGTGTTTGAAGTCTGCGTTGGACGAACCCGCGATTGCAGCCCTGCGCGAGGTGCTTCAGAGTGCGCGCTGGCAACAGGCGCTTGCCGACATTGCGGGGTACCGGCCCTCGCACTCAGGGCAAGTGCTGCCGCTCAACGAGCTTCTGCCTTGGTGGAATTTTTCGAAGCGCAAGATGCGCAAAGACTAGCCAATCCGCCGGTCACACGGCTTACCCACAATGGGGTGCAGCACCTCCAGATCGACCCCGTACCCGGCCTTGATGTAGGCCGCGATGTCCTTCGCAAAGTCTATCGCCGCAGCTGTCTTGCCCGGCTTGACACTGGCTACCCGCACAAATGCAATCATCATCTCTCTCCTTGTCGCCGGTGCAGCGGAGTCTGCTGCCGCAATGCGCGGCAAATACAGGCTCAGCCACCACCCCGCTGCATGTACAAATCAAACCGCTTCATGAAGGTGTAACGCTGCGCATCATCCAGCCCGGCAAAGCGAAAACTCACCAGCAGGCGTGGCAGGCGCATGAGGGCAATGACGCGAAGCGCCCCCACCTGCCATTTCAGGCCCAAGGCACCATCGCCAATCCGCACCCCGGCGGACTGCGCCTGCAATTTCCAGTGGTGGTCACCAATTGCGTCCGGTAGCCAGCGCAACCACTCCACCTCGGTGCAGCCCATCTCGCGCTCAAAGCGCTCTTCGTAAAACGATTGCATCAGCCCCCCGCAATGGGCGGCCAGATGGCGAGCACATCTCCTTCCATCAGTGTCTGGCTCGGGCGCAGAACGGGCGCTATGTATTTTCCGTTAACCAGCACTAGGTGCACCAGGTTCGGGGGCATGCCGAAGGGCTCGATGATCTGGCTGATGGTGGCTTGTGGCTCCACATCCAGCTCCACCACGTTGGAGTAGCGGGATTGCACCGGCAGGTAATCGGTCAACGTGGCAAAGAGCTTGAAAGTAATTTTCATTTATCTGCGTCGCGCATCCTGCGCCCCGGACCAGCCCTCCTGCGCCTGCGCGCAAGCCAGGTAGGCCTCCATCAGTTTGGTCGGGTCTTTTTGCAGGGTTTCTTTCCAGGCTCCCAGCTTGATCTGACCTTCCACCAGCCCGCGCATCACTCCCACATGCTCAGTCCAGCCCACGCTGTTGCAGCCCACAAGCACGTCGCCTTGAAACTGCAGACTCAGATGGCGCCCGGCTTTGACATCGGTCAGCTCCACATGCTCGCCACCGGGGCGGCCTTGCCAGTCACCAAAACTAGTGGAGATCATTCCCAGTGTGTCCAGTACGTTGATTTGCGTGACGCCTTTGAGGTTCGATGTGGGCGCAACGCCATGGCCAAAGGCGACCATGTTCATGGCTGCCACGCGGGCCTGCTCGGCTGCGTTAGGCTGAATGGCACTGACGATGGTTTTACCGGATACTTTGTCAAACGCTTCCGCACAATCGCCGGCGGCGTAAATACCCGGCACATTGGTTTGCAGATGCTCGTCGGTCAATACGCCCAGCAGGCAGATGATGCCGGAGTCCTTAAGGAACCCAATGGCCGGACGAACACCCGCTGCGCTGATGACCAGATCCGCTTCGACCGTCTTGCCGTTGGACAGGCACACGCTCAACGGTGTACCCGGGGTGATGGATTCCACCTTGGTACCGGTGAACACCTGCACGCCTTTGGCCTCACACCAATCGCGGATCATGCCGCCCGCAGTGGGACCCATCATGCGCGGCACCATGCGGTCGCCCATTTCCACGACGCTTAACTGCACACCCCGCGCAGCCAGCGCTTCCATGATGATGCAGCCAATGAAACCGGCACCCAGTTGCAGCACGCGCGCGCCCTTGGTGGCCAGGGCCATGATGGCTCTGGCGTCGTCCAGCGTCCAGCAGGGGTGCACGCCGACGGCGTCAATGCCAGGAATCGGCGGGCGCACCGGGTGGGAGCCGGTAGCGATCAGCAGGGTGTCGAAGCTGAGGGTCTGGCCGTTGTCGATCGCTATTTTCTTGGTAGCAGCCAGAACAGACTGTACGCGGGCTTGCACTATATCCACCCGCAAATCGATGAAGTGCGACGGGCTCTTGCGCAGATAGGTTCCACTCTCGTCCACGTTCCCCATGAGCAGGTAGGGAATGGCCATGCGTGAGTACGGTGGCTCGCGCTCGTCGCCCACGATGGTGATGGTGTCGCCCGTGGGCGCGTGCTTGCGGATAGTCTCTGCCGCAATGACACCGGCCGGGCCGGCACCCAGAATGACGTGATGGGTCATGGTGGACTAGAGGCTCAAACGTTCCTTGGTCGCCGCGGTGGGGCGCCCCTCGGTGTCCCAGCCGCGCACCGCGTAGTACTTGGGCATCATCTTGGCCAGCTCGTTGACCTTGCCGGTTGCAGGGCCGGTCTTGCAGGCCTCGGTGAGCAGGCGCTTGGGCAGGCTGTCGTCCTTGGCCGTGAAGCCGGCGCGGTTGTTGAATTCGCGCTCCATGTTCCAGATGCGTTCGCCAATTTTTTCCAGCTCTTCGGTGGTGTACTGGTCGCCACAGGCGGCCGACATTTGCGGTGCCAGATCAGCCAGGCCCCAGGCGAAGGTGGTGAAGATACACAGGCCCGACGAGTCAAATGCAGCGGTGGCATCCTGAAAAGCCTTCACCAGTTCGGGCTTGCCTTCATGCTCCAGCGGATCGGTCTTGACCGGAATGCCCAGCACTTCGGATGCAATCGTGTAGCCGCGCAGATGGCAGCCGCCGCGATTGGAGGTGGCATATGCCAGGCCGATGCCCTGAATGGCGCGACCGTCGTAAGCCGGGAATTCCTGGCCCTTGCTGGTCATGCTCAGGTCGGGGTGGCCGTACTTGGCGGTCAGGCGCTTGGAGCCCTGACCGATTTCCTTGCCAAAGCCGCGGCTGTAGATGGTTTCTTCCGCCAAGAAAGCCAAGGCCTCTGCCGAACCAAATTTGGCGTCAATGCCCAGTTGCTCCTTGTTCAGCACACCCATGTCGTACAACTCCATCACCGCGCCCACGGTGGCGCCAAAGCTGATGGGGTCAATACCCTCTTCGTTACACAGCATGGTGACGTATTGCAAGGCCTCCAGGTCCTTCACGCCATTGGCTGCGCCCAAGGCCCAAGCCGCTTCGTACTCCAGACCGCCCGATGCACCCCAGTACTGCGGCTTGTTGGAAACGGTGAAGTGGCCCTTGTCCATCTTGCTGATGCGTCCGCAGGCAATGGTGCAACCAAAGCAGGCCTGGTTGGTCACCAATTGCTTCTTGCCATCGGTTGCGCGCGGCGTTGCCATGGCTTCGGCCGAGATGTCTTTTGCGCTTTCGAACGCGTTGTCGCGGTGATTGCGGGTGGGCAGCGCGCCCATCTCGTTGATGACGTTCATCAGCACCTGGGTGCCATAGGCTGGCAAGCCCTGGCCCGTGACCGCGTTGTCGGCCAGAATTTTCTTCTTCTCGGCAATCGCCTTCATGAAGGCTTTGGGGTTGTGGATGTTGCCTACGCCGATAGTGCCGCGTACCGCAATGGCCTTGAGGTTCTTGCTGCCCATGACGGTACCCACACCCGAGCGGCCGGCTGCGCGGTGCAGATCGTTGACCACCGCCGCATACAGCACGCCGTTTTCACCGGCCTTGCCAATGCTGGACACGCGGGTCAGCGGGTCTTGCAGGCTGGATTTGAGCATCGCTTCAGTTTCCCAGACGCTCTTGCCCCACAAATGGGCTGCATCACGCAACTCGGCTACACCATCATTGACATAGAGATACACCGGCTTGGCGCTCTTGCCTTCGAATATCACCATATCCCAGCCGGCCATCTTGAACTCGGCACCCCAGTAACCGCCCGAATTGGAGCAGGCAATGGTGCCGGTCAGCGGGCTCTTGGTGATGACTGTATAGCGGCCGCCAGTGGACGCCATGGTGCCGGTGAGTGGGCCGGTAGCCCAAATGATTTTGTTGCCAGGCGAAAGCGGGTCAACGGTGGCGTCCACCTCTTCGACCAAGTATTTGGACCCCAGGCCGCGCGAGCCCAGGTAGTTGCGCGCCCACTCCATATTGAGCGGCTCGGACTTGACGGTGCCCGCGGTCAAATCAACGCGAAGAATTTTTCCTGCCCATGACATGGTGATGCTCCTTAATTAGCTGAAGGCTGATTGCCCAACTTGTCTGCCCACGCTTCCATCTTGCCCAGGCCGGTCCAGTTGGCGTCAATGAATGTGATGGCGCCCGTGGGGCAGGCGGTTGCGCACGCCGGGTCGCCACCGCAAAGGTCGCATTTCTGCACCTTGCCGGTCTCCTGCACGTAATTGATGGTGCCAAAGGGGCACGCAATGGTGCAAACCTTGCAGCCCACACAGGTGGATTCGTTAACCACCTTGGCGCCAGTGAGTTTGTCTACCGTGATGGCCTCTACCGGGCACGCATGCAGGCACCAGGCTTCGTCACACTGGGTACAGGTGTAGGGCACTTTTTTGCCGGTCTGATGGAAATCAAACACCTTGATACGGGACTTGGCCGTCGCGAATGTGCCGTAGTTCTCAAAAGAACAGGCCATTTCGCACTGCAAACATCCTGTGCACTTGTCTGCGTTGATGTGCAACACCTTTTGCATGTGTGTCTCCTGGGGTAGTGGCACTTATGAAATGCCTTGCCTATGAAATGAAATACCTAGCAATTGTTTGACCGAAGCACTACTTACGCCCTAGGGATAACCCTAATCTGAATAGGATATTTATACGAAATTCTCAATTTGAAACAAAGCACAAATGACTGGTGTGTACGAGAATCGCCAGACAGTGAAAACGGCAACCTACACACCATGATTTCCAATCCTTCGATTCCTGCCGACTCCGGCAACTCCTTGCGACTCGAAGGCATTGAACGTGCGCGCCGCGCCGTGATGGTGGACCGAGAGGCGCTCCCTGCGGGGTGGCTTGCCCCCTGGGTCGAGCGATCCTGGCAGCGTTGTCTGCAATACGGGTTGCAGCCACATCATCCCGCAAGTTTTGACACCGTCACGCACCAGCAAGCGTCCCGCACTCTCGAGGCCAACCAGCGCCTGGTACAAACCGCACGCCCCATTCTGGAAAAGTTGGGGCGCGCGATTGTGAACACCCGTTACTTTGCCATCCTGACCAACCGCGACGGAGTCGTGGTGGACACCAGCGGCCCCATTGACCACTCGGACCCGCGCGCCCACCTGATAACGCGCATCGGAACCGACCTGTCCGAGCGCAGCGTGGGCACCACTGCCATCGGCACGGCGCTCAGCGAACTGCAGCCGGTCTGGCTGCACCGCGGGGAACATTTTTTCTCCAATACAGCTGTCTACAGCTGTGCGGGAGCGCCTCTGTTTGGCCCGAATGGCGCCTGTGTGGGCATGCTCGACCTGACGGGCATTGAGGCGGTCGAGAGGCCCGAACTCAAGCACCTCGTAGCCCAGACCGCCAGCAAAATTGAAAACGCCCTGGTGCTGGCGCAGGCCCATAGCCTGATGGTTCGTCTGAATTGGCCCGGCAACACGCTGGGCAGCGAAGCCGACGGCATTATTTGCCTGGATGCCGATGGCTGGATTACCGCGGCCAACCCGATTGCACGGCAGATGGTCCCCAATCTGGCGACTTCAGGACAGTCGCCAGTGCATGTCAGCGAGGTATTCGGAATTGCTTTTGAACTGTTGTTCGATGCGGCTCACCGCATCGATCCGGTTCTGGAAATCCCGCTGTGGACAGGTTTGCGGCTGCAAGCCTTGCCGGTCGCGCGCACGCAGGAAGCCCGGCCTCAATACACGGACCACCGCGCACTCAGCACCGACAACCGTCCGCTCAAAGACATCGAAACCGCACTGATTCACAAGGCTGTGGACGAGGCGCGCGGCAATGTGGCACAAGCCGCACTGGCCCTGGGTATCAGTCGCGCCACGGTGTACCGCAAGCTCGGGCGGCCGCCGCAGGCCAAATAAGGCCGCCCGTCTGCGCAAGGTGTGCTGACGAACAGACGGGATTCGGGGTACTTTCTACAGTCCGGTGGCAGGATCAATCGTTGCGCCCACCGGGCGTCGGATCTGGCAAACGGGCAGGCACCAAGATGAAAGTACGTACCGTAGACCACAACGACTTCTCTGTGCGGTCATCCACTCGGCCATCCGTGCGTCAGGCAAACAACGAGCCCAGTTGGTCCGGCCTGCAAGAGGTCATGGACCTCTTGCTGTTCAAAGGCCAGGCCAGGGCAGCGTACTGGATCAACGCCAACTGTTTCAGCGCCGTCGTGTCAAAGCCGGGAAGTCCGTGTTTGGAATGGGACAGGCATTTGACGGACTGTATGTGGTTCAACTCGGCGCCTTGAAAACGGTCATCACCCATCCCGCAGGAAGCGAACTGGTGCTTTCGTTTTCCATGCGGGGGATCTACTGGGAAGCGATGGTGTCTGCGAAAATCGCTATTGCACCGAGGCCGTGGCGCTAACCGATTGCGAAGTGATACGCCTGCCCGCTGCCGAGCTGTTTTCTCCCGGGCATTGCAGCAACGAACTGGAGCGCATGGCCTATTGGGCCATCAGCCGCGACATCGTAAAAGACCACCGCGCGCACACCCTTTCCCATGCGGCCACCTCAGAAATGCGCGTGGCCCGCTTTCTTTTGCTGCAGTCGACGTGTTTTTCTGCCATCGGCTATTCAGCGCGACGATTCACCTTGCCCATGACGCGGCGTGACATCGGAAACTACCTGGGCATCACGCTGGAAACGGTCAGTCGGGCTTTGATGACGCTGGACAAGCTGGGCAGTGTGGGGGTCGTCAACCGCGATATCACCATCCACTCACCGGATGCGTTGCAGGCGTATGCAGGCTACGATCCAGAACAAAAAAGGCCGTCAGCCCGCGTGCAATATGTACAAGCTGCTACTAAAATTGCAGCAAACTCCATTTATCAGGCGCGGCGCGCGGCGCAGTGTATCCGCGGCAGCGGCGACGATGGGGGCCTGACGCTTGGAGAAACTGACGCACTTGCAGGTGAGCGGGCTCCAGTGGGATACTTAGCAAATGCGGTTCAATTTTTTGTTACTGGGATGGGCGCTCGTGCATGCGCAGGCAATGGCCCAAGTGCCAGTGCTAACCCTGGAGTCCTTGCCGCGGCCTTCCATGCCACCTGGCGAGGCCGGACCGGTGCTGCCCATTCAGGTATTGCGCTGGCGCCAGGAGGCACAGACCTACGAGCACGGCGACGGTGTGCCACGTGACCCGGTGCGGGCGGCACAGTTGTACTGCCGCGCCTCACGCTTTGGCGACGCCGAATCACAATACAGCCTGGGCTGGATGCTGACCAATTCCCGTGGCATCGAGCGAGATGATGCGCAGGCCGCGCATATGTTTGCCGCAGCGGCAGAGCAGGGCATGGAGCAGGCCATCAACATGATCAAGGCGATGGGCACCCCACTGGGTGAACCGCCGCCCTGCCTGCGTCCGCTGGATTTTGAACCGCTGCCACCGGTCCAGACCAGAAACCTCCGCCAAGCTGCGGCATTGCCACCGCCACCCCCTCCAGCCAACGCACCGGAACCCATTGTTCGGTTTGTGAACCTGGTGGCATCGGAATACAAGCTGGCTCCGCACCTGGTACTGGCGGTGATGGCGGCAGAATCCAACTTCAACCCGATTGCGGTATCACCGAAGAATGCCCAGGGTTTGATGCAGTTGATCCCGGACACAGCGGCCCGGTTCAACATCCGTCGCCTCACCGATCCAACCCAGAACATACGGGGCGGCATGGCCTATTTGCGCTGGCTGCTGGCGTATTTTGAGGGCGACTTGTCGCTGGTGCTGGCTGCGTATAACTCGGGCGAGCGCACTGTGGAGCGCTACCGTGGGGTGCCGCCGTATGCCGAAACCCGGATGTATGTGCGCAAGATCATCGAATCCATCGGAGGGCAGCGCATGCATCCGTTTGATGCCACGGTGGCATCCCCTTCACTGGTGATGCCCCTGTTGCAGGGGGCGGCTACCAGGGCGCTTTGATGGGAAGCAAAATAAGTCCGTAACCCCCATGGAATATGCGCAAGCAGCTATCAAAAAAATAGCAAATTTACCCTCCATCAGGAGGGTGCCCGTCGAAGCGTCTCCACCACCGGGCGGCGCAGTACATCACGCAGACCCCACCAGCCCGCTGCCAGCGCCAGCACGGCGCCAGCCAATGCACCCAGCAGGGGCACCCACAGGGACATGGACCACTCAAACTCGAACACATAGTGCGCCAGCGCCCAGCCCACGGCAGAGGCGACGATGGATGCCAGAAAGCCCGCCAACAGCCCCACACCCGCCAATTCGGCGCGCTGCACCTGGCGTAACAGGCTGCTGCGGGCACCCACCGCCCGCATGATGGCGAACTCGCGGGCGCGCTCTTCGCGCGTGGCCGTTACGGCAGCAAACAACACCACCAGACCGGCCGCCAGCGTAAAACCAAACAGGAACTCCACGGCCCGAATCACCTGGTCCAGAACCCGCTGGACCTGGCCAATGGTGGTAGTCATGTCCACATTGGTCACATTGGGGAATTGGCGCACCAATGCGTTGTCGAAGCCCCGCGTGGCAGGCGCTCTGAAAGCGCTCATGTAGGTGGCAGGTACGTTGTCGAGCACACTGACCGGGTAGATCACAAAGAAATTGGCGCGCATGGAGCCCCAATCCACCTTGCGCAAAGAAGTCACCCGGGACTCGGTCTGCGTGCCACCGACCTCAAAGCGCAAGGTATCGCCCAACTGAAGATTGAGCGTTTTGGCAATGCCCTCCTCCACGCTCACCGCGCCCTGCTCCTCGTCCACCCAGCGGCCCGCGACGATGTCATTTTTTTGCGGTATTTTTGCGCTGAAAGACACGTTGAATTCGCGGTCCACCAGCCGCTTGGCCCGCTCCTCCTCGAAGTTGTCGGGAGAGATGGCTCGCCCATTCACCGCCACCAGTCGGCCGCGAATCATCGGGTACCAGTCGAATTTGTTGACACCCGCGGTCTTGAGGGCCAGCTGGAAGACGCCGGACTGCTCGGGCATGACGTTGATAACAAACCGGTTGGGTGCGTCCGGTGGGCTTGCCTTGCGCCAGCTGCCAATCAAATCGGTGCGCAGCAATACCAGCAACACCAGGGCCAGCAAACCCACGGCAAGCGCGCTGACCTGCACCACGGTATAGGCCGGCCTGGCGGACATTTGGCGCGTAGCCAGTACCAGCCAGCGCGGTGCGGTGCTTTCATTCACACTTTTACGTAGCAGCTTCACGGCAACCCAGCTCAGCACGGCAAAGATGATCACCGCGCCGGCAAACCCGCCCACGGCAATCAAGCCCAGCTTCAAGTCGCTGCTGGCAACCAGCAGCAAGGTCGCAAAACCAGCCACGCCCACCGCCAGAACACCCAGCGAGGCCGGCCGCAGGTTGCCGACATCACGGCGTATCACGCGCAGGGGCGGCACTTGCGCCAGCTGCAAAACCGGCGGCAGGCCAAACGCAAACAGCAAGGTAAGCCCCATACCCATGCCCAGCATCACTGGCCAGATTGTGGCAGCCGGAAGCGCCGCATCCACCAAACCCGCCAGCAAAATAACAAAAAGATAGTGCACCCCGTAACCCAGTAAAACACCCAATCCGCTGGCGAACAGGCCCACCAGCGCGAATTCAAACGCATAGCTGGATGCAATGGTGCGCTGGCTCAAACCCAGTACCCGCAACATGGCGCAGTCGTCCAGATGACTGGCCGCAAAGGCCCGCGCAGCCAGCGCCACTGCCACCGCGCTCAGCAGGGCGGCCAGCAAGGCCACCAGACTCAAGAACTTGTCAGCCCGGTCCAGGGTCTGGTTCATCTCAGGACGGCCACTTTGCAGAGACTCCACTCGCACGCCACGCATCGGGTTTGCAGCACCGGGCTTGACCTGGGCATCAGCCCATTTCACAAACGCTTGCACCGGTGGATCTTCTCCCGCCACGGCCATACGGTAGGTCAGGCGGCTGGCGGGCTGAATCAATTTGGTGGCAGCAATGTCCGTGGAGTTGATCATCACGCGCGGTGCGAAATTCATGAAGCCCGCGCCCCGGTCAGGCTCAATGACAATGACGGCGCTCACGGTCAGGCGGGCGTCACCCAGCAGCAAGGGGTCGCCCACTTTTAGACCCAGCGCCTCCAGCAACGGTGCGTCGACCCAGGCCTGGCCTGCCGCCGGGATGTCCCGGGTGACGGTGTCAGGCGCCTCCAGGCTGTTGGTCACCCGCAACGAACCTCGCAGGGGATAGCCGGGCTCCACCACTTTCAGGGCGACGAGTTTGGCGCCACCACCCTGATCGTCGCTGGCGCGCGCCATAGTGGGAAAACCTACGGTGCCCACTACGGACAAGCCCAGCGCACGGGCCTTTTCCACAAAGGCTGCAGGGGTGGGGTTGTCACTGGACACGACTGCATCACCGCCCAATAGCTGGCGGGCATCGCGCTGCAGACCGCCTTTGAGACGGTCTGCAAAGAACCCGACCGCCGTGAGAGCCGCTACCGCCAAAGTCACCGCAACGATCAGCAAACGCAGGTCACCGGATCGCAGGTCACGCCATAGGGTGCGCCATCCCAGACGCCAAAATGTAATACGCATGGCGGCTACCTTAGCGCATATCCAGAAACACCACCCGAATGGGGTTTCAGACCGCTGCAGTCAGGCGCAGGCCTGCGAGTTCGGGCTGCAATTCCAGGCGCTCGGCGCTGCTGTAGCAAAGAAAGCGTTTGTTGGTGGCCCGACCAATGGCGCACAGGCCTACGCGTTTGGCCACCTCCAGCCCCATTTGCGTAATACCGCTGCGTGAGACCACGATGGGTACGCCCATCTGCGCCGCTTTGATCACCATCTCGCTGGTGAGGCGACCGGTGGTGTAGAAAACCTTGTCACCCCCGCTCATGCCCGACGCGGGGCCGTCATCCCGCAACCACATCCAGCCAGCGATGGTGTCAATCGCGTTGTGGCGACCCACGTCTTCCACAAAGACCATCATCTCGTCACCACGAAACAGCGCACAACCATGCACTGAACCTGCGGCCTTGTAGGTGCTCTCCTGCAATCGGATGGCATTGACAATGCCGTAGAGTTGCGATTGCTTCAAGCGCGCCGGAGGCAACACGATGTTCTCAATATCATCCATCAGTCCCCCAAAGACACTGCCCTGGCCGCACCCGGTGGTCACCACCCGCTTGGCTGTACGCTGCTCGATTTGGTCAATACCCTTGCGGGTCTTGACCGCCGCCGCACCCACTTCCCAATCCACCGTGATGGACTCGATCTCCCGTGCAGAATGGACCAGCCGTTGGTTGCGCAAAAACCCCAGAACCAGCAGTTCAGGATGGGCGCCCAGTGTCATCAGGGTTACGAGCTCGCGTTTGTCCACATAGACGGTCAACGCGCGCTCTGACGGAATGGTCGTGCGGGTTGCTTCACCAAACTCGTTCACAGCCGTGACCTCGCGTGTCAGCGGTGCGCGGGCATCAGTGAGGTAGGGCGAATCAAATGGAAGCATGGGGCAACAGTGCAATAAAAAAAGCCAGGGCCACAAAGCGCTGGCCCGTGGGCAGACCGCGCGAAGCCGTCAGGGCGTCTTCTTCGCTGTATCGGCAAGGGTAGCGACTGGCGCTGCAGCCGAAGCCGCTGCAACCGGCGCAGGGGTATACACAAAGGGGCCAGGATCTGCGCAACCCGCCGCGACAGGTTTGGACGCCTTGTTATAACGGGCAGCCACCTTGTCTTGCGACTTGCACAGCAAATAGGCATCCATCTTTCCTGTATGGGCCGTCTTGGCTGCGGTTTCTGCTGCCTTGGCTTTGGCTTCATCGCTCAGGGCCGGAAGTTTGGCATGAGTAGCCACAGTGAATAGACAACTGGCAATAAAGACAAATAGCGGCTTCATGGTGACCTCTGCTGACTGGTTCATAGGGGGGTTAAGCCTGCGCGGCGGGACGGGTACCTTCGCCACCGGCGGCCGGTGGCGCACTGCGCTGAACCGAAATCTTGCCGGACTTGACATCGTCGTACCACAACTCGTGGTGTTCTTTGGCCCAGCCTTCTGATACATAGCCGGTCTTCATGGCCTTGTAAGCGCCACGCGTACCCACCGTACCCATGTAGATATGTCCCAGGAGCATGGCAACCATCCAGATAGCCAGAACCGAATGGACCATGTGGGCAATCTGCATGTCGCCGCGCAGAAGGTCCAGACCCGGAACGACTTTGTCGAGTACCAGACCAGAAGCCACCACCACAATGCCAGGAATCGTCACGACCCACCAGAACAGGCCCTTCTCACCGGCGTTGAATCGGTGCGAGGGCACCTCCTGCTCGCCACCCATCAAGCCACCGGCTTTTGAAAGCCAATGGAAATCGGCCTTGTTGGCGATGTTGTCCTTCACAAAAATCACAATGATGGTGATCAGCGACACGGCGAACAGCGGACCTGTGAAATTATGCAAATTCTTCAAGGCATACGTGAGCCAGCCGAAAAGGGTGGCGCCAATCACGGGTTGAATAAAGAATTTTCCATACGCCATCACGATGCCAGACACTGCCAGCGCAACAAAAGCAATGGCATTAGACCAGTGCGCAGCGCGCTCCAGGGGCGTGAATCGCTCGATGCGGCGCCCGGTGTCTGGATGGTCTTTTCCGAGCGGACCCTTGGCAAAGTACAAGATTCCCAGTGCCAAAACAGAAATGGCGATCAGGGCCGCACCGTACGGAATGATCCATTTGTTACGCACCTCACGCCAGGCTTCACCCGCGTTGGTCAGGCGCGAGCCAGGGTACTGCACTGTGGGTTGAATCAGATTGCCGGCCTCGGGCGCCTCGCTATTGGGAAGGCTACTGATACCGGTAACGCCTGAGCCCACCTGACGCCACATCGGCGCATTGTTGCCAGGCTGGACTTTTGCGCGCTCACCATTGCTCTGCGTGGCGTAGTTGGGATCCGCGCTGGCATCCGGCTTGACGTCCATGATGTTGGCGCTTTGAATCGCAGCCGGTGCAGAGTCGGTCGGAGCCGCGTGACTAAGGACACCGATCGTTAATAGCAAAAGGGCAAAGAGTGGCCGCCGCATAGGACCTCCCGTCAATTCATTCTGGAATAGTCGTTCTGACTATTCTGCTGACGGGCCTTCAACTGCTGCTCCCAGCCCGTTTTGTCTCCCGGCTTCCAGCCTGGAGCCGTGAATGCGCTACTGCCGGCGGAACCCGTGGTGACGCCGGTGTAAGACGGCGCATCCGACCGGGGTAACGCCATGGTTTGCGGTTTTTCACCGCAGGCCGCCAGGCATGCAACCAGTGTTGCGAATAGCGCGATATGCTTCATGATGGAGTCCCTGTTTTGGGTGGCTGGCCCGCCTGTTTGGAACCGTAAGCAGTGCCCCAGCCCCAGACCTCTGCGCCTTTGCCACGCTGAACCACTCGCGTGCGAAAGATATCAGCAACCACATCACCATCGCCAGCCAGCAAGGCCTTGGTCGAACACATCTCGGCGCAGGCCGGCAGCTTGCCCTCCGCCAGGCGATTGCGTCCGTATTTTTCAAACTCGGCCTGGCTGCCGTTGGCTTCGGGACCCCCTGCGCAAAAGGTGCATTTATCCATCTTGCCACGCACACCAAAAGTTCCTTGAGACGGAAACTGGGGTGCGCCAAAAGGACAGGCATAGGAGCAGTAGCCGCAGCCGATGCACACATCCTTGTCGTGAAGCACCACCCCTTCGTCCGTGCGATAAAAGCAGTTGACGGGGCACACCGCCATGCAGGGCGCGTCACTGCAGTGCATGCAGGCCACCGAAATGGACTTTTCACCAGGTACACCATCATTCAGAGTCACCACGCGGCGGCGATTGACGCCCCACGGCACCTCGTGCTCGTTTTTGCAGGCGGTGACGCAGCCGTTGCACTCAATGCAACGCTCTGCGTCACAAACAAATTTCATGCGTGCCATGGTCTTATGCCTTTTCCACGTTACAGATGGTTGTCTTGGTTTCTTGCATCATCGTCACACTGTCGTAGCCATACGTAGTCCCGGTGTTGATGGCTTCACCGCGCACGA
>JAYTRR010000108.1:0-1580 GCA_043746005.1 Burkholderiales bacterium
TTTGCGCTGGGCTGGTGGACCGAACTGGGTGTTCCCATCCGCTCCAGGCGTACCCATTTGGCCACTGTCGTGGCGTGCAGGCCGAATTCCTTGGCTACATCGTTGGCGCTGCGACCTGAGAGAACCAGCTCGACTAGCTGCTGGCGATATTGCGGTGAATACACCGGTTTTGGTTTGGACATCTCGGACTCCTTCTGTAAGAACAATAAGGTGTCCGTGAAATGGGGTCAACTTCACCTCCTCATCCACACCTTTGGCAACCACCTTCAGACCGAACGAATGGGCCTGGGAAATCATCGTTTGGACCAGCAACATGGCATTGGGATCCTTCAGCATGGCGAAGATGTACGGCACGTTGGTGCGCATCTGGATGTCGACGTTGATGAAGCCGCGACCCAGTCTTGCAGCACCAAGTCATACACCTTCGGTGCAGTGGCAGCAACGCTGGCATTGCTTCCACGTTCGCACTTCTCTACTTCAATGCCATCAGTCAAAACGCGTGCAGAGACGGTCTTGGTCTTACACAGATGTAAATCAAAACGCTGGGCGCTCAACTTTTCTCTCACTGTAGCGGGCGCGGGTGACAGCGCTACGGATTACAGTGCTCGCAGCGGGACGGCGGAACCGTGTCCCTCACGGCTTCTTCCAACGAGAAGTTGCAAACCCCACACTGGATACGCTTGGCGCGCATCGCCAGGGTGGGTAGCCCGCATTGCGAACACAGCGCACCGGCAACGGGTGACTCCAGTCCGAATCCGAGGTGTGCGCAGCCCGGGCACGGCCGCCGCAGCAGGTCTGAAAGCCGCTGCGCACACAACGCGATCATGGCCATCCGGGTGGTGTTGCGGTGCGCCCGCATATCGGTTTCCAGCCACACCGGGCCGCTCGCCAGGCCCTGGGTCACCCGTGCCTGCAGCTCCTGCGGGTCGGCAATGTCTTTTGAGAAATAGGCCTCGCCGGGCTTGCCGACGATGATGCCGTGAGAAGGAAACTGCACCTCCAGGACGAACGACTGGGCCTCCTGCCAATTTGAAACCGTGCATTGGGCATAGTTGGTTGCGCCACCCTGAACCAGCGCCTGTACGGCGCGCCCTTCTTGTGCGTCCCACCAAACCAACAACTCGCGGGCCCAGGGCATGATGCCCGCATAGGGGTCGGGGCCGAAACTGCCCTCGCTTCCCAGCCCGAACCGCTCGCCCGTAATCTCGCAGGCTTTGCGAGCCTTGGCCGTGGCCGCGTCGAGCTGGCTACCCCGGCGCGCGGCTTCGCCGGTGAAGGTGCCCAAAGTGTCGGTATCAAAGCCATCCACCGTAAACACCGCAAAGCCGGCACCTTCAAGCGCCGGTCCAATGGCCCGTGCTTTGTCGTGTTGGGTCAGGAGTGCGATGGGGTTCATGGCGGTTGACCGGGTGTACCCTGCAAGTAGGCAATGAAACCGCGTGCTGCCGCCGACAGCGGCTGGTCGCGGCGCCACACGACGGACCAGCGCCGGCGCAGAGGGAAGCCCTGTACGGGGATGATTGCCACCGCACCCGAAACCGTTGGATCCAGACGGTCGGCCACCGCAAGGCGTGACACCA
>JAYTRR010000109.1:0-1552 GCA_043746005.1 Burkholderiales bacterium
TGCGCAAGTAGGTGTACAGATAGTCCGCCCCGCTCCCCTGCCCTGCGGCGGCGCGCGACCGCGCTATCACCGTCAAGTCCGGCGGGTTCGCGCCAAACCAGTCTTTGGCCTGCTTCGGATCCATGGCGACCTTCATCGTCTCGCCCACTTTGTCGGTGGTGAAAAGGAGGTTTTCCTTGATCTGCTGCTCCGTCAAACCAATGTCTTTCAACCGGTTGTAACGCATATAGGCTGCGGCGTGGCAATTCAAACAGTAGTTGACGAAGAGCTTGGCGCCGTTTTGAAGCGAGGTCAGGTCATTTTGGTGATCTGGTGCCTTGTCCCATGCGATGCCTCCGGTGTTGGCCTGGACACTGGTTGTGATGCCTGCCGCAAAGATCAACCCGAGAATTAATTTTTTAGTGAGACCCATGATTTTCATTTTTAGAATGTCGCGATCAGTGCGCTGCGAAAGTGACGCGGCTCGGCACGGGCTTGGGTTCGCCAATGCGGCTCCACCACGGCATCAGGATGAAAAAGCCGAAATAAAACAGCGTACCGACTTGGGAGACCCGCTCCCCGATGGCCGACGGTGGTTGCACGCCAAGGTAAGCCAATACGATGAAGTTGATGACGAAAATGCCATACAGGTACTTGTGCCAACTGGGGCGGTAGCGGATTGACTTGACCGGACTGTAATCGAGCCATGGCAGGAAAAACAGGATGATGACCGCGCCACCCATCACCACCACGCCCCAGAACTTCGCGTCAATGGACGTCATCATCGCTGCCACGGCCACGGCGGCGACCAGAATCACGCCCTTGAAGATCGTCGGCATTTTGAACTTGAGCGCTGCCAGCAGGCCGCCGCCCAGCACGCACGCGATCAGCACGTACATCATCTCACTGGTGATGGCCCGCAGCATCGAGTAATAAGGCGTGAAGTACCAGACCGGCGCGATGTGTGCAGGCGTCTTGAGTGGGTCTGCCGGGATGAAATTGTTGTACTCCAGGAAATAACCGCCGGCTTCAGGCGCAAAGAATATGATGGCGGTGAACACCATCAGGAACATGCTCACGGCAAAAATGTCATGCACTGTGTAATACGGATGAAACGGAATGCCGTCCAAAGGATGGCCCTTGGCGTCTTTGGGCGCATTGGGGCCCTTGATTTCAACGCCGTCAGGATTGTTTGACCCGACCTCATGCAAGGCAATGATGTGCGCCGCCACCAGGCCCAGCAGCACCAGCGGCACGGCAATGACGTGGAAGCTGAAGAACCGGTTCAGGGTGGCATCGCCCACCACGTAGTCGCCTCGGATCAGCAGCGCCAAGTCGGGGCCAATGAAGGGCACGGCGGCAAACAGGTTGACGATCACCTGAGCGCCCCAGTAGCTCATCTGGCCCCAAGGCAGCAAATAGCCCATGAAGGCCTCGGCCATCAGGCACAAAAAGATGGCGCAGCCGAAGATCCAGACCAGCTCACGCGGCTTGCGGTAGCTGCCGTAGATCAAGCCCCGGTACATGTGCAGGTAGACCACCACGAAGAACGCTGACGCGCCGGTGGAGTGCA
>JAYTRR010000110.1:0-5128 GCA_043746005.1 Burkholderiales bacterium
GCAACTTCCATCAGATTTTGGCGGGAGGAAATCTCCACCCGAAAGGGCAGGCTCTCTGACACCATGGTCGTCGGATCTGTGTTATTTAAAGCGTCCACGTCTAACCTCCCGAATTGATAGAGGAATTCAGTCTAGACGGGTTGAATAAAAAACAAAGATTTGAATTGCGTGACTTTCCCCCGCTTTTTCTCTTCTTAGTTAGCCCGTAAAGGCTGCAACAGCACCACCAAAGCCCCGGCACCACCGTGCATGGGGCGGGCTTGCACAAACGCCACTACTTCCGATTTTTGCACCAGCCAGCGGTGGACCTTGTCCTTGAGCACCGGGGCTTTCCCCACCGAGCCAAGGCCCTTGCCGTGCACCACGCGCACGCAACGAATGCCTTGCTTGTGGGCATCGCGAATGAAGTCGCTCAGGGTCTCGCGGGCTTCATCGCTGCGCAGGCCATGCAGGTCAATCTGTCGCTGGATGGACCATTTGCCACGGCGCAGATTCTGGGCGACATCCGGCCCGACGCCGGGCCGGCGAAAGCTCAGGTGCTCGTCGGTTTCAAGCAGGTTGCTGACATCCATCTCGTCACTCAGGGCTTCGCGCAGGGCGGCGGCTTCATCCGCCAGATGTTGTTTGGGTGTGGGTTCCGGCGGAGCGGGTTTGAGATCGGCAATGCGGGTGTCAGGCAGGCGTTTGACCACCCCCACGGCGGCTTGAAACAGGTTGCGTGAGGCAGCCAGCCGTTTGGTCTCCAGTGCGCGCAGGGCTGCAGCCTGAACTTCGCGCTCGGCTTGTGCCGCAATTTCCTGCCGGACCCGTTTGAGGCCCGCCAGCGTATCCACTTTGATGGATTTGACGCGGGTCACAGCAACCCCTTCTCGGCCATGGACAATGCCTGACCCGGCCCCACGATGATGTGGTCCAGAACCCGCACATCAATCAGCGCCAGTGCCGCTTTCAGGGTTTGCGTGAGGGCTTCATCTGCCCGCGAGGGCTCTACGGTGCCGCTGGGATGGTTGTGGGCCAGCACCATGGCTGCAGCCTGGTGGTGCAGGGCGCGCAGCACCACTTCGCGGGGGTAGACGCTGGTTTGGGTGAGACTCCCCCTGAACATTTCTTCCATCGCCAGCAGCTTGTTCTGGCTGTCCAGAAACAGTACGGCAAACACCTCATGCCCTTTGTTCGCCAGATGCAACTGCACGTAATGCTTCACCGCATTTGGGTCGGCAAACACCTCGCGCTCCTTCAGGCGCTGGGCCATGGCACGGCGCGCCAGCTCCAGCACCGCCACAATCTCGGCGCGCTTGGCGGGGCCCAGTCCTTTGACACGCTTGAGGTCATCGGCCGTGGCGTGCAGCAGCCCGGCTATGCCGCCAAACCCGCCCGAACGGCCGTCAACCGCCCACGAGGCGCTATCATTTTTGAGTTGCAACAACTCATCGGCCATTTGCAGCACGCCCTTGCCGGCGATGCCTGTGCGCAGCAGGATGGCCAGCAGTTCGGCGTCGCTAAGCGCGCCCGGGCCGCGCGCGAGCAGCTTCTCGCGGGGTTGGGCTTCCAGGGGCAGATCTTTAAGGGGCATGAGATTCAGCGCAAATGCAGCATGGTCTGAAAAGCTGCGAAAGAGACCAGTTTATCGAGACTTTGATGGCCTCAGCAATTCCGCAGGGGCTGTGATTACAGACGAGAAAATCTGGCAAAACTCAGTGTCTACCCACGTATTCAAAGCGGAGTTCGCCTCGGTAGCCTGCAATAGTTCCAACGCTGCGAATGCACTCATTCGCAAATATGAACCGTTTCGAACGGCAGCACGAAATTCGATTGGGGACTATGCGGCGCAAATTTTGTGATCAAAACCCCGTTGCCTTGTAAACCCGTTGCTTGAACTCGAACGCATAGGGGTTCCAGAATCCCATGTAGCGCTGTGTCATGAGAACGCCCACCAATCCGGTCTTGGGTGAAATCCACCAATGAGTGCCAGCTAGGCCGCCCCATTGAAATTCGCCATCAGAATTTTGTGGATCCAGAGACGATGGCTTCACCGTCACGGCCCCACCCAAACCATGACCCTTACCCTTGATTTCACCGAATTGGGCGAACTGAATGTTCATGCCCTCGGGCAACTGGTTGCTCATCATCAGAGCAAGAGTCTGCGGTTGAAGCAGGGTTTTACCACCGGGCACCAAGCTGCACATCAATGCCACCGTATCGGGCAGCGTGGTAGCCAAGCCACCACCGCCCATGAGCAATTCAAAAGGTTGGAGATAGGCGCCTGGCCATGGCACCGTGTCGATTCGAGTTAGGCCGGGCTTAATCGGGTCCATCAAGTCAGAGCCGATGTAGCAGGCAGCTATACGCCCGTGTTTTTCAGCGGGCAGGGTGAATGCGGTGTCTTCCATGACAAGCGGGTCAAAAATCCGCGACTGAAAAAATGCATCCAAGCCTTGTCCAGATACCACTTCCACCAGATAGCCAAGCACGTCAATGGACACTGAATACTCCCAAGACGTGCCCGGATGAAACAGTAAGGGCAGTCCCGCCAGGGTGTCCATCATGCTGGACAGCGGCAGACGGTGGTTGAGCACTCTACGTTCGGTATACGCCTTGTACAACAGGGTTCCCGGGTCCAGCAGGCCGTAGCTCAGCCCGGAGCTGTGGGTCAACAAGTGCCGGATGCTGATAGACGAAAGCGCGGGCTCCGTGTCATCGAGCTGGGTCGCGCCCGCTTTGAGCACCTGTCGATTGCCGAGTTGGGGGATGTACTTTTCAATCGGGTCGTCGAGTCCAATCTTGCCGTCCTCCCACAGTAGCAACACGGCGCAGGTAGTGATTAGCTTGGTGTTAGACATGGCGCGAACAATATGATCTGTCCGCATTGGCACACCTGCTTCTTTGTCGGCCCAGCCCGTGCAATGCACGTCCAGCAAGTCGTGTCCCTTGAGTACGGCGTATGAAACGCCAGCCAGGATATCTTGGTCGACGTAACGTTTCATCGCCTTGCGCACCGCGCTGAAATCGTATGTGGAATGGGTTGTAATGAGATCTTCCATTGGTCTTCCCCAGTTTGCTATGCAATATAGCTGTATTGCGCCCCCAATGCAGAGCGCATTTTGAAGCACTTTGCGCAAGTAAACTGCTTATAACTTCTGAAGCATGAGTATATGGAATGGAGATCCGTTTATCGGGACTTGGATGTCCTCGACCAGTCCACCGTGGTGGCCCTCGCTGCGGGCATGTTTGAGGACGACTCAGCGTCTACCCGCAGACCCATCTGCCGTGATGCGGCAGATGGGCGGGTTTCAGATAGTGATTTCGTAGGCCTGATTGCTTCTGACCCAAGTGGCAAGTCCAGCCTTGATATTCTTCATTCGCCAAGCAGCAAATGCAGGATCAGCATTTACGGCATCCAAGGTTGCGCCCAACTTGGCAGAAGAATCGAAGCGGCAGGCGAAGACCATATTCCCAACTTCACCGACTTGTACCGACCAGAGACTGACTTGTGCGCCATGTTTCGTCCATAACTCTGCGGACTCTTTAATCAAACCTATCAGCGCCTGCATATCAGCGCCGGGTGTTGGTGTAAAAACATACTGAAGCATTGTCTGTGCCATGGGATCTCCCTTGTTGAAGGTTTCAGTATCCAGGAATTGAACACTGAGCGGTCATTGTGAGCTGACCAAGCTTCCGTGTAAAGACGCACTGAACACGGTGAAAGGGCTCAGGAGTTCTGCATCAAAAATAGCGCCATCGCATGGTAGGCGGGCAGCGATTGCGGATCGATACCCATGTTGCCCGCAATGTGATGCGATGCGTAGCGCGCGATGACCATTTCGGCCTTGGGATCAATGTAGAGCGCCTGCCCATGGATGCCGCGCGCCATATAGGCGCCATGCGGATTGTGTGACACCCACCACATGTTGCGGTAACTCCAGTCGGGCAAGGTGACATAGCCGCCCATTTTGAATTGCTCGGGGTTGGCTCCACGCTGGATGTCCTCCACCACAGCGGTAGGTACGATTTGCTGTCCACAAGCCCGGCCACCATTGCGCATCATCTCGCCAAAGCGGGCTAAATCAGGCAGACAGGTATTCAGGCCACCTCCGGCAAATTCGGTTCCCTCGCTATCCACCAGGATGGTGGCATCTTGCTCGCAACCCAGGTGGCGCCAAAGCCGCTCTGACAATAGGTTGCTCAATGACCGGCCGGTAACCCGGCGCAGCACCCAGCCCAGCGCGTCGGTGTTGATGGTCTTGTAGGTAAAGCCTTCGCCGTGTTGTCCAAGTTTTTGCACGGTTTGCAAGAAGGCGTAAAAGCTCTGCGGGCCGGTGTAGTCCAACGGTCTGGGCAGCAACCCGCCAGCGCGGGAGTGGTCCCAGATTTCTGCCTTTGGGTCGGTATAGTTTTCGCTGTACTGCAAGCCTGTCAGCATGTCGAGCAGCTGTCGAACCGTCGCATCCCCAAAGGCACTGGTCTTGAGTTCGGGGACGTAATGGCCGACCAGCGTATGCTCGTCCAGTGCGCCCCCATGCATCAGTGTCTGGGCCAGCAAACCGATGAATGACTTGGTTACAGAAAAGGCGATGTGCGGCATCTGCGCTTGTAGTGCACCGCGGTAGCGCTCGTACACAATTTTTCCCTGGTGCAGTACGACGATGCCATCCGTGTAGTTGGCCGCCAGAGCCTCATCCCACCGCATGCTCTGCTTCGATCTGATAGGTTGGAAAAGCACAGCATCCAGCTCGGCGCGGTCATTGCGCGGCAACACAGTAACCGCCGCATCTCCGCGTGAAATGATCTTGGTCGGCACCAACTCGCCCATGTGTGAGAACGCCCAGCGCAGCTGTGGAAACCGCAAATGGCTGCCGTCGACAAAGCGAACGAGTTTGTCCGCCGGGGGCGGAGAGCCTTGCATCCACCCCAACCGATTGGGGTCGGTGTCAGCGTCTGTACCTGGCAAGGAGGGCGTCTGAGGGAGTGAACTAACGGGTGCAGCAGGCGCAGTGGTCATCGGATGTTCAGGTTGTGTGGTTGCAACACCAATCAGTAGTGTCCCAACGTTCTTCAGAGGAGAGCGAGCTGATTGGACTCGAAATCTGGGTCTGAATCCGTTGAGGGTGGTGTAAGTAGTTGATTTATA
>JAYTRR010000111.1:0-5105 GCA_043746005.1 Burkholderiales bacterium
GCTTCAGCGTGTGCGTGATCAGCGGGTCGATCTTGATCTTGCCTTCCATGTACCAGTCGACAATTTTGGGCACGTCGGTGCGGCCGCGAGCACCGCCGAAGGCAGAGCCTTCCCACTTGCGGCCGGTGACCAGCTGAAACGGCCGGGTGCTGATCTCTGCCCCGGCTTCTGCCACGCCGATGATGATGCTGCGGCCCCAGCCCTTGTGCGTGGATTCCAGTGCCTGGCGCATGACTTTGGTGTTGCCGATGCATTCAAAACTGTAGTCGGCACCGCCATCGGTCAGTTGCACGATGGCGTCGACCACGTTCTCGGTGGTTTTCGGGTTGATGAAATGCGTCATGCCGAACTTGCGGGCCATTGCCTCGCGCTCCGGGTTCAGGTCCACGCCGATGATTTTGTCGGCGCCGACCATCTTGGCACCCTGAATCACGTTCAGACCGATGCCGCCCAGGCCAAACACCACCACGTTGGCGCCCGCTTCGACCTTGGCGGTGAACAACACAGCACCAATGCCGGTGGTGACGCCGCAGCCGATGTAGCAAACCTTGTCGAACGGCGCATCTTCACGAATCTTGGCCAGAGAAATCTCGGGTGCTACCGTGTAGTTGCTGAAGGTGCTGGTGCCCATGTAGTGAAAAATGGGCTGGCCGTCGATGCTGAAGCGGCTGGTGCCGTCGGGCATCACGCCCTTACCTTGGGTGCCGCGAATCAGCTGGCACAGGTTGGTTTTGCGGGAGAGGCAAAACTTGCACTGGCGGCATTCAGGCGTGTAGAGCGGAATAACGTGGTCGCCCTTTTTGAGCGTGGTGACGCCGGGGCCCACATCGACCACAATGCCTGCGCCTTCGTGGCCCAGGATCGCAGGGAAGATGCCTTCGGGGTCGGCACCCGAGAGCGTGTAGTAGTCGGTGTGGCAGATGCCTGTGGCCTTGATTTCAATCAGCACTTCGCCAAAACGGGGGTCTTCCAGGTCCACGGTTTCAATGGTCAGGGGGGCGCCGGCTTTCCAGGCGACTGCCGCTTTTGTTTGCATGGGGTTTTGGTGGGTTAAGAGGGAGTGCTCTGCATTGTGCCTATATCATCGTTCGAAGGAGAACCATGAGCCTCAATATCCACCAACTCAGCAAGTGCTTTGACGGAAACGCGGTATTTTCCAACGTGTCGCTCGACGTGGCGCCCGGCGAGTTCGTGGCCATCGTCGGCGAGTCCGGCGTGGGCAAATCGACGCTGCTCAACTGCATGGCGGGCCTGGACCACTGGGACAGCGGCACGGTGCATCTGGACGGCACTGACATCGTCCAGCTGGACGACGATGCCCGCGCACTACTGCGCCGCCAGAAGGTGGGCTTTGTGTTCCAGGCCTTTCATGTGCTTGGGCATCTCGATGTAGCGCAAAACGTGGCCCTGCCCTTGCTGCTGCTGGGCACACCCGATGACGCGCGGGTACAGGCCATGCTGGAGGCTGTGGGTCTGGGCGGGCTGGGTAAGCGCCTGCCGCAGCAGCTCAGCGGCGGGCAACTGCAGCGCGTGGCCATTGCCCGTGCGCTGGTGCACAAACCAACCCTGTTGCTGGCCGACGAGCCCACGGGCAATTTGGACCCCACCACCGCTGCCAAAGTGATGGATGCGCTAGTGGCGCAGACCCGGTTGCACGGCACGTCACTGGTTCTGGTGACCCACTCGGTGGCCGCTACGGCAAAGGCTGATCGGGTGTTGCGGCTGCAGGTTGATGGAATAGCACCGGGCTAGCGGAGTCGTCGGTTTCATCCTTAAGGCCAATACCCGTCAATTGCAGCGCGCGCGACTGCGTCAGCAGGTGGTGCAATTTGGCGGCTGCAGCGTCTACCGACAACCCTGCCGGACGCACATTGGATAGGCAGTTGCGCTGTGCATCGGTCGTTCCAGGTCGTGGGGCCCAGGTGATGTAAATGCCCAGACTATCGGGCGAGCTCAGCCCGGGGCGCTCGCCAATGAAAACGACCACCACGCTGGCATGCAGCACCAGCCCCACTTCGTCACCGATGGCAACGCGTCCCTGCTGGACCAGCGCGACCGGAGCAATCGACCACGCCTGTGCCGCGTCACCGCGCAGCCGCGCCACCACCGCAGCCAACAAGGGCGCAGCGTTTTGGTGAATGGCCAAAGCAGAGAGTCCATCCACGATCACAAATGCCACGTCAAACTGTTCCTGACCCGAAGGGGATGCCGACCTCTGCGCCAGCGCTTGCCGCGAGTCTTCGTCCAGACGCCGGCCCAAGTCGGGGCGCTGCAGGTAGGTGGTCCGGTCTACCGCTGCGCTGTGCAATTGCAGCGTCTGCAAGCCCGCCGACTCAATCGAATCCGCCACCCCCAATGCGTCCAGTGGCAAATGCACAGCGTCGCGGGCCTGCGCATGGGCCAGTTGAAAATTCAGGTGCGCAGCAGTGGGCAGACTGTGCCCGGCGCGCCCCAGTGCAATGCGCGCATCGGTGAATCGCTTGAGCGAATCCCAGGGTGCCAGCGTCACCAGAGGTTTGTGCGTCATGCGGACGCCTCCAGACGCTGGAGCGCCGCCGCAAACGGCGCGGGCAACCGGTCCGCCAGGCGAGAGGCATTGCCCGGCTCGAACACTTCCATGGTTTGCAGCCACTCCTCAAACTCGGGCGATGCGCGCAGCCCCATGACCTGGCGCATGACCAGCGCGTCGTGGAACGATGTGCTCTGGTAATTCAGCATGATGTCGTCCGCACCGGGAATGCCCATGATGAAGTTGCAACCTGCGGCGCACAGCAGGGTCAGCAGGGCATCCATATCGTCGGAGTCGGCCTCTGCATGGTTGGTGTAGCAGACGTCGCAGCCCATGGGAACGCCCAGCAGCTTGCCGCAAAAGTGGTCCTCCAGGCCGGCCCGGATGATCTGCTTGCCATCAAACAAATACTCGGGTCCGATGAATCCCACCACGGTGTTGACCAGCAACGGCTTGAAAGCCCGCGCTACCGCGTAGGCGCGAGCCTCAATGGTTTGCTGGTCGCACCCATGGTGGGCACCAGCGGACAGCGCACTGCCCTGCCCGGTTTCAAAATACATCACATGCTCGCCCCGCAGGCCGTCCTTGAACAGGGCACCGCGCTGCAATGCCAGTGCTGCCTGTCGGGCCTCGCCCAGCAAAGCCAGGTCAATACCGAAACTGCGGTTGGTGCCTTCGGTGCCACCGATGGACTGAAACACCAGGTCCACCGGCGCACCGCGCTCCATGGCCTGCAAGGTGTTGGTGACGTGCGTGAGGATGCACGACTGGGTGGGAATGTTGTAGCCCGAGATCACCTCATCAAGCATGTGCAGCAGCCGAACCACCTGCGGCACATTGTCGGTGGCGGGGTTGATGCCAATCACAGCGTCGCCGCTGCCATGCAGCAAGCCATCGAGCAGACTGGCCGCAATGCCCGCTGCATCGTCAGTGGGGTGGTTGGGCTGCAATCGGGTGGCCATACGCCCGGCCAGCCCGATGGTGCCGCGAAAGCGGGTGACCACACGGCACTTGCGGGCGATCAGCACCAGGTCTTGCACACGGCACAGTTTGCTCACCGCCGCCACCATTTCGGGGGTCAAGCCGGGGGCCAGTGCAGCCAGCGACTGTTCGTTGGCCGCATCACCTAAAAGCCAGTTACGAAAATCACCCACAGTGAAATGCGACACCGGTGCAAAGGCTGCAGCGTCATGGGTATCGATGATCAGACGAGTGACTTCATCGCGCTCATAGGGCACCACGGCTTCGTTCAGGAATGTGACCAGCGGCAGATCCGCCAATGCCATTTGTGCGGCAACGCGTTCCTGCGCATCGGCCGCAGCAACTCCGGCGAGCCGGTCCCCGGAGCGGGCAGGGCTTGCGCGGCCCAACAAGGTGCGCAAGTCATCGAACCGGTAATGGCGTGAACCAATGGTGTGTGAGTAATGCATGTCGAGACTGTGGGATCGTGCGGATCATCACGCAAGGATTGGGCCATCGTCCACTCGGCGGTGTCAATATTTCTGCCTAGGGAAAACACCAGTCACATAGTGCACTATTTGACATAAAACTGTAATCTGGCTGTCTTACGCTTTCATTTGTTGCTATTTTCAGCTTCAACTCCAACCTGAATAGGGATACACTATGAAATTCAAACGTGCACTTATCGCGGCTGCTGTCACAGCTATCGGCTTGGCCGGCTCAGCGATGGCCCAAGAGAAAACCCTGCGTCTGCTGACATGGGCCGACTACGCACCCGCAGCAGTGGTGGCGCAGTTTGAACAGGAGACCGGCTACAAGGTGGAGCTGACCCTGTCCAACAACGAAGAGATGATCTCCAAGCTGCGCGCCACCGGCGGCGCAGGATTTGACCTGGCCCAGCCCTCGCAAGACCGCATCACCGGACCGCAGGCCGAGTTCGGCATTTACAAACCCATGGACCTGAGCAAACTCAAAGCCGAGCTGTTCATCCCCTCCATGCTGGAAGCCACCAAGGGCAACACCACGCTGGCTGGCAAGGTGTACGGCTTGCCACACATCTGGGGTACCGATGGCCTGGTGATCAACACCAAGCTGACACAAATGGCCGACTACCCCGACCTGTGCCGCACCGATGTCAAGGGCAAAGTGGCCGTGCGCCTGAAGCGCCCTACGCTGCTGGCCTTTGCGTTTGCATCCGGCAAGAACCCGTTTGCTCTGTACAACGACCCCAAGGCCTATGGCGCCTTGATGGACGAAGTGGGCAAGACCATGATTGCCTGCAAGGGCAACGTGAAGTTCTATTGGGACAACAAGGACCAGTTGCTCAACGGCATGCGCACGGGTGAAATCGTCGGCGCCATGATGTGGGACACGGGCGGCTGGAAGCTCAACGGCGAAAAGCCCGAGATTCAATTCATCGCCCCCAAGTCGGGCGCACTGGGCTGGATTGACACCTTTGCTATTCCTGCCAAAGGCAAGAACGATGCAGCGGCTTACGCCTGGATCAACTTCAACATGCGTCCCGAGATTGCAGCCAAAGTGGCCGGCTCTGCCGGTAACTTCACCGCATCCAAGGGTGCGGACCAGTTGATGGATGCCAAGCTCAAGGCCCAGTTTGCGGCCAGCTTCCCTGAAG
>JAYTRR010000112.1:0-1543 GCA_043746005.1 Burkholderiales bacterium
CAGGCAGCGGTGCCGGACAAGAACGCCCATGCTATCCACCAAAACCGTGGCGCTTACGATTTCAGTATAGGCATCAGAAGGATTCTGGCAAGTTGATAAATCTCAAGGGCTGTGGGTCTGTGTGAATACGTCTGGCAACTTGGCAGGCGCCTTGATGCGCAGCTGCTTGTTGACGTTTTCCTGGCCAAACACCACCTCAATGTCCGCAGCGGCCACGCCGAACAGCGGCGCCAGAAACCGCACCATGTGGTCCGTCGCCTTGCCCCCGCGGGGTGCCGCAGTGACGCTAACCTTCAATTGCGTGCCCTTGGGTTTGCCAATGGCGTCCTTGCTGGCTGACGGCTTGCCCAGAATGTTGACCACCAGCACATCGCCCTCCCAGGCAAAGAAGGATTCGCCGGTGGCGTTTCTAGGGCGCATGGAAGCTGAAAGCGGTTGTGGACATGGGAGTTTGATAATACGGGCATGAACCGCGTCGTGCTGGCCACCCTCAATGCCAAATACATCCATGCCTCGTTGGGCCTGCGCTACCTGCTGGCCAATATGGACCGGCACGGCGGCCCCGGCCTGCGCGCGCAGACCACGTTGCGTGAATTTGTGATTCAGCAGCGCCCCACGCAGATCGTTGAAGATTTGCTGGCGCTGAACCCCGTTGTCATTGGCCTGGGCCTCTACATCTGGAACGTGGTGGAAACCACCCAGGTAGTGCGTCTGCTAAAAACCCTGCGGCCCGACATCAAAGTGGTGCTGGGCGGACCAGAAGTCAGTTTCGAGACCGGCGAGCAGGAAATTTGCCGCCTGGCAGACCACGTAGTCACCGGCTGGGGCGATGTGAGCTTTCCCAAACTGTGCCGCGCCTTGCTCGATGGCCCCCAGCCGCTGATGAAGGTGATCGTGGGTGAGCAGCCCGCGCTCAGCGAATTGACCATGCCCTATGGCGAGTACAACGCGCAGGATCTGGCCAAGCGCCTGCTATATGTGGAAGCCTCGCGCGGCTGCCCGTTCAAGTGCGAGTTTTGTCTGAGTTCGCTCGACAAAACCGCCTGGACGTTTGATCTGGACGCCTTCATGGCCGAGATGGATGCGCTCTATGCCCGCGGGGCGCGCAACTTCAAGTTTGTAGACCGCACTTTCAATTTGAAGGTGGATTTTTCGGTGCGGATTTTGCTGTTCTTTCTGGAACGCATGAAGCAGCCAGACGGCACCTTGCAGCCTGCCCCCGATTTGTTTGTGCATTTTGAAGTGGTGCCCGACAGCCTGCATGACCGGCTTAAAGAACTGATCGCGCAGTTTCCAGCGGGCTCGCTGCAGTTTGAAGTGGGCATTCAAAGCTTCAACCCCGAGGTGCAACAGCGTATTTCGCGCAAGCAGGACAACCAGAAAACGGCGGACAACCTGCGCTGGCTGGTGACCCAGAGCCAGGCCCATGTGCATGCCGATCTGATCTTTGGCCTGCCCGGGGAAACGCTGGAGAGCTTTGCACAGGGCTTTGACCGCCTGCACGCCCTGGCACCGCACGAGATTCAGTTTGGCATTTTGAAGC
>JAYTRR010000113.1:0-14940 GCA_043746005.1 Burkholderiales bacterium
CTCTCACGCTGGGGTGGTGATTCTTACTGAGAATATAGCCCACAATCTGTGTAACACGGCACCGACACTCTGTCGATACTTCTGCGAACCTATAGGAGGCACTATATGCCCGGCTACGCCGACCCCGGTTTTGACACCCTGGCCCTGCACGCAGGTGCATCGCCCGACCCGACCACCGGCGCGCGCGCCGTACCCATCCACCTGACCACGTCGTTTGTGTTCGAGTCCAGTGAGCATGCGCAGTCGCTGTTCAACCTGGAGCGTGCGGGCCACGTCTACAGCCGCATCAGCAACCCCACCAACGCGGTGCTGGAACAACGTGTGGCCGCACTGGAGGGCGGCATTGGTGCCATTGCCGTCGCCAGCGGGCAAGCCGCGTTGCACTTGAGCATTGCCACGCTAATGGGCGCTGGCTCGCACATTGTGGCCAGCACGGCGCTGTATGGTGGCTCGCAAAACTTGCTGCACTACACCATGCGCCGCTTTGGCATTGACACCACGTTTGTGAAGCCGGGCGATATTGAAGCATGGCGCGCGGCCATTCGCCCCAACACCAAACTGCTGTTTGGCGAGACGGTGGGCAACCCCGGGCTGGATGTGCTGGACATTCCCACCATCTCAGGCATTGCGCACGACGCGGGCCTGCCCCTGCTGGTGGACTCCACCCTCACCTCGCCCTGGCTCATGAAGCCGCTGGCGCTGGGGGCGGATCTGGTTTACCACTCGGCCACCAAGTTTTTATCGGGCCACGGCACGGTGATTGGCGGCATTGTGGTGGATGGTGGCAGTTTTGACTGGGCCAAAGCGTATGCGGCGAGCGGCAGATTTTCCGAGTTGGCTGCGCCTTACGATGGCTTTCACAACATGAATTTCAGCGAGGAAAGCACGGTCGGAGCCTTCTTGCTGCGTGCCCGCCGGGAAGGACTGCGCGACTTTGGTGCCTGCATGAGCCCGCACACTGCCTGGCTGATTTTGCAGGGCATTGAGACCCTGTCGCTGCGCATGACGCGCCACATGAGCAATACGGAGAAGATCGTTCAGTTTCTGGCCAGCCAACCTTTTGTGAGCCGTGTCGGCCACCCCATGCTGGAGAGCCACCCCAGCCATGCGCTGGCGCAAAAGCTGCTGCCCCGCGGGGCCGGGTCCGTGTTCAGTTTTGACCTCAAAGGCTCTCGCGAGCAGGGCAAGAAATTCGTTGAAGCACTGAAGGTTTTCAGTCACCTGGCCAACGTGGGCGACTGCCGCAGTCTGGTGATTCACCCTGCCAGCACAACGCATTTCCGCATGAATGACGAGGCGCTGGCCGGTGCAGGCATCACCCAGGGCACGATTCGCCTGTCCATCGGACTAGAGGACCCGGACGATTTGATTGACGACTTGAAGCGCGCATTGAAAGCCGCAGAAAAGGCGGGTGCATGATGGAACTCACCGTCAATGGCGCTACAACCTATTGCTACACCGGCGGCAAACCCTTGGATGCGGCCAAGCCCACCGTCGTGTTCATCCACGGAGTGGTCAATGACCACAGCGTCTGGATTTTGCAAAGCCGCTACCTGGCCAACCATGGATGGAACGTCCTGGCAGTAGACCTCCCAGGGCACTGCCGAAGCTTGGGCGAAGCACCCTCTACCGTAGAAGAAGCAGCCACATTCGTCGGTGCCCTACTGGATGCCGCTGGCGTGCAAAAAGCCGCGCTGGTCGGACACAGCTGGGGCTCGCTCATCGCACTGGAAGCCGCGTCCCGACTGAAAGACCGCATCACCCATCTGGTACTGGTGGGCACCGCCTTCCCTATGAAAGTGTCACCGGTGCTGATTGATGCGTCACTGAACGAGCCCGAAAAAGCCCTGACCATGATCAACGTGTTCTCCCGCAACACGCTGGCCGCACCCCCATCGGCTCTGGGCCCCGGCACATGGGTGTATGGCCTGGGAATGGCACTGGGGCGCCGCGTACTGGCCAGCAACACAAAAGTCAACGTGTTCCACCGCGGCTTCAAGGCGTGCGACAGCTACGCAAACGGTGAAGCCGCGATCGCGCAAATCACCTGCCCCGTACTGTTTGTGCTGGGCGCGCAAGACCAGATGACCCTGCCCAAAGCCGCTCAGACCCTGATTGCAAAAGCACGCGCCTCTGGCAAGACCGTGCAGATCACCACCCTGGCAGTGGGCCACCACCAGATGACCGAGGCGCCAGAAGAAACGCTGTCTGCCATACGGAATTTTCTACAAACCTGAGTGCGTCGGTAAATTTTTTGGCCCATCGCTTAGACTGCAAAAAAACAGGAGACAAACCATGAATACCAGCATCACCACCGGCCAGGGCATAGACCCACGCGGCTTCAGCACCTTTGATGCGTTTTACCCTTTCTACCTCAGCGAGCACTGCAACCTGATCTGCCGGCGCCTGCATTTTGTCGGTTCCACGCTGTCCCTGGTATGTATGACCATACTGGTCATCACCGGCAAGCCACAATACTTTCTATATGGTTTGCTGTGTGGCTATGGATGCGCCTGGGTTGGCCACTTCGGCTTTGAGAAGAACAAACCCGCCTCCTTCAAACGACCGCTGTACAGTTTCATGGGCGACTGGATGATGTACAAAGACATCTGGACGGGCAAGATAAAGCTATAAATTTTATAGCGCGTCATGCAGGCTGCTTGTGGGCCAGCAGCCGTTTTTCCATATTCTTTCGGTTACCGGGCTGTGCGGTAGCAGCAGGCGGTGGATCAGCGGCGCCAACGTAGTTTGCTGAGCGTCCACCAGCAATACATAGCGCGCCTCGGCTTCCACAACCCCACCTTCGTTGAGTCGGCCAATCCAGTCGATGTCCATCAAGGCCTCCAGCACCGGCTCAAGCCGCAGCGCATCCGTCTGCAGCGCAGAACACAACTGGCTGGTGGTCTTTCCTTTTTCTAATTGATTTCTGGCCTGGTCCAGTTGCTTCAAGACCTCCAACGCCAATTGAAACTGCCAACCGTGCCCGGATCGCCTGCGGGGAAGGCCGGCAATCAGACTCGGGACATAGGCCGTCAGCGCTGCTCCCAACAGCACGATGACCCAGGCCACGTAGATCCAGACGAGCAGAATCGGCACTGTGGCAAACGCGCCGTACACCACCGAATAGGTAGGTACTTTGCTCAGGTACAAAGCCAGTATTTTTTTGGCCAACTCCATCCCGCCAGCAACGAACAATCCGCCCATCCAGGCGTGCCCCCAGCGCACATGGGTGTTGGGCACATA
This sequence comes from Burkholderiales bacterium, assembly GCA_043746005.1. Taxonomy (GTDB): domain Bacteria; phylum Pseudomonadota; class Gammaproteobacteria; order Burkholderiales; family Burkholderiaceae_C; genus Allorhodoferax. The sequence goes on from JAYTRR010000113.1 coordinate 3,244, forward strand.
GTGAAACATGGCCGCCATACCGCCGGCCACCAGAAAAAATTGCAGCGAGTCCAGAATCAGCGTCACGCCGCCCGGCAGTCCGCCCACCACGCCTTTGGAGGCAGACACGACGTACGAAGTAATGCTCAGGCTCACCCCCAACAACAAAGGACCCAGAGTGATGGCAGACCAATAGATGAGTACGCGCTGCCCAAACGGCCGGGGAGTGCGGACGCGCCAAATACTGTTGAGCGTGCGGTCAATGGTGAATATCAGGGCCAGTGCCGTACCCAGCAACACGGCAAGCCCGGCCACGCCCAGTTTGTTGGCCTGGCCTGCGAACTGATTGAGGTAGCCCAGCACCTGGCGTGCAATATTGTCTGGCACCAGGCTTTCTATCAGCCACTTTTGCAGCACCTCCTGAAACTTGGCGAACATCGGAAACGCGGTGAATACCGCCAGCGCCACCGTAATAAAGGGCACCAGAGCAATGGTGGTGGTAAAAGTGAGGCTACTGGCAGTCAAGCCCAGACGGTCTTCCCGGAACCGCTCACGCAGGGTGTAGACGGCCTCAAACCACGGAATATGGGCGGCGTCTTGTAGCCAACCCTGGAAACGCTGAAATGCTTGCATGCCGCTATGATGCCACCGACATGAACACACCCGCCGATACCGCAAATACCGTAAAACTCATCCGATGGCTCGCGGTGGGAAGTCTTTTGGGCCTCATCGCGCTGGCGCTGAGCTGGGAGCTGGTGCTTGCACCCCTGCGCCCCGGTGGCTCCTGGCTGGCGCTCAAGGCGCTGCCCCTGTGCATTCCCCTGGCGGGCTTGCTCAAGAACCGCATGTATACCTACCGCTGGGTCAGTCTGCTGGTTTGGCTCTATTTCATCGAAGGCGTCGTACGCGCCTGGAGCGACAAAGCACCGGGCAACGCCCTGGCCATGGTCGAAATTGTTCTTTGCTTGACGCTCTTTGCCGCCTGCGTGCTGCATGTGCGCATGCGCCTGGGAAGCAGAAAAAGTTCCCGCCTGACTGAAACCTCCAACGCCACACCATGACCGAACACGCCACACTGCTGAATGCACTACGCAAAATCGTTGGCCCTGCCAATGTATTGACCGAGGGCGATTTGAGCGCCTTTGAACTGGACTGGCGCAAACGCGAACGCGGCAAGGCGCTGGCAGTGGTGCGCCCCGCGTCCACTCTCGAAGTGGCGGCGGTGATCAAAGCGTGCGCGGCGGCAGGTATCAGCGTCGTGCCCCAAGGCGGCAACACCGGCATGGTAGTGGGCTCCACGCCCGATGCAAGTGGCACGCAAGTGGTTCTAAGCCTGCTGCGCATGAATCAGGTGCACGCACTGGACGGGGCCAACCTCACCATCACGGTAGACGCGGGCTGCGTGCTGCAGACATTGCAGGAAACCTGCGAGAAAGCTGGCTTTCTGTTTCCCTTGAGCCTGGCTTCCGAAGGCAGTTGCACGATTGGCGGCAATTTGGGCACCAACGCAGGCGGTACGCAAGTCGTGCGCTACGGTAACACCCGCGAGCTGTGCCTGGGCCTCGAAGTGGTTACACCGCAGGGCGACATCTGGGATGGTCTATCGGGCCTGCGCAAGGACAACACCGGCTATGACCTGCGTCACCTGATGATTGGCTCGGAAGGCACGCTGGGTGTCATTACCGCGGCTACCATGAAGCTGTATCCCCTGCCCCTGTCACAACTCACCGCTTTTGCGGCGGTTCCGTCGCTGGACGCGGCAGTCGAACTGCTGGGCTTGGCGCATCGCCATCTGGGATCGGGCCTGACCGGCTTTGAAGTCATGGGCCAGTTTGCCCTGCGTCTGGTTGTCAAACACTTCCCGCAGCAAAAGGTACCGCTTTTTGAAAACGTTCCGTATTGCGTGGTGCTGGAGAACTCAGACCACGAGTCTGAAACCCACGCCCGCGCCTCGTTCGAACACCTGCTGGAAGTCGCCATAGAGCAGGGCTGCGTCACCGACGCGGTCGTGGCTGAGAGCATCACCCAGGCGCGTCAGTTGTGGCACATCCGCGAGAGCATTCCATTGGCCCAGGCGCAAGAAGGCCTGAATATCAAACACGATATCTCGATTGCGGTGTCACGCATCCCCGAGTTTGTTCGCATCGCAGACGAACGGCTGCAAGAGGCCTTCCCGGGCGTACGGCTGGTGAACTACGGCCACTTGGGCGACGGCAATCTGCACTACAACGTGCAGGCACCCGAGGGTTGCGACGCAGAAGCCTTCTTGAAGGATCAGGAAAAAGGCGTCAACGCCGTGGTGTACGACATGGTCGATCAATTCAGGGGCTCCATCTCGGCCGAGCACGGCGTAGGCAGCCTCAAACGTGACAAGCTGGAGCAGCACAAATCGCCCGTAGCACTGGGCATGATGCGCGCCATCAAGCAGGCGCTGGATCCCAACAACCTGATGAACCCGGGTCGGGTGCTATCAATTAAGTAGCAGCCTACTTCTTCGACGGCTTGACGGATGGTTCTGATGCTTTGGCTGCGGGCGGCGGTGGCAGGCCCAGGTCTTTGGCAATCGCCTGCTCCAGCGCACTGACTTTCGGCACGACCAGGGTCTGCGTTTGAGACACCAGTTTTTCACCCAGAACCTTCTGGAATTCGCCACCCATCTGCATGTATTTGCGATTAAGCGGCGACTCGATGATGGCAATCAGCTGCTTGAGTTCATCTTCAGTGAATCTTTCTTCCAGCAGTGTGCCAATGGTCGATGGCGCCAGCTTCACGGCTTGTTGTCGGACCAAAGGGCCCACCTCATCAACATATTGCTTGAGATCCTGCTGAACCTGTTTGGCCACAGCCTCGCGCTTTTCGGGCGCCACGCGGGTTTGCAATGCCACACCGGCCTGCTGCTGCAATTGCAGCGCGGGACGCTCGACAAGCATTTGCGCGGTCTGCTCAATCGCCGGTTGTTGCAGTACCAGGATGCGCGCAATCAGGTCCTTTTTGGAAGTGGATGTTTGCGCGTGGCTCGCTGTGGCCAGCAGCAGCAAGGCCAGAGTAACAATTTTTTTCATTTCAGTCACCTTGTATGCGTAGGATCAGAGCACTACTGTAACTCTGCCTGCAGCTTCCCACTAAAATTCCGCGTTAACCCGCAGCCCTGGCCCCACATGACACCATCCACACCCGATCGCCCCATCCGCTCGCAATACGAAGACTTCATGCGCCATGTGGAGACCCACGGCGTTTTCAAAGCCGACCGCACCGGCACCGGTACACAAAGTGTGTTTGGCCACCAGATGCGCTTTGATCTGAATGAAGGTTTTCCGCTCATCACCACCAAGAAAGTGCACCTGCGCTCCATCATTCAGGAACTGCTGTGGTTTCTGACCGGCTCCAGCAGCAACAACTGGCTGAAAGAACGCGGCGTCAGCATTTGGGACGAATGGGCGCGTGACGACGGTGACCTGGGTCCGGTCTACGGCGTGCAATGGCGCAGCTGGCCCACACCGGATGGGGGCCACATTGACCAGATTGCCCAAATCATTAACACCCTCAAGTCCAACCCCGATTCGCGCCGCATCATTGTCAGCGCCTGGAACGTGGCCGACCTGGACAAGATGGCGCTTATGCCCTGCCACGCTTTCTTTCAGTTTTACGTCGCCCCGGCTACCGAGCCCGGAAGCAAAGGCAAACTGAGTTGCCAGTTGTACCAGCGCAGCGCCGACATTTTTTTGGGCGTGCCCTTCAACATCGCCAGTTACGCGCTGCTCACCCACATGATGGCGCAGCAATGTGATCTGGATGTGGGCGACTTCATCTGGACCGGTGGCGACTGCCACATCTACAGCAACCACCATGAACAGGTAGAATTGCAATTGAGCCGTGCACCCTTCGCCTATCCCACGTTGCAGATCAAACGCAAGCCGGCGTCGATATTCGACTACGAATATGAGGATTTTGAAGTACTGGACTACGAGTGTCACCCCGCCATCAAAGCCCCAGTGGCGGTCTAGCGAATCGCGCTGTTCACATGAAACTACACCTGATTTTTGCGCGCGCGCGCAACGGCGTAATTGGTAACAACAACACTCTGCCCTGGCATCTGCCTGAAGACATGGCGCATTTCAAGCGCGTCACGCTGGGCTGCCCGGTCATCATGGGGCGCAAGACTTGGGATTCACTGCCCCCGAAATTCCGCCCCCTTCCCGGGCGTGCCAACGTAGTGGTAACTCGCCAGGAAAAATGGAACGAAAATGGCGCACAGCCCGCATGCAACCTGCGTGAAGCGCTACAGATAAGTGAGCAATACGCGCATGTCTGGGTGATTGGCGGCGCCCAACTGTACGCGCAGGCTCTGCCACTGGCCGACACCGCTGTGGTGACCGAAATTGACGCCGACTTTGAAGGCGACGCCTTCGCTCCCCCATTCGGGCCGCAGTGGGTTGAAATCACCCGCGAAAGCCACACCTCGGCCAACGGGCTACCTTTCAGCTTCGTGACCTACCAACACAACAAAGGAAATTGATATGTCTTCAGATGGATTCCACGTACACGGCCCCCACGACCATGAAATCGAACACGCACAGCAGGGTGGCCACGGCAGCCATGGCGGTGGCGGCATGATCAACCAGATCGCCATGTTCACCGCCATCATTGCGACAGTGGGCGCCCTCTTCTCCTACATGGGAGGGGCCACCCAGGCCAACGCCGGGCTCTACAAAAACAATGCGGCCATCAAGAAGACGGAAGCCTCCAACCAGTGGAATTTCTTTCAGGCCAAAAGCACCAAGCAGTCTCTGGCTGAACTGGCCCGCGACCTCGCGCCGGCCGACAAAAGAGACACCTACCAAACCAAGGTAGACCGCTACGAAAAGGAAAAGGGCGAGATCAAACTGGGCGCCGAAAAGATGGAAGCAGAAGCCACCTCGTGGGATCACCAAAGCGATGAGCAGATGCACCAGCACCACCGCTGGGCGCAGGCCACTACGGTTCTGCAGGTTTCCATTGCGCTCGCTGCCATTGCCCTGCTGACCAAGAAAAAGTGGCTGGAATACGGCATGTTTGCTGGCGGCGCCATTGGCATAGTGGTTGGTATATTGGCAACGCTACACATTTGATAGCTGCCCACGCATACTTAGCGGGGGCTAGCGCTCAAAAATCTGTAAAAATAATGAAACTTGCCACCTGGAACATTAACTCTCTCACGGTCCGACTGCCACAGGTGCTGGATTGGCTCGCTGCAAACCCGATGGATGTACTGGCACTGCAGGAGTTAAAGCTGACGGACGACAAGTTTCCAGCGGACGCATTCCAGGCCGCTGGCTACCACGCGCAGTGGTTTGGACAAAAAACCTACAACGGCGTGGCGCTGCTGTCGCGCACGCCCCCCACTGATGTGGTCAAAAACATCCCCGGATTTTCTGACGATATGTCCCGCGTGATCGCTGCCACCTATGCGCTGCCTTCCGCATCGGGTGCGACGCCGCAAGACATACGGGTGATTGGTGCCTATTTCCCCAATGGCCAGGCTCCGGGCAGCGATAAGTTTGAATACAAGATGGCGTGGCTCAAGGGCCTGCGTAATTGGGTGAAGGACGAGTTGTCCAGTCATCCCAATCTGGTACTGATGGGCGACTACAACATCACGTTTGATGATGCAGATGTGTGGGACCCGATCGGGTTGAAAGACACCATCCATTGCACCGAAGAAGAACGCTACCACCTGCGTGCGCTGATCGCGTTGGGTCTGCACGACAGCTATCGGCTTTTTGAGCAGCCCGAGAAAAGCTACTCCTGGTGGGACTACCGGGACTTCGGCTTTCGCCGCAACCGCGGCTTGCGCATTGACCACATTCTGGTCAGTAACCCGCTCAAAGGATTGGCGACGGGTTGCACAATCGACAAGGCCCCGCGCAAGAACGACCGCCCCAGCGACCACGCACCCGTGCTGGTTGAACTCAACTTGCTATAGTTTCAGAAGCTAGCTACGCATGCTGCGTGCGGGCTAGCGACCTAGAATTCCTGCAAACTACTCCAGCCCCAGTTCCTGAATCTTGCGGGTGATGGTGTTACGGCCAATACCCAGCTTGTGGGCCGCTTCAATGCGGCGACCCTTGGTATTGGCAAGTGCCGCCAGAATCAGGCGAGATTCAAAGCGGCGCGTCAGGGCATCCCAGACGTCAGATTGACCCGCACCCAGCATGGACACTGCTTCCAGCTCCAGTTCGGCCTCCCACCCGGTCGCAGGGGTACTCTGGGCAGGCAACGGAATGGGCACATCGGACACATCCGGCTCCGCGACCAAGGGGCCTGCAACGCTTGCTATCGGGGGCGGAGCCGGCTTCGCCGCCTGCACCGCGTCTGGAGGCGCAACCTCCGAACGGGAGACACCCACTTCAGGCGGTAGATCCTTGGGTTCAATCACCTGTGCTGGCGCCATCACCGTCAGCCAGTGGCAGATGTTTTCCAACTGCCGCACATTGCCGGGAAAGCCAAAAACCTCCAGCCAAGCCAAAGATGCCTCAGAAATGCGTTTGGGCTCCACACCCAGTTGCTTGGCGCTTTGCTGCAGAAAATGCCGCGTCAGCATGGAAATGTCTTCCTTGCGTTCGCGCAAGGCGGGCAGGCGCAAACGGATGACATTCAGACGGTGAAACAAGTCCTCACGGAAGACACCGTCCTTGACGCGTTGCTCCAGGTCCTGGTGGGTAGCAGCAATCACCCGCACATTGGTCTTGACCGCGCTGTGGCCGCCTACGCGGTAAAAATGCCCATCGCTCAGCACCCGCAGCAAGCGGGTCTGCAACTCAAACGGCATGTCACCAATTTCGTCCAGAAACAAGGTTCCACCATCGGCCTGCTCAAAACGGCCGCGGCGCATGGTCTGCGCGCCGGTGAACGCGCCGCGTTCATGGCCGAACAGTTCACTCTCCAGCAGGTCCTTGGGGATTGCTGCAGTATTGATAGCAACAAATGGCCCATTGGCGCGGGGTGAATGCTTGTGCAGTGCACGGGCTACCAGTTCTTTGCCCGAGCCCGATTCTCCGGTGATCATGACGGTGACGTTGCTCTGGCTCAATCGACCGATGGCGCGGAAAACATCCTGCATGGCCGGTGCCTGGCCCAGCATCTCCGGGGCCTCGGCCATGCGTTCTTCGGCCACTTCCTCGCGCTGGCTTTCCTCGACAGCACGGCGAATCAGCTCGACCGCTTTAGGCAAATCAAAAGGTTTGGGCAGGTACTCAAAGGCCCCCCCCTGAAAGGCACTCACCGCGCTGTCCAGGTCGGAAAACGCCGTCATGATGATCACGGGCAGACCCGGGTGCTTGGCTTTCACTTTTTCCAGCAAATCCAGACCCGAGCCGCCCGGCATTCGAATGTCGCTCACCAGAATTTGCGGTCCGTCATCGTCTGATGCCGCGTTCAATGCGGCCAGCACATCGCGCGGGTTCGAGAAACTGCGCGTGGGCAGATGTTCGCGCAGAAGTGCTTTCTCCAGTACGAAGCGGATGGACTGGTCATCATCTACGATCCAAATCGGCTTCATGTTTTGTGCGTCCCCAAGTTCTGGCTATTACGGAAGCGGAATCAATATTTTGAAATCCGTACGGCCTGGCACGCTATCGACCTCGATCAATCCATGGTGCTGCTGTACAAAGGTTTGCGCCAATGTCAGCCCCAGCCCAGAGCCGCCTTCCCTTCCCGACACCAGCGGATAGAAAATGCGGTCCTTGATCGAATCTGGCACACCAGGTCCGTTGTCGATGACATGCAATTCCAATGCCAACCGGTAGCGCTGTTTACCGAAAGTTACTTGCCGCGCCACGCGGGTACGAAATGTCAGTAGCGCATCTCCTGCCGCAATGCGCTCGAAAAGCGCCTGACAGGCATTGTGTGCAATGTTCAACACCGTCTGAATCAACTGCTCGCGGTCGCCCCGAAACTCGGGGATGGAGGTGTCGTAGTCCCGCACAACGCGTAAACCCTTGGGAAACTCGGCCAATATGAGAGAACGAACCCGCTCGCACACCTCGTGAATATTGACATCACCCACCATGTGCGGGCGCCGATGAGGCGCCAGCAAACGATCCACCAGACTCTGGAGCCGATCGGCTTCGTGGATGATGACCTGGGTGTATTCGGTCAGCTCGGGGGACTCCATTTCCATTTCCAGCAACTGTGCGGCACCCCGAATGCCGCCGAGCGGATTCTTGATTTCATGGGCCAGATTGCGGATGAGTTCCTTGTTGGTCTGCGCCTGCTCGGCCAGCCGCTCTTCACGGTCCTGTCGAGTCTGCTGCTCCAGAGGGATCATCTCAACGATGATCTCTTCTATGGGTTCGGCGCGGGTGATGATGACGTGCACCGGCATGGGTTCTTGCCCGAGGCGCTTGAGCCACGCGTCGTAACGAAGGGCCGCAAATTCGTTTTCACTCGCGCCTTCGAGCGCGCTTTGCAGCTGCAGAGGTTCCGTGAACACCTCGGAAAAGGAGGACCCCACGATCATGCGCCGTGAGGTTCCCAGGGCATCCTCAAGAGCAGAGTTGGAAAACAACACCGATGCATCAGGTCGCACCACCGCAACCAGCGTGGCCAACAGGTCAAACGGAGAAAACCGGGCTGACGCGTCCAAGCTGGCTATTTCGCTGCAGACGCGCCTGAACCCGCGGGCACCCGCCCCAGCTCACGCCGGATGCCTGCAATATCGCTCTCGTTGCGGCTGATATTGGCTTTGAGCTCCGCGATTCGGTCCACGTACTTCTGGTGGTTACGGTGCTCGGGACCCAGCTTTTCTGGTTCGCCGTTGTTGTATTCCTTGAGCTGCTCAGCCTGGCGCGCCTCGGCTTTTTTCAACTCGGACTCCAGAATCATGCGGGCATCGGAGTCTTTGGCGCGCTGATCCCCGGAGTCGACGCGCTGACCAGGCTGTGATGCCGTCGGCGCACGCGCAGCCGTTGCAGGGTTGGGACGCTGGGATTGCACCACCGTGACGTTGCCGCCAGTTATGGGCTTGCAACCCTGCGCTCGTGGATCCTGCAGCGTGTTGGTATAGACGTTGTTGTCGCATTTGTAAATGCGCTCTTCAGCCCAGCAGCCAGTAGCTATCAGGGAAGCTACGAAGGGAATCAGGTAAGTCGTTTTCATTCGGTGTCCACGCATCAAAGTGCAAGGGCTGTCAGGCCAGTATGCGCCAAAATTGGCCAAATCATAAAGCGCCCAGCGGCTCAAGACTTCATTGGACTTGAATTGAGCAAATAGGTTGCAAAAAAAAGGACGGCTTACGCCGTCCCTATTAACTCACCATCTGGCTGCCAGTCTGGCAGCAAGTGTTACAGGGAGTAATACATGTCGAATTCGATCGGGTGCGTAGCCATGCGCAAACGCGTCACTTCACCCATTTTCAGTTCGATATAGGCATCCAACATGCTGTCACTGAACACACCGCCCTTGGTCAGGAAACCGCGGTCTGCGTTGAGGCAGTCCAGCGCCTGGTCCAGGCTGTGGCAAACGGTTGGCACCAATGCGTCTTCTTCGGGTGGCAGATGGTACAAATCCTTGGTGGCTGCTTCGCCAGGGTGGATCTTGTTTTCCACGCCATCCAGACCCGCCATCATCAGGGCTGCAAAGCCTAGGTACGGGTTCATCAGTGGATCAGGGAAGCGCGCTTCGATGCGACGACCCTTGGGGTTAGCCACAAACGGAATGCGGATCGAAGCGGAACGGTTTTTAGCCGAGTAAGCCAGCTTGACCGGAGCCTCGTAGCCAGGAACCAGGCGTTTGTAGCTGTTGGTGCCAGGGTTGGTGATGGCGTTCAATGCACGTGCGTGCTTGATGATGCCGCCAACGTAGTACAGGGCGAAGTCAGACAAACCTGCATAGCCGTCGCCAGCAAACAGATTTTTGCCGTCTTTCCAGATGGACTGGTGCACGTGCATGCCGGAACCGTTGTCGCCAACGATGGGCTTGGGCATGAATGTCGCGGTCTTGCCGTAGGCGTGCGCCACGTTTTGAACCACATATTTCAGGATTTGCGTCCAGTCGGCGCGCTCGACCAGCGTGCTGAAACGCGTGCCGATTTCATTCTGGCCAGCGCCCGCCACTTCGTGGTGAAACACTTCAACGGGAACGCCCAGCGATTCGAGAATCAGGGACATTTCAGCGCGCATGTCTTGCGTGCTGTCCACAGGTGGCACGGGAAAGTAGCCGCCTTTGACGGTTGGACGGTGGCCTTTGTTGCCGCCTTCCATTTTCTTGCCTGAATTCCAGGGTGCTTCGCCTTCGTCGATCTTGAAGAATGTGCCCGACATGTCGGTATTCCAGCGCACATCATCAAAGATGAAGAACTCTGGCTCAGGACCGAAGTAAGCGGTGTCGCCAATGCCGGAGGCCTTGAGGTAAGCTTCAGCGCGCTTGGCAATGGAGCGTGGATCACGGTCGTAAGCTTTGCCGTCTGCAGGCTCGACCACGTCGCAGCTCATGAACATCGTGGTTTCTTCAAAGAACGGATCGATGTTGGCGGTATTCGCGTCAGGCATCAGTTGCATGTCGGAAGCTTCGATGCCCTTCCAGCCGGCGATGGATGAACCGTCGAAGGCGTGGCCCGATGTGAACTTATCTTCGTCAAAATGCGAAACAGGCACAGTAACGTGCTGCTCTTTGCCGCGGGTATCGGTGAAGCGGAAGTCAACAAACTTGACTTCGTTCTCTTTCACCATCTTCATCACGTCAGCGACGGTCTTTGCCATCAAGAATCTCCTGGTAGGGGTTGGGTTTAAGTGGGACTAAAGATTTTCAGCATATCTGCCAATGCAGTTTTTGTGCCATCGCGCAGTGCACGCACAATTTGTAACCGTGCGCACATTTGGGACTTTACGCTCAGGCATTTCGCGCCAGAAAGCTGCGGCAAATGCTCCTATTAAACGCAATTTGCACCAATTAAGAGCATGTATTGATGCACCAATATTGTGCAACTAACTTCGCACCAGTTCGGGGCCCAGTTTGGCATCGAAGCCCTGCAAACCCGCCAGCAGAGCCGGGTAAGCGTGCGCCACCATTTCTGGCGCACCTTTCACACCCAGTTCAATATGCCGGCCATATTCAGGATGGTCCACGCTAGGCAGACTGAACACCTTGACACCTATAAACTGGCTCTCTAGCGCCTCCATTAGCGGGGTTAACGTAGCCTCCATACTGCCAAACACGATCACCGACTTTTCGACCCAGGCGGCTTTCAAGAACCATCGGGTGTAATACTGGTCCAGAACCCATTCCACCATCGGCCAAGCCATCACAGGAAAGCCGGGCACAAAGTGCACATGCCCCATGCTGAAGCCGGGAATTTTGTTGTAAGGGTTGGGAATGATCTTTGCGCCTTGCGGAAACATGCCCATGTTCAGGCGGTGAATGTTATCCGGGTGAGCGGGTTCGTAGGCCACTCCCTGCTCACGTGCTGTGTCTTGCATGCGTTCGCGGATCAAGGCCTCGGCCAGTGGGTGCAGTGCTACTGGCAGGCCCAATGCATTAGCAGCGCACTGGCGGGTATGGTCGTCAGGTGTTGCACCGATACCGCCGGTCGAAAACACCACATCGCCCGAGGCAAACGCCCGCTGCAAGGTGCTGGTGATGCGCTCCGGGTCGTCGCCCACATAGTCCGTGTAGCTTAGCTGCAAGCCACGCGCAGCAAGCAGTTCAATCACCTTGGGCATGTGCTTATCTGCGCGCTTACCC
>JAYTRR010000114.1:0-5032 GCA_043746005.1 Burkholderiales bacterium
GCGGCGCGTCCTCTGCAGGCGGGGTATGGCAGAAAAAGTTGACATTGAAGGGACGAGTGGTGTGGGCCTGAATGGCTTCAATTTCGCTGCGCACTGCCCTGCACCCCGGCCATGGGTGCCTGGATGATGGGCCGTTCGATGCCGAGCAGTTCTTGCAGGCGCGTGGCAGCAGACATGTGTCGGACGCTATTCGCCGCGCAGCGCAGCTTTCAATTGCACACCGAGCTCGGGCTTGTGCGAAAACGGATCAGTCGGATTGCGCGCCTGCAGCACGTCTTCCATGCGCGTCTGCACCGAGCCAATGGCCTTGGGGTGGCTGTAGATGTAGAACCGGTTAGCGGCAATCGCGTCAAACACCATTTGCGCCACCTCGGCTGCCGTGACCTTGCCACTGCCCACCGCCTTGTCACTCATGGCTTGACCGATGAGCTGGCTTTGGGTCGGCTTGCTACCGGCGGTCTTCAGGTCGTCCGGGCGGTTGCGCTGGCTCTGGCTGATGCCGGTGGGCACAAAGAACGGGCACAACACGCTGGCGCTGATCTGGTCCGTAACCAGGGCCAAGTCCTGGTACAGGGTCTCGGACAAACTCACCACGGCGTGTTTGCTCACGTTGTAGATGCCCATGTTGGGCGCGTTCAGCAAGCCCGCCATGCTGGCAGTGTTGACGATGTGGCCCCGGTAGGCCGGATCGGCTTTGGCTGCGGCCAGCATCATGGGGGTGAAGGTATGCACGCCGTGCACCACACCCATGAGGTTGACGCCCAGCACCCATTCCCAGTCCTGCAAGGTGTTTTCCCAGATCAGGCCCCCTGCCCCCACGCCCGCGTTATTGAACACAAAGTGCGGTGCGCCAAAACGGGCAAACGCGCTAGCGCCCAGCGCCTCCAACTCGGCGGCTTTGGATACGTCAACCCGCATGGCCAGCACCTGTGCGCCAGCCGCCTTCATCTCGGCGGCGGTCTTGTCCAGCGCGTCTTGTTGCACATCGGCCAAAACCAGGTTCATGCCCAGTTTGGCACCGATGCGGGCACATTCCAGACCGAAGCCCGAGCCCGCACCAGTGAGGACGGCCGTCTTGTTTTTGAATTCAGTGATCATGTGTTGGCTTTCTTTAAAACAAATCCAATGCGCGGGAAGTGCACATGCACGCTGCCAGCGCGCTCGTCTGTGCGACGCAGGGTGTAGCGGGTGCGGGTGGCGGCCACCAGTTCGCCTTCGGTGGGTTCAGGGCCAAAGCTTTCGGCGGACACGGTGACCTGGCTGCCCAGTGCAATGCCATGTTCGTCCTGAAATGGCGTGTCATTTTGGACTGCAGCCCCCGCCGACGCTGCGCAAGCTGCTATCGATTCAGTAGCGGAATACTTTTCCATCGGACCATGGCCGATTGCGGCCATACGGTCCATCCAGGCCAGCACGCCCGGTGTGGCGTCCAGAATTCCTGCCATCACCGGTACGCGCTTGCGCGAGAACCACAACGGGTGGTAGACGGAAAAATCCGCCACGCAGGGGGCACTGCCCATCAGAAAGTCCTGGTCATCGAGCATATTGGCGATGCGCCGCAGGTACGACTTGTACGCGGCGGTGGCATCGGCCGGACGCAGCCGCGTCATGCCAACGGTCATCGCGGCGCGGTCCGCACCAAAGGCCTGGGCCACTTCGGGCGGCGCGCCTTCAAACATGGCGGCGGCTCCTTTGGGCTGGAGGTTATAGGCCATTGATGCCCAGAACAAGGTGCTGTCCGCCCACTGGGCCACGACACGGGCCAGCCCCTTGTGCTCTGCGGGATACAGGGTGGGCGTGGGTTGCAGGTGCTCCAGTACATCGCAGATCAGGGCGCTGTCGCAATACACATCGCTGCCGATCTGCAGAAACGGGGTTTTGCGGTAGCCGCCGGTGAGCGCTAGCACATCGGGCTTGGGCAGGATGGACGGGATGATGACCGACTTCCAGGCCAGGTTCTTGTAGCCCAACACCAGCCGGATCTTTTCAGAAAACGGCGAGGTGGGGTAGTGGTGCAGGATGAGGTCGGTCATGGTCATTACCCGGTTATTGGATTAGACGGGTTCAGATCAGTTTGACCAGTTGCTTGCCAAAGTTCTTGCCTTTGAGCAGGCCCAGAAAAGCTTCGGGAGCGGCAGCAATGCCTTGCGCGATGGACTCGCGGGGCTTGAGCTTGCCGGTCGCCACCAGCGTGCCCAGTTCGGTGAGCGCTTCAGGCCAGATTTCCATGTGCTCGCTGACGATGAAACCTTGTACCGTGAGGCGCTGGGTCAAGATCAAGGCGGGGTAGCTCAGCGGCAGTGGCTGGCCATCGTAGCCCGCAATCATCCCGCACACGGCAATGCGGCCAAAGGCGTTCATGCGGGGCAAAACCGCGTCCAGCACCATGCCGCCTACGTTTTCAAAATAGCCGTCGATGCCATTGGGACAGGCATCAAGAATGGCTTTGGAGAGTGACGCCGCATCGCTGTGCAACTTGTAGTCGATGCAGGCGTCAAAGCCCAGCTCGTCCACCGCGTATTTGCATTTGTCCGGCCCACCGGCAATGCCCACCGTGCGACAACCGCGCGCTTTGGACAAGGCGGCAAAGGCACTGCCCACGGCACCCGTAGCGGCGCTGACCACCATGGTCTCGCCGGCCTTGGGTGCACAAATCTTGACCAGCCCATACCAGGCGGTGACGCCGGGCATGCCGACCGCACCCAGATAAGCGCTCAGCGGAATGTGGGTGGTGTCAACCTTGCGCAAGGCACCGACCTGGTTCGCATCGACCACGCTGTACTCCTGCCAGCCGCCCATGCCCACCACTGTGTCGCCCACGGCAAAACGCGGGTTGCGGGATTCGACCACCTCGCCCACCGTGCCGCCGCCCATGGTCTGGCCCAAGGCCTGTGGCACAGCGTAGCTTTTGGAGTCGTTCATGCGCCCGCGCATGTAAGGGTCCAGGCTCAAGAAGTGGTGGCGCACCAGCACTTGGCTGTCCTGCAGGGGCGGTGTTTCGCTGGAGGCGAGTTTGAAATTGCTGGCGACCGCTTCACCAGTGGGGCGGTTGTCGAGAATGATCTGCTGGTTGGTTGGCATGGTGTTTTCCTTTGGTTTGCTATTTTTTTGATAGCTGCTTGCGCAATGAATACGGTGGCTAGAAGCCTATTATGTATAAAATTTGGCGAATGGAGTGCTCAATCCGTGGAGATGATTCCTGTCGCACTATCGAATGCGTTACTGGTTTTGAGTCCGGTGGGCAGTCGCTTCATAAACTTGAAGGTGCCGGTGGCGTGCGCGCAGGCCCGCCCGGCTGCGTCGTACACCGTAGCCTGTGTGAACGCCATGGTGGCCGTGCGGTGCATCAACTCACCCCGCGCCTTCAGCGGGCCCACGGCGGGCTGCATGAAACTGGTCTTCATCTCGATGGTGACCACGCCCATCTCCGGCGCAATGCTGCGCGCCGAGGTGGCCATGGCGACATCCAGTAACGTCATCAAGGCACCACCGTGGGTGACCGCGAAAGAATTCAGGTGCTCTGGCTGGGGGTCGTACCCCAACTCGGACCGACCACCGCTGAACGCCCGCAGCTCAAAGCCCAGCAGATCCACAAACGGAATCTGCACGCCAAAGCCCATGGCTTTGTCCCACGGTGTGGTGTTCATGCGTTCAGCCGCCCGTGACGATGCTGACGCCGCCGTCGACCGCCAGCCACTGGCCGGTGATGTGCTTGCCAGCGTCTGACGCAAACAGAACACACAGGCCTTTGAGGTCTTCGTCGTCGCCCAGGCGTTTGAGGGGTGCGCCCGCAATCAGCTTGTCTTCGCCCAGCGCCTTGAGCGTGCCCATGGTCATTTTGCTGGGGAAAAATCCGGGGCAAATGGCGTTGACGTTGATGTTGTACTTTCCCCATTCCGCGCCCAGGGTGCGGGTAAAGTTGATGACCGCACCCTTGGAGGTGTTGTAGGCAATGGTGTTCATGCCTTCGGGGTTGCCGCCCAGGCCGGCAATGGAGGCGATGTTGATGATGCGGCCACTGCGGCGCGCGATCATGCTCTTCTTGGCAATGACCTGGCTGAGCAAAAAATAGCCACGCACGTTCAGGTTCATGACCTTGTCCCACGCTTCAATCGAATGGTCTTCAGCGGGCGCGCCCCATGCCGCTCCTGCGTTGTTGACCAGAATGTCCACATCGCCCATGCGCTGCAGGGTTTCATCGGCCAGGCGGTGGATTTCGGTGTCTTTTGCGCAATCGGCGGCAATCCAGCGGGCATCGATGCCCGCGGCTTGCAGTTCGGCGGTGGCCTGCTCCAGGTCTTCGGCCTTGCGCGAGCTCAGCATGATTTTTGCGCCGGCTTCACCCAGCGCGTGGGCCATTTGCAGGCCCAGGCCGCGAGAGCCACCGGTAACGAGGGCCGTCTTGCCCGTAAGGTCAAACAATTGCTGGATGGTTCGTGCGGTCATAGGTGTACTCTTCTGCTATTTATCGGTTGGATCAATCGTGGCGCGAGGGCCGCATCACGATACGGTTTGCGGCCCGGATTGTGCCGCGGACAGATGATTTCTGCGTGTCCCCGGCGCGATAACAGCGTCGGATCACGCTCACTCATGCATCCGGGAGCGGACCCATATCAGAATCACGCCAGCGGCAACAGCGCTGCCGCCACCGGCCATCAGCTCACTGGCGTCCTGTTCTTGGGATTTCTCCAGAAAATACCCAAGTACGAGGGCGATCAGGCCGCCATAAATCAATGACCAGATGAGCCGCTCCATGTGGACCATCCGAACGTCGATACTGCCACTGTATTTTTTGGAAAACGTCATTAAAAAGCCTCTTGTGGAAAGGCGGCACAGGTGGTGTCCCGTGATTCCACCACACCCAGCCAGGCACCGATTTTGGGTAGCTCGTAGTGGTAGAAAAAGCGGGTGGCACCCATGCGCCCCTGCGTGGACACGTTGGCCTGTTCCGGGTCGGCTTTCAGTGCGGCAGCAGCCACGTCCAGCCAGATCCAGGCCAGCACGGTGTGCCCAAAGGCCTGCATGTAGGGCA
>JAYTRR010000115.1:0-14910 GCA_043746005.1 Burkholderiales bacterium
CCATATTGGTTTTTTATCCCATGCCGCTGCGTTGCCTGCGTCGCAGGAGCGGGCGTGACCGCGAAGGTTTGAAGTGGGGCCATCAGCGCGGTTGCAACAGTGGCCGCCAGCCGAAAATTGCGCTGCACCCGCAAAGCCGCATTGACATGCTGCTCCGTAATGACATTCCACTCCGCAAGAATGTCACCCAGCCGCTTTCCCGTGCCCGCCTGGTAGTCGATGGCCCTTGCCAGCTGATCTTCCGAGATAAGCCTCTTGCGAACAAGAATTTGCCCGAGTTTCGTCTTCGCCTGATAGTCTTTTGACCAACCCATAGCAAGCTCCCGCGCCGGTTAGGGCGCCAGCACCGCAGCGCGCAACTTCAGGCCAATTTCCTTGGTGAGAATCTTGATTTTGGAATCAATGGCCTCACGACTGCTTTCCACCACCTTTTCGCCAAACGCACGCTCGAATTGCGGGACCAGGGACTCAAATTTCTTTTTCACGGGCGACTCAAACAGCGCAATGAGTGCACGCAGTTCCTCTTCGCTGAAGTTTTTCATCAGCAAGGGCCCCATGGTGGGTCCCTTTAAACGCAAGGCTTCTGAACGCACAAGGGATGTTGCTTCGTTGATGTATTTCTGGACATCCGGAACAATGGCCTTGAGTGTGGCCTCCTGCTTCTCCGCACCGACACGCCCTTGCAGGGCAACCCGTGCCTGCAACAACGCATCGGTTGCGGGCCTTTGCGCCATGGTGATGGCGGCATCTTCGATGTGCCACAGCGCAAGGACCCGCGGCACCAGGGCTTGTTTTGCATCGTCGGAGCTTTGGGCATGCGCTTGGTTGGTACCCACCAGCGCAAGGAATACCAGCGCACAGGATTGAAGTGTTTTTTTCATCGTTTAGAAAGGTCTAAAAGGCTTGGGTGAACTGGATGCCGAAATAGCGAATGCGGATGCCACCCGAAACATCCAGCCCGGCATAAGGGTTGTAAATGGCATTGAGGAAACCGCTGCAATTCATATTGCAGCTGCTATCCGCCGGAACACTGAAGTTACCCTCGGCATAGCTGGCAGTTGCGTCAATGCGCAGCCCCTTGCGCGTCACGTAGCCCAGCCCAAGGCTCTTCACGGCCAGGTCCGGCAACGGCGCAATCAAATCCATGGCAGAGCCTGGAATGGAACTGGGGCGCTGCTCATACCCCGCGCGAAGGGTCAGTGCATCGGTCAACTGCAACTGCAGCCCAACGCCATAAGAAATGGTGTTGCGATAGCCACGCTTGAGGGTCAGCTTGCTCGGATCCTCCAGGCCAAACATGCGCGCCATCATCAGCATGTTGATGTTCTGGTCAAACTGCATGGTCAGCTTGTCCCACTTCTCCCAATTGCTCCATCCCGCGTCCAGATTGATCTGGACGCGCTTGACGGGCTTGATCTTGACGCCAACCTGCACATGTTCAACAAAGGGCAATTTCATGGTCATATGGCCCGACTGCTCTGCGGGAATGGAGGTTGGCAGTCCCACAATCGATGCCGCAATAGGCCCGAACAGACTGGCATACATGCCCTGCACAAAGTTGTTGAGCATGGGTTCGGCACGAAACGTATAGCGTCCTGTGAGCACGGTGTCCGAGCCACCCTGGTATACGGCGCCCACGGCAAAACTCTCATTGGGCTCCCACAACACTCCCAGGTTGATCGTGGGGTCCATGGGTGCCGTGGCTTCGAAGCTCGCTGAGGCCACTTTGCTGAATGGGCGAAGCCGCCCCTCCTGACCGCCGCCGCAAAGTCCCAGGAAAAAAACATCGACTGCGTTCCCACTGTCGCCACACCACGCATCCTGCAGCTTGCCCACAATGCCTAGAAATTTGTTAGGCATGCGCATATCGGTATCCAGCGCAAACCCCTGGTGTGCGATGGGAATGCCCACGCCGAAACTCAAGGTGTCCGTTGCCTTGTAGGCCACGGATGGCGACACGTACACCAGGCGCTGCATGATCACCTTGCGTCCGTCGAAGCGGGCTGGGTCGTCTTCGTCCGTGCGATTGAACCCCACGCCCTGCGTCACGTAGGTGCCGGTGGCAAACGTCCAGGGAGAGCCCGGATCGTTGATGCTGAAGGCAAGGCTACCCCCCACTGCCGCAGGTAAAGGCGCTTTTAGCGGGCCGATACCAGGCAGATACACAGCCGCGCTGACATTGCCGGTGCTGGTGCCGGCCACCGGATCGTCTTTAAAGCCGCCGACGTCAAAACCTTCGGGCGCCGTGAAATGGGCCGTAGGCGACAGGGATGCGCCGTACACCGAATTCGAGAACCAGTTGCCTTTCATCCGGGTCAAGCCCGCTGGATTGAAGTGAATGGCGTCCAGCCCCGGCGGATCCGCCGTGACGGCATTGCCCAGCGACATGGCCACCACGCTGGTGCCCAGGTTCTCGGAAAGCGCCGCATGGGAGCGATGGGAAAATCCGCTCAGTGCCACCAGCACGGTGGTGACAGCAAAAGCCTCCCACCCTCGGGTCACTGCCCGACGTTCATGGCGTTGCATCGCCATGAATCTAGAAATTCAGCGGCATGTTCATGCCAAACGTGAAATTTGGGCTGTCTGAGGTAAGACCGATTCCCACCGAAAAGTTCATCGTCGTCAGCGGTGAGACGCGCACGCCAAGCCCCAAATTCATCATCGCGGAGGTCTGACTGGCCGTCTTGTTTTCCACCGCCTTGCCAGTTGCATCTATGTACTTCAAACGCGTACTGCCGGAGATGGATTCCTGAAAGGACAACGTGGTGGTGATGTTGTACGACATGGCATAGGCAAATCCAACACCAAACCCAACGGTCTGCCCAGGCGTCACCTCGTACAGGGTATTGCCATTGCTCTTCTGGTCCAGATTCTTGGCGGGCAATCCAAACGTCACGTTGGCCAAGCCAAAGATGGCAACCGGATCAATCACCTTCGAAGCATTCAGCCCCAGCGTCGCACTGGTGTAACCGGCGCCTGTGGACAGGCCCTGCCCTTCAATCACCTCAAAAGGACTGCGACCGGTGGGAAGCCGGACCGTCCCATTCACCGTGATGGACGGCAAGGTACGGGACAACGGAAAAGGCTGCAGCCGCGCGCCGATAGAAATGTCACCAAACCCGTGCACCACCTGGTCGTTAGTGTCAGACTGCGAAAACTTGCTGACGATCGGCACCGTCAGGTTAACGGTCAGATTGTCTTTAAGCCCGTAATCCCCGGAGAAGGTGTTGGTCACCGTGTGGCCCCGCGTATTCTGAATACTGAAGTTGGTCAACTTCGAGTCGGAAAAATTTGCGTTGATCAGTTGCTGACCGATGTAGGAATAGGTGAGGTCATAGGTGATCGCACGCTTGCCCTCGCGCAACAGCGAATACTGTTTGTCCGTGGCGGACAAGGTCTCTTTCAGCACGGTGGCACTGTCCGCATCACCTTCCCGTTTGGCCAACGCATCCTTGGCTGCCTCTGTCGATACCGCCTGCGCAAACGCGTGCGCCGATGGCAGAACGGTCAACGAGGAAATGAGTGCCAGGGCACCTAGGGTAGACAGGCTCGCTCGGTGACGCTTCGTGGAATGGGTTTTCATGGGTACTTTCATATCAAGTGGATGCCTCACTGCTATTTGCGTAAAGAAAAATTTCCGAGGTTGGACATGACGGCGCGCAGCAGCGCTTCGGTGCGGTCGAGCTGGGGCAGCGTGGCATCTGCGCGAATCAGGTCACTGTCGATCACGCCCAGTTCGCGCTCGCCCAGAGAGAGCAGCGCCAGCGTGGTTGTGCCTTTGGGTGGATTCAAGAGGAACAGGGTGTTGCGATCCCAGAGGCTGGTGAACTCCTCCACCGAAAAGACCACATGGCCGGCCGAGGGGTCTGCAATGTAGATCCGCCCCTCGCGCGTGCCGCGATAGACCACAAAATGCTTGAACCCGGCGTAATCAATGGGCACGACGGCAGGGGTTTGCAGTTCCATCAGGTCCGAGATCGTTCCCCGGAATCCGTTGGCCTCTACGCCCAGGGTGGCGACATAGCGCTTCATGTCCAGTAGCGAGAAGCCACGGCGGGCCATGATCTTGTCGCGCTCCCCATGTTCCAGCATGCCTTCCATTGCTTGCTGTTCTGTCACGGGGATGCCAAGGTAATTATTGATAACCGTGACCAGCGCAGCAGAGCCGCAGCTGTAGTCGTAGGTCTGGTGAACGATGTTGCGAAACTTGGCGACCGACTGGGGCTCAATACCCACCCGCTCAGGTGGTGCGCCACCACCGGCCAGCACCATGGGCAATGCAAACTGATCTGCCGGTTGCTCTACGGGCGGCACTTGCGTGGCGACTCCAAAGCCACTAATGCCCGTCGCAATCACCAGGTAAACAATGGGCCACATAGTGAAATACCTTTACCGACGCGCTACTTCGCCCACAGGTACAGGTGCCCTGTCTGGGTACCCACACCATGCAGCAGGACGCTGCCAAAATTCTGATCCGGCTGCACCGCCGCCTGGGCGTCGGTCTGAACACCGAACGACCGGAACCCAAACTGATTCACGGCTACCACGCCCGGTAGGCCGATATCGATATAGCTTCCACCCGCAAGATCGGGACGGGGTGCCACGTCGATCGTCAGGCCCACCAGATCGATCACCCCTTTCAAACCTTGTGCAGTGGCATAGGTGGTCGTTCCGTTAACGTTGAAACTGTGAGTAAAACTGGCACCGAGGGCCTGGCTGCCCGCATCCGACGTATTGACTTGCAGGTGCAGGACCATGCTGATGCCTGCTTGTCCCACCACCTCGGCAAGATCGTCATTGCTCAGCACGGCCGGCCCAGCCAGCGCCGTTGCGCTGCCCATGCCCAAAACAAGGAATGCCGTCACGGATGATCGAAACATCATGTCAAGGCCCTGACCGCAGCTTGATGTCGATGTACTGCAACTGCATGCTGGCAATGCGGCTGGCGCCCAGGTTGAGTGTGGCAGTCGGGAGCTGTGAGACAGGATCGGTATAGGTCGTCCGATCGTTCCTGAATGTGATGTTGTCCACTACCACTCTGGCAGCCGGCACTTCGGCGGCGGGGTCCAGCGCCCAGCCAATGCCCAGGTGCAGGTAAGACCGGCCGCCCTCCGTGATGGCATTGAAAATTCCCGGCTGTGTGGTGACGTCCGCCAGCACCCAGGGAGACACGCCGTCCGCAGCACTCACATGCACCCCACTCAGGCGCAACTCATGGCTGGCGTCTTCACGCCCCCGCGGCCGCAGCACGAATGCGCCCAGATCGGCATGGATGGTCTTGCCAAAGACGACACCCTCCACCCCCGGCGTGGCCGGTGACGTCATGGAAAGCGTGCCGCCGTAGCTCGTGAGGTCCTGCACCAGCACCGCTCCGCCCTGAAAGGTGCCGTCTGCGGTGCCCACCGTCCAGTCAGCGGCCCATTGCCACTTCAGGAGTCCGCTGGCATTGCGTGGCTCCGACAACTGAATCACATCTGGCAGGCCTGGCCGGGCAACAATGGACAGGCTATAGGGGTCGGAAAACGTCGCCGCCGGATCGTCTGACCGCGACAGCGCAAGCTGGCTCAACGTAAAGGATTGGGCCGGTACGTTCAGCCCGGTTGCCCTGCCGACATAGGTCAGCGACAGGTCCCCGGAAAGGGAGTAGTTGCTCAGGTTGAATGCCACGCCCGCGCCACGCACGACGGAAAGCTCTGCGTCTTCCAGCAGCGTCAGCGCCGCGGCGGACATCGTTTCCAGGGCACACCCGGCCAGGACCATCCAGCGCACCAGCAACACCCCCATCGACAAGGCACACGGCCGCTGCGTCATGGTGCTTACTTGGGCACAGCCAGATTGGCGGGCATCGCACCGACCACCCCGCTGACACGGTCACGAAAATTGAGCCAGAAGCCCGCTGCCGCTTGTTGCGAGGTCAGTCCGGCAATGGACGGATAGGTCACATTCTGGGACTGCACCGCCAGGAAAAAATCACGCGTGGGCCCGCTGGCATCGCCCAGCTTGAAGGTACCCACCGTTGGCAGCAAGCCATTGCCGTTTGCGCGCTTGCCATCCGCAGACTCCATAGTGGCACCGCTCATCGAATCAAAATTGACTGGACCGCCTGCGGTAGAAATGTCCGCGCGCAATGAGCCACTGAGTGCGCGCACCTGGGTTCCCACCAGGCCCTGCAGGCCCTCAAACCCCATGCGCATGCCCACCACTTCACGCGTGGCGGCAGTGGTGCCTTGCTTGTAGACAAATTCGAAATAGGGGTTGGTGGCGCGCACATAGCGCGCACTCTCGCTGTCGCCCAGCGCATAACGACCCAACTGCAACGCCCTGATGTCAATATCAGCGCCGGCACCCAAACCGTTTGCGGGGCCATTGCGGGCTGCTGCATATTCACCCAGCCGAATGTCCTTGAAGTTGGCGCTCAGGGTAACGTCTGCATTGAGCGTCATGCGCGTGAAGTCGTACCCCAGTGAACTGGTGTTGACGAGTTCGATCATGGCCTGACCCCATACCTGCGACAGATGTCCGTCGTCCAGCGCCAGGCCCTGCGCGCGCGCGCCACCGGCGCACGCTAGTGTAACGACAATCCCTGCGACACGAATGATCCAGTGGTGCATGGTGATGGTTCCGAACGAATGCAAAAAAAGATCCCGCAGCCAAAGCCACGAGATCCTGGCGCAATGCAAAAGCGATGCCCCTTCCTAAGTGGGAACCGCCTCTGTCACATTAGTTGTGGCCAAACATCCAGACCTTGGTGCCGCCCACATCCAGCTTGGACAGAGCGATGCCGCCCATCGAAGCACCACCGTTGCCGGTTGTGATGGAGGCAACAGAAATATTCAGTCCGCCGGTGTTAGCCACTGCAGGGATGGCAAACTGGATCACGTCCTGGCCGGTGAAGCCCAACTGGAGAGCAGCGGAACCCATGACGGCCGCGACATTTGCCGGTGCGGTGCCAGCGGCTATCAGTGCGCCGGCCAAGTCGCCCTGGAACGTCGCGCCAGAGATCACGTCGATCGAGGCACCAATCACACCGGTGATACCGATGTTGTTGAAGGACACGGTGTTACCGCTATCCGAGTAAGTGAACGAGCCGATGCCCACATGCAGATCAGCCACGATGGACACACCATCCTGGCCGCTGACTTGCGCCAGGCCTTCGTCGTTCACAAGGGTCATCGCCGAAGCGGAAAAAGCGAAGGAAGCAAGCAGTGCGGCAGCAGCAGACAGTTTGAAAGTTTTCATGGTGGTTTCTCCTAAGTTGGTAAAGTTTTTTTGTGCTGACTTACGCACCCGGTGCTTTGTTGTCAGTACGGGGCTAGTGTCAGATTCAGAACCCCATTCGTCACTGACTGCGCAGGCCAAACTATTGGCTTTTTGGGCCAAGAATTGGCTTCAAGGGAATACCCCTATGACGCCAAAACCAGCCCGGCATGTCGCTGGTAGTGCCCTACCTGGCTAGCGCAGCGTGGGCGTATGCCCGAACCAGCGCTTGCATGCACGGTAGAAATTACTCGGGTCGGAGAACCCCAATGCAAACGTGATTTCCGTGGGATTGAATCCACCCTGCAGGATGTAGGACTCCGCCATCTCACGGCGCACGGAATCGAGCAGATTCAGGTAGGTCGTCCCCTCCTCCGAGAGGCGACGACACAGGGAACGCTCGCTCATGCCCAGTTGCGCGGCAATCTCCTTGCGATGCGCTTCGCCTTTGTGCAAGCACTTGACCAATTCCTTGCGAATACGATTGCTGGTCACACCCACCGTACGCCGCTGCATCTGCTCCGCAATGCGCTCTGACAGCTCCAGAATGGCCGGGTTGGCCGTTGGGATCGGTAGCAACATGCTGGCTGTACCCAGTTCAATCGCACAGCGCGGCGCACCAAACTCCACCACCTCACCAAAAGATTGATGCCACCTGAGTGGATTCAGTGGCGCTTCTCCGGGGTGGTACATCTTCAAGATTTTTGCGCGCTTGCCGGAGACGATACGGGAACCCGCTATCACCATGGATGCAAAGAAATCGAATATCGCTGAAGAAATACATCGTTTGCCCGGGGCGAGTCCCAGGACGAGCAAACTTCGGTCTGATGAAGTCAGAACATCGACAGTTGCCATCGGCCAAAACAGCGGAAGGTACCGTGCCAGGAACTGCAGGC
Organism: Burkholderiales bacterium; assembly: GCA_043746005.1. Taxonomy (GTDB): domain Bacteria; phylum Pseudomonadota; class Gammaproteobacteria; order Burkholderiales; family Burkholderiaceae_C; genus Allorhodoferax. The sequence continues at coordinate 8,154 of JAYTRR010000115.1, forward strand.
TCTCCTGCGGGTTGTTCGACGCGAACAACATGTGCGACAGCACGCCCAGGGCACTCAGCGGGTGGCGCGCCATGCCCAGCCCTATATGGGGGTCGCCAGTTCTGGCTACGGCGATTTCGAAGGCCACGCTCAATGCATCACTGAGACAACCTGGAGGCAGTTGGTTGACCACAGCACTGTAAATACCCGCCTCAACACACAAAGCCGCACCGTCGAGCCCGACATTATTAAAACCTGTGCACAGCGTTTTGTACCAGCTCAGCTCGGCGATTGAATTGGAGTCCATCGGGTCGGTCATTCATCCAAAGAGTAGGTTGCGGGGCCCTTCCAACAGATCGCGATTATTGAAACGATCACCCCACTCCAACATCGGTGTTGACCCTAGGTGACGTGAAAAACGAGGGTGACGTAGAAATCACCCCCTTTGCAGAAACGAGCCGAGCATGCCCATCAGGTCGCTACCGTTGCTCAAACCCAATTCATGTGCATGACCATTTGGCGTCAGCTTGTCCACCAGACCCGGCAGGATGCTGGACAACTGGCCCGCCACTTCGCTGCTGTCCATGCCCATCTTTGCGGCCATGCCAGAGATGGCATCGCTACCCAGCACGTCGCTGATCTGGTCTGCCGAAATGGGCTGATTCTGGCCGCTGCCAACCCATGAGCCAATCACGTCGCCCATGCCGGCCTGTTGAAACTTTTCAATCAGGCTGCCGAGTCCGCCTGCGGCCGCGCTATCTGCTTGAGTATTGTTGTTGTTCAAGACCGATTGCAGCACTGAATTGAGGAAGCCCATGGTTTTTCTCCGAGGTTGGATGAATATGAAATCGAGAATGAAAGTGTGACCTATCGAAGCAAAAAAGTACTGCCTGAGGTGCCCTTACCTGCACTTCACTCCGCGATTCCGGCATTTCGTCACAAATTGGTGGTTGTCATATAAGGTTGCAGGCAGAGTACGTTCCATCGCAGCAAACCGGAGAGCCCGCCATGCAACTCACACCCACATTTGCGCACCCAGCACCGCTACCGGGACCAATATGAACGCACTCACTTCATTGAACCCGCAGGAACTGGATCAACTGGCCCGCAAACGCACCGGCGCCAAGCTGGGCTGGTATGCCCATGCCAGCGTGTTTGTGCTGGTCAACCTGTTTGTGTTCTCCCTGTCGGAGTACGCATTTGGAACACGCGCCTGGTCCATCAAGCCGCTGCTGGGCTGGGGCCTTGGGCTGTGCCTGCATGGCATTGCGGTGTGGTTTCTGGGTGCTGGTGGCAACCTGCGCGAGCGACTGGTACAGCGCGAACGCCTGCAGCGCGAGCAAGACAAGCGCTGACCCGCCATGAAAATTGACTGACTGAGCAAGCTGCAATGCTTTTTGCAGACCATGGCGTTTTGCCTGGCGGTGTCGGCCATTCAGTACGCGTTTCAACCACAGTGGGCTTATGAGATTGCGCTGGTGTATTCGGTTTGCATCGGCACCTGTATCTGGGCGTTGCCGACTTTGGGCACCATTTGGCGCCCTCTGCAGCAGAGACCGGTTGACCCCAGGGCGCAACCGGGTTTGCATTGCCCCTGGTCGCCATAGTGCTGGGCTATGTGCTGGGCATCTGCAGCGCCGGGTGGAAGAAGCGCGCGGCCAGGCCATGGAATCGCGCCTCAAGCGGCTGAAGACGCAGTTGGAGCCCCACATGCTGTTCAACACGCTGCCGACCTGCGTGCGCTTATCGGCACAGACCCCACCCGCGCCCAGACCATGCTGGACCACATGGTGGCTTACCTGCGCGCCACGCTCAGCGCATCGCGGGCCAGCACCCCTGCCGTCCTTGCTGCTGCAGCCGCTGGTAGAAAACCGCATTCAGCACGGCCTGGAGCCCAAGGTAGCCGGCTGACGCTGGAGGTGGAAGACACTGGCATGGGTTTTGATGCCGCCCGTGCAGGCGCAGGCGGTGCCACGCAGGACGGCCGTGGCTTTGGCCTGAGCCAGGTGCGCGAGCGCCTGGCCACCACCTCCGGCACAGCAGCCACTATCAATTTTATAGCTGGAAGCGTAGGTGGAACGCGGACTAGCATCACTTTTCCTTGCAAACCATGACGCCAAAAGCCCCCACAGCCCTGATTGCTGAAGACGAGCCGCTGCTGGCCGCAGCCCTGCAGCAGGCGCTGTCCCTGCAACCTGACGTGCTGTTTTTTGACATTCGCATGCCCGGTATGGGCGGGCTGGAGGCCGCTGCCGAGCTGGCTGACGTGTGGCCCACGGCGCCCGCCGGTGGCTTGCCAGCGCGACCCTTCCCCGCCCTGGTGTTTGTTACCGCTTACGACCAATACGCCATACAGGCCTTTGAGGCCCAGGCGGTGGCGAAACTGCAGCTAGCCCTCACCAAACCTGCGCAGACTGCTATCGATTTGGAAGCAACCCTGGGCCAATTACGCGACCTGCTTGCGCCGCAACAAGCCCCCAGAGCGCTGCGGAATATGATTCAGGTCAGCGTGGGCAGTGCCATCCGCATGGTGCCGCTGGACGAAGTGGTCTACTTTGAAGCCGCCGACAAATACCTGCGTGTGCTCACCGCCGGGCACGAGTATTTGATCCGCACCCCCATCAAGGAACTGTTGCCCCAGCTCGACCCCCAGCTGTTCTGGCAAGTGCACGGGGCACCGTGGTACGGGTGGAGAAAATTGCCTCGGTGCACCGCGACGAGGCTGGCAAAACCAGCGTCAGCCTGCGGGACCGCGCCGAGAAACTGGTCGTGAGCCGCCTTTACGCGCATCTGTTTCGGGCCATGTAGCCACGGGGTTTAACCAGGTTTACTTTGCATGACGCGCTGGTGCACACTACGATAGTGCACATAAAGACTTCAAAAGAAAGAGACCAGCATGGCGATTCAATACACCTCGGTGGCCAACCACCTGCCCGAGAACAAAATGCGGCTGTACCCCACCAAGGTGATCAACGTCATTGGCGGGCCGGGTTGCGACAAATCGCTGGTGACCTCGGCCATCATCCTGTTCCTGAAGCTGCATGACAAAACGGTTGAGGTGATACCTGATTACGCCAAATCCCTGGTGTGGCAGCAAAACTTTGAAGTGCTCAAAAACCAGTATTTCATTGCCCAGCGGCAGTACGAAATGCTGAACCTGCTGGACGGGCAAATCCAGTTCCTGATTACCGAGTGCTCCCTGCCCCAGGTGCTGTACTACAACGAAAACTATGCCGACAACATTTGCGACATCGGCAAAACCCGCACCCAGATTCTGGAGTGGTACAAGCAGCACAACAACGTCAACGTGCTGGTGGAACGGGGCGACCGCAAATACATTCACACCGGCCGTTTTCAGGATGAAGAACAGGCCAAGGGCATTGACCGCGGCCTGCGCGGCATATTGACCCGCGAAGGCCTGCGCTACACCGCCCTGCCGGGCAATGTGGAAGCCATCAACGCCTTTGCGGCAACCCTTCTGGAATAGGCCGCAAGCCTGCTGGCACATACCGGCTAAGGCGGGCGTTGATAGCGGCTTCGTGCCGCTGCCACCACACACCCAGCAGCACCAGCGCCACGTTCAGCACCGCAAACAAAAACTTGCCCAGTTCGTCGCTACTGTCCCGCAGGCTCAGGCCACACCAGAACATGATGGCGCCAAACATATACAGCCAATACGCGTAGTCTTGCCGCCACGCGGCTTCTTGGGCCTGGCGGTTGCGCACATCAACCCACATGGCCACCGCGCAGGTGCCCAGGCCAAACACCAGCGACACATCGCGGGTGAACTGCCAGTCAAACCCGGTGTTTTGCATCAGGCCATTGGCCACATCCATGCTCATGTACCAGACGGTTACCGCAATCGGCATCACCATGAAGGGCAGCCGGTAGCGCCACAGCATCACCACGCCTGCGGCACCAGGCATACCGCCAGAGTGGCCAATATGCCGGCGGGCACGGGCAGGCTGCGCGCCTTGAAGTGGTCGGCCATCTTCAGGCAGGCAAAACCATAGGCCAGGCTGATGGCTAGCAGCCCGCCCGGGCCAAACGACTCCCAGCCCAGCGTCATGAAAAGCGTCATGGCGCTGATGGCCACCATGCCGCCAAAGTAATACAGCACGTTCACAAAGCCAAACTGGAGCCCGGTGGCATGCACAGGCGCGCTGGCGGCCGCACCGGGTGCGCTGCTGCGCTGGTGGTCCCGCTGGTCCAGCCAGCGCCACAGGTCCAGCGCCTGCTGTTCGCTGACGATGCCCACAAGGGCCGCGTCCTTTACGTCCTGCAAGCGCAGGTCAATCACTCCTGGAGCGGTGTCATTAAATTCTCTTTGGCTCATTTTTGGTCCTCAATCCCTCGAATGATCATACCGTTTGAGCCCTGAAGGCCGGTGCCTTGGCCGTCTAGAATCGTGCGCATGAGCTCCCCTAACCCTGCCTCCCCCGACACTGCCCCCAAAGTCAGCAACTTTTTGCGCCAGATCATCGAAAAAGACCTGACTGAGGGCACCTACGCCAACCGCCGCTGGGCCGGCAGCCCCGGCGACGCCGCGCACCATGCAGTTGGCCAGCCCGACCCCGCCAAAATCCGCACCCGCTTTCCGCCCGAGCCCAATGGCTACTTGCACATTGGTCACGCCAAAAGCATTTGCATCAACTTTGGCCTGGCGCGCGACTATGGCGGCGTGTGCCACCTGCGCTTTGACGACACCAACCCCGAAAAAGAAGACCTCGAATACGTCAACTCGATCCGCGACACCATCAAATGGCTGGGCTTTGACTGGAATGGCAGCGCCACTGCCGAGCCTTACCATGCCAGCGACTACTTCGACTTCATGTACAAGGCTGCCGAATACCTGATTGGCGCCGCCCTAGCCTATGTGGACGAGCAGACCGTAGAGCAAATGAGGATCAATCGGGGCGACTTTGGCAAGCCCGGGGTGGACAGCCCATTCCGCGCCCGCACACCCGCCGAGAACCTGGCCCGCTTTCGCGAAATGCGCGACGGCCAGCATGAAGACGGCTCTATGGTGCTGCGCGCCAAGATCGACATGGCCAGCCCCAACATCAACATGCGCGACCCGGCCATCTACCGCATCCGCCGCGCCACCCACCACAACACCGGCGACACCTGGTGCATCTACCCCATGTACGCGTATGCGCACCCCATTGAAGACGCGCTGGAGCAGATCACCCACAGCATCTGCACGCTGGAGTTTGAAGACCAACGCCCCTGGTACAACTGGCTGCTGGAGCGACTGACCGAGGGCGGCCTGCTGGCAAGCCCGCCACCCCGGCAGTATGAATTCTCGCGGCTCAACGTCACCTATGTGATCACCAGCAAGCGCAAGCTGGCGCAACTGGTGTACGACCACAAGGTCAACGGCTGGGACGACCCCCGCATGCCCACCATCGTCGGCCTGCGCCGCCGTGGCTACACGCCTGAGAGCCTGCACCTGCTGGCCGAACGCACGGGCACCAGCAAGGCCGGTGGCTGGACCGACTACTCCACACTAGAAGGCTGCCTGCGCGACGACCTGGAGACCAAAGCCTATCGCGGCTTTGCCGTGCTGAACCCGGTCAAACTGGTCATGACCAACTGGGACGATGTGATGGGCGTGGGCCACCTGGAGCCCTGCACCCAGCCCACCCTGCCCCATGTGGCAGAAGGAGTGGAGCCACCACCCCCGCGCCACTTCACCATCGGCAAAGAGGTGTGGATAGACCGCGAAGATTTTGAAGAAGTGCCACCCAAGGGCTACAAGCGCCTGTTCCCCAGCAACAAGGTGCGCCTGAAGGGCGGCTACGTGATTGAGTGCACCGGCTGTGCAAAGGATGCCGATGGCCGGATCACGCAAGTGCTGGCCACCGTGGTGCCCGACACCAAAAGCGGCACCCCCGGCAGCGAGACCGTGAAGGTGAAGGCCGCCATCACCTGGGTGGGCGTGGCGGGCGGTGTGCAGGCCGAGGTGCGTATGTATGACCGCTTGTTCTTGGATGCGCAGCCGGACGCGGGTGGCAAGGATTTCATCGAGAGCTTGAACCCGAACAGCTTGAAAGTGGTGACGGCGTTTGTGGAGCCGTCATTGGCAAATGCATTGCCGGATCAGAAGTTTCAGTTTGAGCGGCACGGCTACTTTGTGGCGGATCGGGTGGATCATGTGCAGGGAGCGAAGCCAGTGTTTAACTTGGCGGTGGGGTTGAAGGATAGTTGGGGGAAATAATTCTCTGAACTAAATCGTCTTTTGGTTGAGGACTTCGAAAGGCACAGCAATAGTGACTGAAGACCAACCTTTTTAAGGAAGAACGCATGGCAGAGAATCTCCCTTACAGCACGTCTGTAGGAACGCTTGAAAATTTACTTGAGAAAGTCAAAACGGCTTCCGTCCCTGAACGTGTTACATAAGATTTTGTTTCTACAAAATTGGCAATGAAGGGTGGAACAGCGATGGCTTGCATTCCATTCCTAAAAAAAATGGGGTTTGTGGCGAGTGATGGGACCCCGACCGACCTACACCGCGAGTTTCGCAATCCAAAGAAATCCAGAATAGCCGTAGGAAAGTCATTTCGAAAGCTATATGAGCGGCTGTACGAAATGAATGAATACCTGCACGATGCGACTGACCAAGATATTCTTGGTTTGATAGTTGAATGCACTGGGGGTGAAAAGGATTCTGGTGCTACCAAATACACGCTTACGACGTTGAACATGACCTGCCCCCCATAAGCCGTACCAGCCATTTTTCCAAGGAGTCCATCAAACCGGAGAATGATGGACATGA
>JAYTRR010000116.1:0-5015 GCA_043746005.1 Burkholderiales bacterium
TACACCCCGCGTGGCACGGTGCGCCACATTTTTAGTATGCGAAAGGCAAATGATCGTGAACAAACACGCCTCGCCCCGTACTTTGGGCTCTGATCTTGCGCGCGTGGATGCGCATGTTGTGAAACCGGTGGAATACAAAGAGCTACCAGAACTCACCGATGACCTGCTTAGCCGCGCGGTGGTTAAAAAAGGTGGCCGTCCCAAGTCTGCTAGTCCACGGCAACTTATTTCCTTGCGTTTGCCGGTGGATGTTATTTCCCGGTGGCGTGCCACGGGGCCTGGCTGGCAAACACGCATGGCAGAGCGTCTCGCTCGGGCTCATGTTGCGCGGTTAGGTAGTGAAATTTAACCGGTCGGCCCACGTGGACACGCAACCGAAGGTTGCCGCTGCGCGGCACATGTTGCGTGCCAGTGGCCTCCAACGTTAAACCTTTCAAGTAGTTCGCATGTTCAAGTTCGAATGGGATGACCAAAAAGCAGCAAGCAACTTGCACAAACATGGTGTATCGTTTGACGAGGCGGTCAGCGTTTTTGGGGATTTTTTGGCCTTGACTTTTTCGGACACAGATCACTCCGAGGCTGAGGAACGAAGTCGGACCTATGGACTCTCAAACAAGGAGCGTATTCTGGTGGTCGTGCATACGGAGCGTCGAAACAGTATTCGAATCATTAGCGCAAGAAAGGCAACCCGATATGAAAAAGGCATCTACGAAAATGGCTGATCAAGACATCCCTGAATTGAAGCGCGACCGACTTGGCAAGGGAGTGCGTGGCAAGTACCTGAAACACTTCGTGCAAGGTAGCAATGTCGTCGTACTACAGCCCGAAATTTTGAAAGCATTTCCAACTTCTGAGGCCGTCAATAAGGCCTTGGCAAGTATGCTGGCTTTTGCCCAGGAGACGCAAGGTTTAACAGATCGCTCAAGTCGGACAACGCGCAAGCGCGTCGCCGCGTAGCTTTGACGTTGAACCTCATCCGGCACCGGGGGTTGACCGGCTGCTTTCCCATTGGAGCTAAGACCGCTTACGCAGCATTGCAGTCATAGACATATGCGACGACGAGCACCCGCAATGGGCCCACGCAGCCAAGTGAGTTCCTGGCTTCGCTGGTTGTTCAAGCAATTGCACGGAGTAGCAAACAAGAAAGGCTCCCGAAGGAGCCTTTCTTTGACCAAGCGCCACGCAGGATACCTGCGCCGCGGTGGGTCCGATTTTGCTTAGACGCGCTTGCGGTATTCGCCGGTGCGGGTGTCGATTTCAATCTTGTCGCCCTGGGCCACAAAGATCGGCACGCCGACGTCAAAGCCGGTGGCGATCTTGGCAGGCTTGAGCACCTTGCCGGATGTGTCGCCTTTGACTGCGGGCTCCGTCCAGGTGATTTCGCGCACCACACTGGTTGGCAATTCAACCGAAATGGCCTTGCCGTCGTAAAACACGACTTCAAGTTCCATGCCGTCTTCCAGGTAATTCAGTGTGTCGCCCATGTTTTCGGCTTCCACTTCGTACTGATTGAACTCCTCGTCCATGCACACGTACATGGGGTCGGCAAAGTAGGAGTAGGTGCAATCCTTCTTGTCCAGAATGACCTGGTCCATCTTGTCGTCGGCCTTGAATACGACTTCAGTGCCAAAGTTGGCTATCAGGCTTTTGAGCTTCATGCGCACGGTGGCCGAGTTGCGGCCACCACGGCTGTATTCGGTCTTCAGAACGACCATGGGGTCTTTGCCGTGCATGATGACGTTGCCGGCGCGGATTTCTTGAGCGACTTTCATAAATGTCTCGTAATAGGTGTCGCTGTAAGCCTGTGCTGACAGCGTAATAGGCCGCTATCTGCGGCGGAGCACGGGCTGCGAATATTCTCGGCAAACCCAGCAAAGCCTCCTATTTTAACGTTTTTTCGATACGAAGTGGATCAGCTGGGTGACCAGATCATCCATTTGTAGGAGCCGGGTTCTGGCCTCTAAGGCAATTCGCCGCCAGGCTTCCAACGGTTCAGGCGGGGAAATGGTGGAGCCGTCAGTGCCCTCCAGGCTATTCCACTGGCGGTGCAGGTGGCGTAGCGAAGCGTCTGCCCCCAGCATGTTCAAAAAAGCGTCCAGCTTGGCATGGTGCGCATTGTCGTCTTGCGGGTAGATGTTCCAGATGAAGGGTTGACCGGCCCACAAGGCGCGCGCCAGTGAATCCTCTCCCCGCACGAAGTTCAGGTTGCAGGCCCACAAGAGATGGTCAAACTCCCGTTGTGTCAACGCCGGAAGGTATGAAATTGATAGCACCTCACGCTTATTCCACGAGGGGTTAAGCAGGTTTTCATCTTCAATCATGGCCTGCACAGCCGCTTGGGAACGCCCGGCCGTGACAAGCAGGCGGGTGGGCAAGTTTTGGGAGGCCAGGTGCCGCAGCAGCCAGGGCAGGGCGGCGGGCTCGTAGCAGAACAGTGAAATCAGCCGTTCCCCCGGTTTGGGTTCAATGCCCCAGTCGTTCAGCCATGCGTGGCGGTCAAAGCAGGCTTGGCGTTGGGCCAGATCGGGCTCGCGCAACAGGCCGCCGGTGCCTTGCGTGAAGCCGGGGTAGAAAAAGTGCCTGGTTTTGCCCCGCGCGGGTCCTGACATGATGGGCGATGGCAGGCCGTGGCAGCGCTCCACATAAGACTCCGCCGACAGGTATTCGAGGTTGATCCAGACCGGATCACGAAAGTCTATTTCGGGTGTAGCTCCTGATGTGCTTGCGTGAGCAGCTATGAATTCAGGAGCAATGTCGCATCCAAAGCATTCCATCCAGACGTCCGCCGGGGTCAGGTTCGCCAGGCTTTCACGGTGGGTGGTCTGGGCCCAGTCATACACCTCAATGCCATGCCAACTCCCTTCTGGCGCACCGGGCGCCATCCAGGTCAGCGCGCTGGCATCGTCCACCCACAGTCGCACATGATGCCCACGGGCGGCCAGGTCCGCACACAAGCGCCAGCACACGCCGATGTCTCCAAAGTTGTCGATCACGCGACAGAAAATATCCCACAGCAGGGCAGGCTTATTGGGGGCAGTCATGGCAGGGATTGTCCACAAAGTCGAGGTGGCCGGGCGATTGCTGGGCACCTTGCTGCTATAACAAAGATGAAAATCAGACGCAACACAAAACCCCTGCCCCTTTTATTTGCATGAGTAGAGATTGATGACACCCCGTACTCTGGCAACCATACCGTTGACTGGCAATTACTTGCCGGATGTGGCGAAGAACGCCACGTTCCAGACCCCCGAAGCGTTGATAGCCACGCTATTGCAGAGTCCATCGAGTTCTGATCCCGCGACAATACGGCCCCATGTCTGAAACCCACTCTGCTGAACTGTTGCGCGAAGTCGCGGCATTGCCGTTGCTGCCTGGCGTTTACCGCTATTTTGACGTCGAGGGGCAGTTGCTGTACGTGGGCAAGGCCATCAGTTTGAAAAAGCGGGTGTCGAGCTACTTTCAAAAAAACCATGGGGGTACGCGTACGGGCCACATGGTGAGCAAGATTGTTCGGATGGAGACCACCGTGGTGCGCTCCGAGGCGGAAGCACTGCTGCTGGAAAACAACCTCATCAAGACGCTGCAACCCAAGTACAACATCCTGTTTCGGGACGACAAGAGCTACCCCTATCTCAAGATGACCGGGGTTCCTGCTGCAGCGCTGCGGGGGGATGCGCTGGGTGCATCCCCCTCGGCTGCGAGCTTTTCACGGGTGTCTTACTACCGTGGGGGCGTGGAGAAGAAACACCGCTACTTTGGCCCCTATCCCAGCGCATGGGCGGTGAAGGAAGCCATCCTGCTGATGCAAAAGGTGTTTCGCCTGCGCACCTGTGAAGACCCGGTATTCAGTAACCGCACCCGTCCTTGCCTGCTATACCAGATCAAGCGTTGCTCTGCGCCGTGTGTCGGCCATATCTCGCCGCAGGACTATGCCGATGACGTGGCGAACGCAGAAAAGTTTTTGCGCGGCGATGCACAGGAGGTGATGCGTGCGCTGGAGTCCCGCATGATGGCCCATGCGGAAAAGCTGGAGTTCGAGCAGGCTGCTGAGCTGCGTAACCAGGTGGCGGCCTTGTCCAATGTGTTGCACCAGCAGTCCATGGACAATGTGGCTGACCGGGACGTGGACATCCTGGCGGTCAAAGTGCAGGGCGGCAAGGCGTGTGTGAATCTGGCCATGGTGCGCGGTGGCCGCCATCTGGGGGATCGCCCGTATTTTCCGGTCCATGTGGAAGATGCCGTGGGCCTGCATGACGAGGCTGAAGGTGACGGTGATGCGGAAGTTCCAACCGGCACGGACGCGGAAAAGCCAGCGGCGGGAGATTCGGTCGAGGTGCAGGTGCTGGAGGCCTTTTTGGCACAGCATTACATTGATGTGCCGATGCCCCCGACACTTATCGTCAGTGACCCGGTCAGCAAGACATTGCTGAAAGCTTTGTCACAGCAGATGGGTTTCAAGGTCAGCGCCATTCACCAGCCGCGCGAGCAACGCAGGGCCTGGCTGGACATGGCGCAAACCAATGCTGCATTGCAGCTGGCCCGGTTGCTGGCCGAAGAGGGCTCCCAACAGGCGCGCACGCGGGCACTGGCCGACGCACTGGATTTGACGCTGAAAAATCTGGATGAACTGCGTGTGGAGTGCTTCGACATTTCGCATACGTCTGGGGAGGCCACACAGGCTTCCTGTGTGGTGTTTCACCACCACAAAATGCAAAACGCCGAGTACCGACGCTTCAGCATTGACGGCATCACGCCAGGCGACGACTATGCTGCCATGCGCCAAGTGCTGACCCGGCGTTACAGCAAGCTGGCCGAATCATTGATGGAAGCCAAGCGCACGGGGCAGACACCTGCAGGCACCGGGCGCTTCCCGGACCTGGTGCTGGTGGACGGCGGCAAAGGGCAGGTGTCCATGGCCCGCGAGGTTTTTGAGCAACTGGGTCTGGACCTGTCATTGATCGTCGGCGTGGAAAAAGGCGAGGGCCGCAAAGTAGGGCTGGAAGAGTTGGTGTTTG
>JAYTRR010000117.1:0-5012 GCA_043746005.1 Burkholderiales bacterium
CACCATGCTCAAGCTGATTCGCAACATGGGTGTGCAAATCGACCAGAACGCGGATGGTTCCCTGCGGGTCGACGCCGGCAAGTTGAGTTCACCCGAGGCGCCCTATGAATTGGTCAAAACCATGCGGGCGTCAGTGCTCGCACTGGGTCCGCTGCTGGCGCGTTTTGGCGAGGCTACGGTCTCACTGCCCGGCGGTTGTGCCATTGGCTCCCGCCCGGTAGACCAGCACCTCAAGGGCCTGGCTGCCATGGGTGCTGAAATCGTGGTGGAGCATGGCTACATGATCGCCAAGCTGGCCAAGGGACGTACCCGGCTCAAGGGTGCGCGCATTGCCACCGATATGGTGACGGTTACCGGTACTGAAAACTTTCTGATGGCCGCGGCTTTGGCCGAAGGTGAAACCATTCTGGAAAATGCGGCGCAGGAACCCGAGATCCCTGATCTGGCCGAAATGCTCATCCAGATGGGGGCAAAGATTGAAGGACATGGCAGCAGCCGCATCCGGATTCAGGGCGTTGAGGCACTGCACGGTTGTACCCACCAGGTGGTGGCAGACCGCATTGAGACCGGCACGTTTTTGTGCGCCGTTGCAGCGACAGGGGGCGACGTGTTTCTTCGGCATGGCCGTTTTGACCACCTCGATGCTGTCATCGACAAATTACGGGATGCGGGTGCCACAGTCATGGCGGTTGAAGGGGGTATTCGCGTGCAGTCGCAGGGCCGTCTCAAGGCGCAGAGTTTTCGAACCACGGAATACCCGGGCTTCCCCACCGACATGCAGGCCCAGTTCATGGCGCTCAACAGCATTTCGCACGGCCCCAGCAAAGTCACCGAGACCATTTTCGAGAACCGTTTCATGCACGTCAATGAAATGGTCCGTTTGGGTGCCAACATCCAGATCGACGGCAAAGTGGCCGTGATTGAGGGTGTGGAGAAGCTGTCGGGCGCTACCGTCATGGCCACCGATCTGCGGGCCTCTGCCAGCTTGGTGATTGCCGGCTTGGTGGCAGATGGTGAGACCGTGGTCGACCGCATTTACCACCTGGACCGCGGCTACGACCAGATGGAAGCCAAGCTGCGCGGCATTGGCGCTGACATCGAACGCATCAAATGAGTGGCTCCATGATTACTCTCGCGCTTTCCAAAGGTCGTATTTTTGAAGAAACCCTGCCGCTCCTGCGTGCTGCAGGCATTGAGGTACTGGACGATCCCGAAAAATCGCGCAAGCTGATTTTGACGACCAATCAGCCCAACGTGCGGGTCTTGGTCGTGCGTGCTACCGACGTGCCCACCTATGTGGAATATGGCGGCGCCGACATGGGCATCACCGGCAAGGACACCTTGCTGGAGCACGGTAGCCAGGGCCTGTACCAGCCGCTGGACCTGCAGATTGCCAAGTGCCGCATCAGTGTGGCCGTGCGCGCCGACTTTGACTACGCCTCTGCCGTGAAGCAGGGCTCCCGCCTGACAGTGGCCACCAAGTACGTGGCAATCGCCCGTGAGTTTTTTGCCTCCAAGGGTGTTCACGTCGACCTCATCAAACTCTACGGCAGCATGGAGCTGGCTCCGTTAGTGGGCATGGCCGACGCCATTGTGGATCTGGTGTCTACAGGCAACACCCTCAAGGCGAATCATCTGGTCGAGGTGGAGCAGATCATGGAAATCAGCTCGCGCCTGGTCGTGAACCAGGCTGCGCTCAAGCTCAAACGCGAGCCCATCCGAAAAATCATTGACGCCTTTGCCAGCGCCATTGCGATTCCTGCTTAAATCCTTACTGTTGCTATGACTTTAATAGCTAATCCCGCACGTCTTTCAACGGCCAGCAGCCAATTTGAGGCTGAATTCACGGCCCGCCTGCATTGGGCGGCCGACACCGACGAGGCCATCGAGCAACGCGTGGCTGAAATTCTGGCGGATGTGCAGGTGCGCGGTGACGCGGCAGTGCTGGAATACACCGCACGCTTTGACGGCCTTGCGTCTGTGTCCATGCAGGCGCTGGAGTTGACCCAGGCCGAGCTCAAGGCCGCGTTTGACGCCATTCCCGACGCCCAGCGCAGCGCGCTGCAGGCGGCTGCGGCGCGGGTGCGTTCGTACCACGAAGCCCAGAAAAAAGCCTGCGGTGAAAGTTGGAGTTATCGCGACGAAAACGGCAGTCTGCTGGGCCAGAAGGTCACGCCGCTGGACCGTGTTGGTATTTATGTGCCCGGTGGCAAGGCCGCCTATCCCTCCAGCGTGTTGATGAACGCCATTCCTGCACACGTGGCCGGTGTGGTCGAGATCATCATGGTGGTGCCGACACCCAAAGGCGAAAAGAACCCGCTGGTGCTGGCTGCCGCCTACGTGGCCGGGGTCTCCCGCGCCTTCACCATTGGTGGCGCACAGGCTGTGGCCGCCCTGGCCTATGGCACAGCCACCATTCCGAAGGTAGACAAGATCACTGGCCCCGGCAATGCCTATGTGGCCGCTGCCAAGCGCCGCGTGTTTGGCGCCGTTGGCATCGACATGATTGCCGGCCCCAGCGAGATTCTGGTGCTGGCCGATGGCAGCACGCCGCCCGACTGGGTGGCCATGGATTTGTTCAGCCAGGCTGAGCACGATGAGTTGGCACAAAGCATTTTGTTGTGCCCGGACGCAGCCTACATCGACCAGGTGCAAGCTGCCATTGATCGTCTGCTGCCCACTATGCCGCGCGCTGAAATCATTGCCAGGAGTCTCACCGGCCGTGGCGCGCTCATCCACACGCGCAGCATGGAAGAGGCGTGCGCCATCAGCAACCGCATTGCGCCCGAACACCTCGAAGTGTCCAGCCGCGACCCCCACAGCTGGGAACCCCTGCTCAAGCATGCGGGTGCCATCTTTCTGGGTGCCTTCACCAGCGAGTCGCTGGGCGACTACTGTGCGGGCCCCAACCACGTGCTGCCCACCTCGGGCACTGCGCGCTTTTCCAGTCCACTGGGTGTGTACGACTTTCAAAAGCGTAGCAGCCTGATTGAAGTAAGCGAAGCCGGTGCCCAGGTGCTGGGCCCCATTGCCGCCGAGTTGGCCTATGGCGAAGGTTTGCAGGCCCACGCGCGTGCGGCGGAAATGCGCTTGAAGTAAATGCGTAAGAATGGGCGCGTATTGACGACTCATCCCTATGCGCACCACCCGCTTGTCACCCACCATATTCCGTTCTCACTTCGCCGATGGCCTGCGCGTCTCTTTGGCACTGGCCTTGGGCGTGGCGCTCGCCGTGCCTGCGTCGGCCATGACCATCCGCGAAATGCGTGCGCTGGAAAAAACCGAAAAACGAGGCAGCACCTACACCGACTATTACCTGGTCGGCGTAATGGAAGGTGCCATCGAGGCCCACAGCCAAGCCGTGCGCAATGGGGGCAAGCCCACCATCTGCCTCAACGGTCGCCGCCTGGAACCCAGCATGGCCAAGGGCCTCTACACCACCGAACTCAAACGCAATGCCGACGTGTACGAAGCCGACATGTCGGTGCCGCTGGTGCTGATCCATGCGCTGGCGACGGTGTACTCCTGCTAGCGTCCGCTGCGGCAAGGCTCAACTCTGTGGCATGGTGCTATTGATTCAATAGCTGCTTACGCATATCCACCGGAGGCTAGAGGTCAATTTGGCTTTAAATCCCAAGGCGCAAGCACCCCCAAGGCGAACACAGCAGCACCAGGCCCGCCACGTTCAGCACTACCGTGGCCCAGAACACCGCGCGAAATTCCTGCTTGGCCGACTTGTGCCGCAGCCACTGCTGCGCCAGCAGCGCACCGGGCCAGCCGCCTGCCAGCGCCAGCGTGTGCAAAGTGGACTCCGACGTGCGCCCGCGCCGCCGACTTGTCCACCGCATAGACGATGAAGGTCAGCAGACTTACGCCCGCATACGCCTCGGCCAACCACAGGGGTGCATTCCACAGCACTGCCAAAACGGCGTACAGCAGCACAAAAACAGGAATGAAACAGCGTGGCTGTGTCCCGCTGCGCTGGCTTTTTTGACTGCTTAGAGAACGCTGAAGTCACGGTCGCTATTCCAGCTAGACCGGAATGTTCGGTTCGACCAAATTGGCAAGTTGAAGCAGAGACTCTTGCCAGCCGAGGTAACACATCTCCACCGGAATCACCGCCGGTATGCACGATTGTGTGATGTTGATTTCGGTGCCACACAGCACCGGTTTCATGGAAATTGTGACCTGAACTTCACCCGGCAGGTTCGGGTCATCAAACTTGTCGGTGTACCGGATCAGTTCACCCGGCACCAGCTCCAGATACTCGCCGCCGAACGAATGGCCATCGCCGGTGGAGAAGTTCTCGAACGACATGCGGAACGTGCCGCCGACCCTGGCATCCATATGCTCGACCTTGCAGGTGAATCCAAACGGCGGCAGCCACTTGGCCAGCGCTGCTGCGTCCAGAAATGCGCGGTACACCTTCTCGGGTTGGGCCTTGAAGACGCGGTGGAGGCGTACGGTGTTGGTGGTCATGGTGGTTTTTCCGGGTGAACCCGATTATTCGTAGTGTGTCCACATGCGCAGAATACGAACAATCCGCTCATTTGCAAAAACTTCGTACACGATGCGATGCTGAATATTGATGCGGCGGGAATAGGCCCCGGCAAGGTCCCCCACCAGTTTCTCAAAGGGGGGAGGATTCTGAAATGGGTCACTGGCGATTACTTCGAGCAACTCTTGGGCCTTTTCCTTGAGCCCGCTTGCAGCCAGCTTCTTGGCGTCTTTCAACGCATGTTTGGCGTAAACAAGTTCCCACACTCGCAAGCTCCCCGCTCACCACTTCAGCGCCTTGGCACTCTTGGCGAGAGGTTCCGCCATGCCGGCCTTGATGGATTCGCGCATGCCCGGCACGGCAAGCAGGTACAAGGTTTCTTGAATGGCGCTCCAGTCGCTTGCCGAGAGCAGTACCGCGCTGCTGCGCTTGCCGGAAATGATGATGGGCTCGTGTGATGCTTGCGCATCGTCAATGAGTCGATACAGATTCGCGCGGGCTTCGCTGGCGGTGA
>JAYTRR010000118.1:0-14882 GCA_043746005.1 Burkholderiales bacterium
AATTCCGGCGTAAGAAGCTATTGAATATGTAGCGTCTTGCCCAATTGATGTGTGGGCAATATCCAGCCAGATCCAGGCCAGCACGGTGTGGCCAAAGGCCTGCATGTAGGGTACTGCATTGGCCAGTGCATCCTGCGGCTTGCCTGTAGCCCAGGCAGCCTCGGTTGCAGCCCGGAGGTGATGCAAGGCTTTGCCGAGCGCGTCGGCATGATCCTTGAGTTCTGTAATTTGAGCAGCTTTTTCTATCGTCGCCTGCATGCGCGCCGCCAGTAACGCCAGTCCCCTGCCCCCTTCCATCAGCACTTTACGGCCCAGCAAGTCGGCGGCTTGTATGCCGTGCGTGCCTTCATGAATCATGTTCAGGCGGTTGTCGCGCCAGTACTGCTCGACCGGGAAGTCGCGCGTATAACCGTAGCCACCGTGAACCTGAATGGCTAGCGAATTAGCCTCCAGGCACCATTCGCTGGGCCAGCTTTTGGCAATCGGCGTCAGCACTTCCAGCAACATGCGTGCGTCGTCTGCAGCCTGTGGCTCGGCAGTGTGTTGTTCATCAACTAACCTGGCGCAATAAAGCGCTAATGCCAGCGCACCTTCGCAATACGACTTTTGTGCCAGCAGCATGCGCTTGACGTCGGCGTGTTCAATGATTGCAACCTGGGGTTGTGCCGCATCTTTTCCAGCACCACCCGCTTTGACCGGGCGGCCCTGTGGACGGTTGCGGGCGTAGTCCAGCGACGCGTAGTAACCCGCCATGCCCAGCATGGTGGCAGCAATGCCGACACCAATACGGGCCTCGTTCATCATGTGGAACATGCACTGCAAGCCTTTGCCGGCCTGGCCCACCAGATAGCCCACAGCGCCCGCGCCCTTTCCATACGGACCCTCGTTACCGACGGGGAACCTGCCTTCGCCAAAATTCAGCAGCGTGTTGGTGGTGCCGCGCCAGCCCAGTTTGTGGTTCAGCCCGGCCAGCGCCACGTCGTTGCGCACGCCGGTGAGTGTGCCGTCGGTGTTGACCAATTTCTTGGGCACCACAAACAGCGAGATGCCGCGCGTGCCTGGAACCAGCTTGCCTGATTCATCTGGAATCTTGGCCAGAACCAGATGGATGATGTTCTCGGTCAGCTCGTGCTCGCCGGAAGATATCCACATCTTGTTGCCCTTGAGGCGGTAGCGTGGGCCCAACGCATCCGTCTCGAAATCAGCCCCATCGGGTATAGCACGGGTCGCCACATCCGACAGGCTGGAGCCCGCCTGGGGTTCGCTCAGGCACATGGTGCCCGACCAGCGGCCGGCGAATTCGTTCTTGGAAAACACCTCTTTCTGCATGGGGGTGCCATGCTTCATCAGCAAATTGGCGTTGCCGGTGGTGAGCATGCCGGAACCAATGCTCACGGATGCACAGGCAAAAAAGGCATTGGCGGCGGCCTCCACGCTGTACGGCAACTGCATGCCGCCCATCTCGTAATCCTGTGCTGCACTGAGCATGCCGGACTCTGCATAGGCCCGGTTGGCGTCGTGCGTTGCCTGCGGCAAGATGACCTTTTCGCCATCGAAGTGCGGCTCCTGCATGTCCACCAGGCGGTTGAAGGGTGCGAATTTCTCGCGGGCAATGCGTTCGCAGGTGTCGAGCACGGCATCGAAGGTGTCGCGCGAGTGGTCCTCGAAGCGCGCGCGCTGCGCAAGCGCAACGGTATCAAGCCAGTCGTGGAGCAGAAAGTCAATGGTCGGACGCAAGTTCATGGTGTTTACCGGTGCGTGAGGTCAAAAAAAAGGCCGGACTGCACTTTTTTTTGCAGTCTCGGCCCGTCCTGGCATGGGATAGATGCCTGCTTTACAGCACTTCAAAAATACCTGCAGCGCCCATACCGCCGCCAATGCACATCGTGACGCAAACCCGCTTGGCACCGCGACGCTTGCCTTCGATCAAGGCATGGCCCGTCAGGCGCTGGCCGCTGACGCCGTAGGGGTGACCCACTGCAATGGCGCCGCCATTGACGTTCAGGCGGTCCGCTGGAATGCCCAGTTTGTCGCGGCAGTAGAGCACTTGTACGGCGAAGGCTTCGTTCAGTTCCCACAAATCAATGTCGCTGACCTTCAGACCCAGACGCGCCAGCACTTTGGGGATGGC
Source organism: Burkholderiales bacterium (assembly GCA_043746005.1). Taxonomy (GTDB): domain Bacteria; phylum Pseudomonadota; class Gammaproteobacteria; order Burkholderiales; family Burkholderiaceae_C; genus Allorhodoferax. The sequence continues at coordinate 2,132 of JAYTRR010000118.1, forward strand.
AAACACGGGACCGATGCCCATTTCGTCGGGTTCGCAACCCGCCACCGCAAAGCCCAGGAAGCGGCCCAGGGGCTTCAGGCCTTTTTTCTCGGCCAGCTTTTCATGCATGACCACGACGGCACCGCCGCCGTCGGAGAACTGGCTGGCGTTGCCGGCCGTGATCAGGCCACCAGGAACCGCTGAGCGCAAGCCGCTGATGCCTTCCTTGGTGGTACCGTCGCGAATGCCTTCGTCGTTGCTGACGGTCACTTGCTTGGTGGTCAACCCCATGACCTTGTCAGCCACACCCATGGTGACAGTGATCGGCGCAATCTCGGCAGTGAACAATCCAGCGGCCAACGCGGCCGTGGCGCGCTGCTGGCTGGCCGCACCGTATTCGTCCATGGCATCGCGGCTGATGTTGTAGCGCTTGGCCACGTTCTCGGCGGTTTGCAGCATGTTCCAGTAGATCTCTGGCTTGTTTTTCACCAGCCACGGGTCCGCCAGCATGTGCTGGTTCATCTCTTGCTGAACGCAGGAAATGGCTTCGACTCCGCCAGCTACATAGATATCGCCTTCGTTGGCGATGATGCGCTGGGCAGCGGTTGCGATGGTTTGCAGACCGGAAGAGCAGAAACGATTGATCGTCATGCCCGACACGGTGACCGGACAGCCGGCACGCAGGGCAACCTGGCGCGCGATGTTGGCGCCGGTTGCGCCTTCGGGTGTGGCGCAGCCCATGATGACGTCATCCACCTCACCGGCTTCAATGCCGGCGCGCTGGATGGCGTGCTCCACCGCGTGACCGCCAAGGGTCGCACCGTGGGTCATGTTGAACGAGCCTTTCCAGCTCTTGGCGAGCGGGGTACGGGCGGTAGAAACGATTACTGCTGAAGTCATGATTTTTCCTTATTCGGTAGGTTGCCTGGGCTTTTAGTTGAAGGTCTTGCCTTCAGCGGCCAGCTTGGCCAACAGCGGAGCGGGTTGCCAGAAGGAGGCATCGTCCAGAGGATTTTTGGCGAAACGATTCATGGCCTGCACCACGTTGAACAACCCCACCTGATCGGCGTAGTTCATCGGGCCACCGCGGTGGGGAGGGAAGCCGTAACCAAAGATATAGACGATATCGATGTCGCTGGCCTTGTTGGCAATGCCCTCTTCCAGAATGTGCGCTGCTTCATTCACCAGTGAAAAAACCAGACGCTGGACAATTTCTTCGTCCGAAATCTTGCGTGGGGTAATGCCCAGCGCCTTGCGGTGTTCTTCGATCATCGCCACGACTTCTGCGTTGGGAATAGCGTCGCGTTTGCCGGGTACATAGTCATACCAGCCAGCGTCGGTCTTTTGACCAAAACGGCCCTTTTCGCACAGCAAGTCCGCCGTTTTGCTGTACTTCATGCTTGGCTTTTCCTGGTAGCGGCGTTTGCGAATCGCCCAGCCAATGTCATTGCCTGCCAGATCGCCCATGCGGAACGGCCCCATCGCCATGCCGAATTTCTCCATGGCCTTGTCGACTTGCGCCGGGGTACAACCTTCGTCCAGGAGGAAACCGCCCTGACGGCCGTATTGCTCAATCATGCGATTGCCAATAAAGCCGTCGCACACACCCGAAACCACCGCCGTTTTGCGAATCTTCTTGGCAACGCCCATGACCGTGGCCATGACGTCTTTGGCGGTCTTGGCGCCACGTACCACTTCCAGCAACTTCATGACGTTGGCAGGGCTGAAGAAATGCAGGCCCACCACATCTTCGGGCCGCTTGGTGAAGGACGCAATCTTGTCCACGTCCAGTGTGGAGGTGTTGGACGCGAGAATGGCACCGGGTTTCATGACGCGGTCGAGTTCCTTGAACACCGCTTCCTTCACGCCGATCTCTTCAAACACCGCTTCAATCACCATGTCGGCGCCGGAGAGGTCGTCATAGCTCAAGGTCGTGGTGAGCAGGCTCATGCGCTGATCATATTTATCCTGCTTCAGCTTGCCCTTTTTGACCTGGGATTCGTAGTTCTTGCGGATGGTGGCAATGCCGCGGTCCAGCGCTTCCTGCTTCATTTCCAGCATCTTCACGGGAATGCCGGCGTTCAGGAAGTTCATGGCAATGCCGCCACCCATGGTGCCAGCACCGATAACCGCTATCGAATTAATAGCGCGCTGTGCAATATCTGCAGGGATATCCGGTATTTTTGATGCTGCACGCTCGGCCACAAAAATGTGGCGCAAGGCCTTGCTCTCGGCCGTCAGCATCAGATTGATGAAGAGTTCGCGCTCATAGGCCATGCCGTCTTCAAATTTCTTCTTCGTCGCAGCTTCAACCACGTCCACGCACTTGGCTGGAGCGGGATAGTTTTTGGACATTCCCTTGACCATGTTGCGGGCAAACTGGAAGTACGCGTCGCCCAGGGAATGCTTGCACGGCAGATTGCGCACCAGCGGCAAGGGGCGCACATCGGCCACCGAACGCGCAAAGGCCAGGGCTTCTTCGGCCAGCGATTCAGCGGATGCAGACAGTTTGTCAAACAACTTTTGACCGGGCAGCATCGCCAGCATTTCGCTTTTAACAGGCTCGCCGCTGACGATCATGTTCAGTGCAGGTTCAACACCCAGCACACGTGGCAGACGCTGCGTGCCACCCGCGCCGGGAATCAGACCCAGTTTGACTTCGGGCAATGCAATGGCGGTGCCAGGAGCTGCAATACGGTAATGGCAACCAAGCGCCAACTCCAGGCCGCCACCCATGGCAACGGTATGCAGCGCGGCTACTACTGGCTTTGACGATTTTTCCAGCACGGATATGACGCTGAGCAGATTGGGCTCTTGCAAGGCCTTGGGCGAGCCAAATTCCTTGATGTCAGCACCACCCGAAAACGCCTTGCCGGCGCCGGTGATCACGATGGCTTTGACCGCTGCGTCCGCATTGGCCTGCGCCATGCCATCGGCAATGCCCTGGCGGGTCGCGAGTCCCAATCCGTTGACTGGTGGGTTGTTCAGCGTAATAACGGCGACGTCGCCATGAACCTGGTATTGGGCAGTCATGCTTGCATTCCTCAAATATGAAAATTGGAACAACCAAAAAAAAGAACGATCGTTCTTTTTTAATTGTAGGTGGGTTTTGGAGCCGGTTCAACCCAGTTTGTCACGGTTGGGACAAACCAAGTCAGACTTCCAGCCATTCCTTGCGGATATCGGTGTTGTTGCGCAGTTCGTCGGGGGTTCCGTCAAACACGATACTTCCGTGTCCCATAACGAGACAGCGGTCTGAAATCTTCATGGCGATCGTGAGCTTCTGCTCAATCAGCAACACCGAGATACCACGGCGCCGAAGTTCCATCAGGTACTCGGCCACCAACTCGACAACCATTGGAGCCAGGCCTTCGGTGGGTTCGTCAATGATGATCAAATCAGGGTCACCCATAAGGGTGCGGCAAAGGGTGAGCATCTGTTGCTCGCCACCCGACAGGACACCAGCTTCCGTATGTTCTCGCTCTTTCAGGCGGGGAAACATGCGGTACATGTCATCAAATGCCCAGCGTGGATTGCCCTTGCCTCTCTTCTGCCCCAAAAGCAGGTTTTGGTAAACCGTCAGTTTGGGGAAAATGTCGCGGCTTTCGGGCACATATCCCAAACCCAGATGGGCTATTTGATAGGTCTTCAGGCCCAAGGATTCCTGATCTTTCCAAAGAACGGAACCCTGGCAGTCCACCAAGCCCATGATGGCCTTGGCAGTGGTAGAGCGGCCTGATCCGTTACGCCCTAGCAGGGCGACAATCTCACCGGCATTGACATGCATGTCCACGCCATGCAACACATGGCTTTTGCCATAAAAGGCATTCAGGTTGGAGACTTTCAACATGTTCAGTGCCCCCCCGCCTGTGCGTCGGCCACCGCGGACCCCAAATAGGCCTCTTGCACCCGTGCGTTGGCACGGACCGCATCGGGTGTGTCAAAGGCAATAACTTCGCCGTAGACAATCACTGCGATCTTGTCTGCCAGCCCAAAAACAACGCCCATATCGTGCTCCACGGTCAACAAGGTCTTACCCTCGGTGACGGTCTTGATCAAATCAATAAAACGGGAAGTTTCGCTTTTGCTCATGCCAGCCGTCGGTTCGTCCAGAAGAATAACCCCTGCACCGCCGCCAATGGTGATGCCGATTTCGAGCGCTCGCTGTTCTGCGTAGGTCAAATTCATGGCAAGCACATCGTGTTTCTTGTCAAGCTTGATCATCTGCATCAACTCGTCTGCACGGGCATTGGCATCATCCAGGTCAGCCAGAAATTTGAAGAATGTGTAACGGTAGCCCAAGCTCCACAGGACGCTGCAGCGCAGGTTCTCAAACACACTGAGTTTCGGAAATATGTTGGTGATCTGGAAGCTGCGGGACAGCCCGAGCCGGTTGATTTCGAACGGCTTCTTTCCATCGATTCGGATTCCGTTCAGCAGCACTTCACCACTGGTGGGCTCAAACCTGCCACTGATCAAATTGAACAACGTGGATTTGCCAGCCCCGTTGGGTCCGATGATGGCAACCCGTTCACCGGGATTCACCGCCAGATCGATACCCCGAATGATCTCGGTCTTGCCAAAACTTTTGCGCAGATTCTTCAGTTCAAGCGCAGGTTTCAAATGTGCGCTCATGACAGACTCCTCCTATTGATTTCCTGTTCGATATACCCCTGAATCTGCCCCCATTTGCGGGCAAACTTGCGCCTGGCGAGCTCGAAGCAAGCCAAGCCCGCGAGCATGACCACGACGGCTCCGAGCCAGTTGCTCATGCTGGCTGCATCCAGTCGGACCCCCAAAAATACCAGTTCGGATCCCTGTCCGGCATTCAATTGGAGGTGGTACATCATTTCAACCATGGCCGCCGCACCTGCAAGGCCAACAATGCCAGTGACGGTCAGAACGCAATAGCTCAAAAGCAGCTGGCGGAGTTTGCCGAACGAAGCCACACGCAAATTCATCATGATCAGGCTGGCGATTCCTCCGGGGGCGTACATGACCATGAACACGAAGATGAGACCCAGGTAAAGCAGCCATGCCTTGGTGAACTCACTGAAAAGTACAAAGGCAAGCACCATCAACACGGCGCCGATGATCGGTCCGAAGAAGAAGGTTGCGCCTCCCAGGAACGTAAACAGCAGATAGGCTCCTGAGCGCGCAGCCCCAACCACCTCAGCCGTAACGATCTCAAAATTGAGTGCGCCCAAGCCGCCGGAAATTCCGGCAAAAAAACCGGCAATGATGAATGCCGTGTACCGCACGCGCTGCGTGTTGTAGCCCACAAATTCGACCCGCTCGGGATTGTCCCGCACCGCGTTCAGCATGCGGCCCAATGGCGTGCGGGTGAATGCGAACATGGCGACAACCGAAACAAAGGTGTAGACCGCTATCAAGTAATAAACCTGAACCGGAGGTCCGTAGGTGATGCCAAGGAAGGCTTGCCCGATGACCCGGTTACCCGAAACGCCGCCTTCTCCACCAAAAAACTCGGGGATCATTAGCGACATCGCGAAAACCAGTTCACCCAGACCCATGGTGATCATGGCAAAGGTGGTACCGGACTTGCGGGTGGTTACATAGCCAAACAGGACCGCAAAACCTATACCGGCCAATCCGCCGGCGATGGGCACCAGTGAAACCGGAATGGGCAACGCACCACTCGAAACGCCGTTAAGGGCGTGGATTGCTAAAAATGACCCCAGACCGGTGTAGACTGCATGCCCAAAACTGAGCATGCCTCCCTGCCCCAACAACATGTTGTAGGAAAGGCAGGCAATGATGGCGATGCCCATCTGGGACAGCACGGTGATTGCAAGGCCGCCGGTGAATACCAATGGAGCCAGTGCCAGCAAGAGCGCGAATAGCCCCCAGGTGACCCAGCGTCCCGTATTAAATGGCTTGGATGTTGATTGGTTGCGCATAGTTCAGCCCTCCCGTTTGCCCAACAGCCCTTTGGGCCGAAAGATCAGGATGAGGACCAGGAAGAGATAAGGAAGGATGGGTGCGACCTGGGAGAGGGTCAACTTGACGAAGGAATTGTTTCGGGTTGCGTCACCCAGCTGGAGCCCAAGCTGCTGGGCCAGAGTTGCGACGGAATAGTCAAATGCAACGGCAAAGGTTTGTATGACGCCGATCAGCACCGAGGCCAGAAAGGCACCCGATAGCGAACCCATGCCGCCAACCACCACGACCACAAAAATGACGGAGCCCACGGTAGCAGCCATGGCAGGTTCGGTCAGAAAGGTGCTTCCACCAATGACTCCGGCCAGTCCGGCCAGCCCGGCACCTGCGCCAAATACCAGCATGAAAATCCGTGGGACATTGTGGCCCAACGATTCGACTGCCTCAGGATGGGTCAAGGCCGACTGGATGATCAATCCGATGCGCGTTCGGGTTAACAGCAGCCAAACTGCGACCAGCATCACCAGTGCAACCAGCATCATGAATCCACGGGTCGCAGGAAACGGCGAGCACACAACCCGCACGGTTGCGTCAGCGGCGCTGCACAGTTCGGCAGGTGCTGCGCCCCACAGCAGCCTCAAGCCATTCACCGAATGATTGATCAAGGTGAAGGCGGGGCCCTGCAGTGACTCCGGTGGCCGGAATTCAAGAGCGATGCGGCCCCAGACAAGCTGCACTAGTTCAAGCACGACGTAAGACAAGCCGAAGGTAATCAGCAATTCAGCGACATGTCCGTACTTGTGCACCCTGCGCAGGAACACCCGCTCGAACAACGCGCCCATGGCACCCACAACCAGGGGAGCGATCACCAGGGCTGGCCAAAAGCCAACGAATCGGGATACCGTGTAGCCCACGTAGGCGCCCAGCATGTAGAAGCTGGCATGCGCGAAATTCAGGACGCCCATCATGCTGAAAATCAGGGTGAGACCTGAACTCAGCATGAACAACAGCAGACCGTAGCTCAAGCCATTGAGCATCGAAATAATGAAAAACTCCATTGCCGACTAACCTTCCTCGTCACTAGAAATGAAAAAGCCCGATACGGCGGTCCCGCTCGGGCTCCTGTTTTTGACCGCAGGGGGTCAGGAAGGACGCTTCATCTGGCAGCTGGTAGGCGTGCTGGAAACGTAGTTGGGATACTCTTTGAGTGGCACCAGTGTCATACCCGTGTTCTCAGGGCTGTATGGATACTTTTTGTCCGCTTTTTGCCAGACCGTCATGTACAGGGGCTGCTGCAATTGGTGGTCAGTTTTTCGCATTTCGACTTCACCATTGAAGCTCTTGACCTTGATTCCTTCAAGCGCCGCAGCAACCTTGACAGGATCAGTAGACTTGGCCTTGGCCATCGCCGCGCCCAGGGTTTCGTAAACGCGGATGATGGAGCCGGTGTAGAAGTCGTCGTTGTACTTCGCCTTGAACTCGGACATCCACTTATCCATCTGGCCACCCATGTTGTAGTGGGCGTAGGACACCTGGTACACGCGGCCTGCGCCATTGGTACCCAGTGCAGAAGGCGTACCCGTCACACCAGCGTAGTAAGTGAAGAAATTACCAGTGTAACCACCCTCGTTGGCCGCCTTGATCAACAGGGACAGATCGGATCCCCAGTTGCCGGTGATGACCGTATCGGCTCCGGATGCCTTGATTTTTGCAATATAGGGAGCGAAGTCACGAACCTGAGCCAGTGGATGCAAATCCTCGCCAACGATCTGGATGTCAGGCCGTTTGCGGGCCAGGGTTTCCTTGGCAAACTTGGCAACCTGCACGCCATGCGAGTAGTTCTGACCCAGGATGTAGACCTTCTTGATGTCCTTCTGGCCTTCCATGAAGCTGGACATGGCCTCCATCTTCATGGAGGTATCCGCGTCAAAACGGAAATGCCAGTAGCTGCACTTGCTTCCGGTCAGATCGGGGTCCACTGCCGCGTCGTTGATAAAAATCACTTCTTTTCCAGGGTTGCGCTCGTTGTGTTTGGAGATTGCGTCGGAGAGCGCCAAAGCAACTGACGAGCCGTTGCCCTGAACGATGTAGCGCGCACCCTGGTCAATAGCCGCCTTCAACGCGTTCAGGCTCTCTGTCGGGCTTAGCTTGTTGTCAATACCTGTCACTTCAAACTTCACACCGGCCGGATTACCGGCTCCGCTGAATTTCTCAGCGAAAAACTGGTAGCTTTTTAACTGGTTGACGCCAACGGGTCCTAGTAGGCCGGTCTGTGCATCAATTCGGACCATTTTCACGGTCTCGCCTTTTTGGGCCATCGCTGCGCTGGCGCAGAACAAAGCCGCAGAAACGGCAACAAGTTTGAACACAAATTTCATTAGAAAGCTCCTGTTAATCACAACCCCGCCAGCGTACAAGTTTTTGCGCACTGCAATGCGAGGGTTTCCCCTACGCGGTATCACTAAGGTGACAAAAAAATGGATACAAAAGCACGCTTACAGGCTTGGCAGTTTGTAGTCCTGCAACATTTCCCGAAGCTTGGTTTTTTGCATCTTTCCGGTTCCACCCAACGGGATGGCATCCACAAAAACGACATCATCTGGAATTTGCCATTTGGCGGTCTTGCCGTCGTAGAAGGCGATGAGTTCGTCACGGGTCACATCGCATCCAGGCTTCTTGACTACTGCGATGATGGGGCGTTCGTCCCATTTGGGGTGTTTCATGCCGATACAGGCAGCCATGGCGACGGCTGGATGCGCCATAGCTACGTTCTCCACATCGATGGAGCTGATCCACTCTCCACCGGACTTGATGACGTCCTTGCTTCGGTCCGTGATTTGCATGTAGCCGTCGGCGTCAATAGTGGCCACATCCCCCGTCGGAAACCAACCGTCAATCAAGGGAGAGCCACCCTCGCCTTTGAAATACTCGCTTATCACCCAGGGACCTTTGACCAGCAGGTCACCATAGGCCTTTCCGTCCCATGGCAGTTCTTTGCCTTCGTCACTGACGATTTTCATGTCGACACCGTAAATGCCGCGTCCCTGCTTGAGGCGCACCTTCATTTTGTCGGCTGAATCCATCGCCAGGTGCTTGTTTTTCAGCGTACAAACCGTGCCCAGCGGGGACATCTCTGTCATGCCCCAGGCATGCAGCACTTCTACACCGTACTGATCATTGAACGCGTTGATCATGGCGGGCGGACACGCAGAGCCGCCAATGACTGTGCGCTTCAGAGTGCTGAAACGCAGGCTGCCGGCTTGCATATGACCCAGCATCATTTGCCACACGGTGGGCACACCCGCCGCGAATGTGACTTTTTCAGACTCTATCAACTCAAAAATGGATTTGCCATCCATTGCGGGGCCGGGAAATACCAGTTTGGCCCCAGTCATGGCCGCCGAATAAGGGAGCCCCCACGCATTGACGTGGAACATGGGAACCACCGGCAATACCGAATCCCGGGCACTCATGCTTAAGGCATCCGGCAAAGCGCCTGAAAACGCATGCAGGATGGTGGAGCGGTGACTGTACAAAGCCGCCTTGGGGTTGCCCGTGGTACCACTGGTGTAACACATGCTGGAAGCAGAGTTTTCATCAAACTGAGGCCAGGTGTATTCCGCAGATTGCGAACCCATCCACGCTTCATAACTCTGCAGGCCCGGAATGCCCGTATCTGCCGGGAGCTTGTCTGCATCACACATGGCAATGAAATGCTTGATGGTGGTGCAACGGCTGTGAATTGCCTTGACGATGGGCAGGAACGACATGTCAAAAAACAGAACCTGGTCTTCAGCGTGGTTGGCAATCCAGACAATCTGGTCGGGATGCAGTCGGGGGTTCAGGGTATGCAGCACCCGGCCTGAACCACTCACACCAAAATACAGTTCCAGATGGCGGTATCCGTTCCATGCGAGGGTTGCCACCCGATCGCTAAAGGCAAGATTCATCGTATCCAGCGCATTGGCCACTTTGCGTGAACGCTGGGCCACATCGCGATAGGTATAGCGGTGGATGTCACCCTCCACTCTGCGCGAAACAACCTCACCCTCGCCATGGTGGCGCTCGGCAAAATCAATCAGTGAAGAAATCAGAAGCTGCTGGCTTTGCATTAACCCTAACATGGCACATGTCTCCTCAATTGTTGGACTCGAAAATACGAGCGCGGCATCTGTTGCGCGTCGCCGCATGGTACCCGCTACAAGTCCCCGAAAATCGGCAGTGATAGTCATTTGCGGGACAATTCGTGCATGAATAATTTGGTAAGCGCCGCCACCCTTGCGGACACTGGCCTGACATGGACCAACAGCTTTGCTGATTTGGGTGAGGATTTCTTCGTCGCATTGCCCCCTACGCCTCTTCCTGCCCCTTACTGGGTGGGTCGTAGTGCACAGGTCGCCGCGCATTTGAGCTTGCCCACCGACCGTCTTGATTCTCCGGAATGGCTGCAAGCCTTAGCTGGCAACCAGGCACTTGCCGGAACACGCACTCTGGCCAGCGTATACAGCGGCCACCAGTTCGGCGTCTGGGCAGGGCAGTTGGGCGATGGCCGGGCGATTCTGCTGGGCGAACTGGCCGGTCAGGAAGTGCAATTGAAGGGCGCGGGCTTGACGCCGTTCTCCCGAATGGGTGACGGCCGGGCTGTATTGCGATCCAGTATTCGCGAGTTTCTTTGCAGTGAAGCGATGCATGGCTTGGGCATACCCACATCGCGCGCCTTGAGCGTCATCGGGTCCGATGCCCCCATTCGACGGGAGACGGTGGAAACCGCTGCGGTGGTGACCCGGGTAGCGCCCAGTTTTATCCGATTCGGGCACTTTGAACACTTCAGCCACAATGGTCTTCACGATCAGCTCCGGCAGTTGGCCGACTACGTGATTGATCGCCATTACCCCGAGTGTCGAACCGACCCGCGCTTTGATGGCAACCCGTATGCAAATTTCTTGCACGCGGTGACCCAGCGTACGGCACGGATGGTGGCCCAATGGCAGGCCGTGGGCTTTTGCCACGGTGTCATGAACACGGACAACATGAGCATTTTGGGGCTGACCATCGATTACGGGCCGTTCCAGTTTCTGGACGCGTTCGACCCAAGCCACATCTGCAATCATTCGGATAACCAGGGCCGATACGCCTTTTTCAAGCAACCCAACGTGGCGTACTGGAACCTTTTTTGCCTGGGCCAGGCTCTTTTGCCACTTATCGGTGAGCAGGAGTTGGCCATAGCCGCCCTGGAGACCTACAAGACGGCCTACCCTAGCGCTTTTGACTCTGCCATGGCCGCAAAGATGGGCTTCCCCGCTACCCATGAAGGCTTGCGTGGCACGGTAGACGACGTTCTGCGACTCATGGCGACAGACCGCGTGGACTACACCATCTTCTGGCGACGTCTGAGCCAATGGGCTGTCCAACGGGATGCGGCCGACACGTCGGTACGGGATCTCTTTTTGGACAACGTGGGAATCGATGGCTGGCTGCTACAATTTTCGGAGCGCGTTGCGCAGGCTCCACCGGGGCATTCGACCGAATTGATGCTAAAAACAAATCCCAAGTTCGTACTGCGGAACCATTTGGGTGAATTGGCCATCCAAGCAGCAAAGTTGAAGGATTTCTCCCTGATTGCCCAGTTGCTTGGAATATTGGAGCAACCTTTTGAAGAGCATCCGCAGTTTGAGTCATTTGCTACCTTTCCGCCTGACTGGGCGGGCGGTATTTCCATCAGTTGCAGTTCCTAACATCCAACCACCTCTACTATGACCTACAAGATTCAGAAAACCGACGAAGAGTGGAAGGCCCTGTTGAAGGTGAAGGGGGCCGAGCCGCTGGCTTTTGACGTGGCACGCCACGAGGCCACCGAACGCGCCTACACCGGTCGCCTTGAAGGCAACAAGGCCGCAGGCACTTATCGCTGCGTGTGCTGCGACAAGCCGCTGTTTACATCGGACACCAAATACGAATCCGGCAGCGGCTGGCCAAGCTTCTTTCAGCCACTGGCTCCTGAAGCTGTGGGCACCAAAGTGGACGGAATGTTGTGGATGAAACGCACCGAGGTGCACTGCGCAGACTGCGGAGCCCACTTGGGCCATGTGTTTGAAGATGGGCCCGCGCCCACTGGTTTGCGGTATTGCATGAACTCGGCTTCGCTACACTTCACACCTGAATGAAAATACTGATCGACTTTTTCCCCATCCTGTTGTTCTTTGGTGCATACAAGCTGTCCGACATTTATGTTGGCACTGCGGTTCTGATGGGGGCCACCGTACTGCAAATGGCACTGATCTATGGCATGGACCGCAAACTCCAGGCCATGCACAAGATCACACTGGTACTGGTCCTCCTCTTCGGTGCATTGACACTGGCCTTGCACGATGACCGTTTCATCAAATGGAAGCCCACCGTTCTGTATGCGGCGATGGCGATGGGTCTGGCTGTCGCCGTTTGGGGAATGCGGAAAAACTTCCTGAAACTGCTGCTGGGCAGTCAGTTAGCGCTGCCCGATCCGGTCTGGCGCCGCCTCAATATCGCGTGGGTGTTGTATTGCGCCTTTATGTCCTTGATCAATGCCTACGTGGTAATGAACTACAGCACGGAAGCCTGGGTGAGCTTCAAGCTCTGGGGCTACGCGTTCCCGCTGGCGTTCATCATTGGGCAAGGTGTCTACATTACGCCCCATTTACAGGCTGAAGAAGCCATCGACACAAAGCACAAATCATGAGTATGGGACCCACCGTCATCCAGCTGGAGGAGCGTTTGCGCGCCCGCCTGGTTCCAAGCGAGCTGGAGGTATTGGACGAAAGCCACCAACACGGCGGCCATGCCGGTTCCAACGGAACCGGTTTTGGAACCCACTTCAGGGTACGCATTGCCTCCC
>JAYTRR010000119.1:0-4964 GCA_043746005.1 Burkholderiales bacterium
GGCCAAGGAACCGGGAGCAGGGAATGGCGTGTTGACCGGCCCCAAGGACATTCAGTTGCTTTGCGGGTGCCAAGTTCTCCCGTGGGAGCATTGCGAACACTCCCTGACCAAGTAATCAAGCAGGGTACTGGTTTCATGCAACGGGTTCCAGCACGTGCACCACGACTGAAACAAGCCAGTCTTTGACCTGCCCCGAGAAGGCTTGCATGTGGGGTGCGACGCCATGTGCCTGCAACGCTGCGAGGCTTGCCCATTTTTCGACCACCACAAAGGTGTCGGAACCCATGCTCCCGGTGGATGGCGGCATGTCCTTGGCATCGACCGTAGCTGTGTATTCGATGCAGCCTGCTTCGGCATGCACAGCACCCGTTATGGTGTTAAACACTTCCAGAATTTTGCTGCGTTGGCCGGGCTGGGCGGTAATCATGGCGATGACGTGGATCATGGTTTTCCTTGGCAGATGTCAATCAAAGGTCAGTAAATCGCAGGACAATACTATTAAGCGGGCGGCTCTGTCCGAAAATATTCAAACAAATAACCTATGAGCGAGAGTGAACACAACGAGCCCGCTGCCGCGGAGGCTCAAGCCGATGCGGATCTGCAAGATCTGGCATCACTGGTTGCGGTGTCTGAGGTCGTCTTGCGGCCACTGCCTGTCGCCGACGGGTTGGAGGAATGGGACCAGCTAATGGGCAAGGCGGCGCGACTTTTGCGGGAAAGTGCGATTGACAGTGCGTGGGTCGAGCGCTTCACCGATTTGACGCTTAGCGTGCGCACTCTGGCCCGGCGCAACGTTGATATGGCGCTTTACGTGCTGATTCAAGCCAATGTGCGGGGCTTTGATTACTACAGCGCGCAACACGCAATGATCTGCCAGGTGATTGCAGAGCTGGCGGCCGAATGGATGGAATGGCCGGAAGAAGAAAGACAGGCGCTGGCGCTGGCGGCACTCAGTATGAACGTGAGCATGACTGCACTGCAGGATTCACTGGCCAAGCAAAACACTGCCTTGTCAGAAGGGCAACGCGAATTGGTAAGTGCTCACGCCGATACAAGCGCTGACATGCTGACCAAGGCGGGTGTCGTAGAACCCGTGTGGCTTTATGTGGTGCAGCATCACCACAGGGTTCAGGAGTCGGAGTCGGGTGATGCGGCGCGCGCCGGGCCCCGTCTGGCCGAGCTGCTACGGCGTGTGGACATTTACACGGCGAAATTGAGCAGCCGGGGGTCTCGCCTGTCGATCACGCCCGCGATGGCCGCCCGCGATGCGTGCCTTGGAGCCGGTGGGCATCCAGACAGCATTGGCGCCACGTTATTGCGAGTCGTTGGACTGTATCCGCCTGGCACCTTTGTGGAACTCGCAAACGGTGAGACCGCTGTGGTGATCGAGCGAGGGGAAAAGGCCCACACGCCCATTGTGGCCAGCATCCGTCGGGAAGATGGAGGGGTGCTGATGCAACCTTTGCGCAGAGACACTTTGCGAACGGGACTGACGGTGAAGCGGGGTATCGAGCCCAGTCGTGTACGTGTCATGTTTAATCATCGTCGCACGCTGGGCTGTGCATTTTGAATTGAAAAATAGTTTCAATATTTTTCAATTATTTTTGAATTAACCCTAAATAACCCCCTAAATCTGCCGTTAAGAAATGTACGTCTACAGATAAAAGTAACCGGAGGGGCCTTCAGGCTTACCAAAATGCAGTTGCCGTCCTTTGATCGAAACCCCAATTTGCGCATTTCTGGCGCGGATTTGGCTTCGTCTGGAGCCAACAAAGTCATTGCGGTGGCGCCGGTGAACCCTCCCGTCAGCGCGAGTCCGCCGCTTGAGCCCGCTCCGAGCGTCATCAATCTCGTCAACACGGCGCGCAAGCCCAACGAGGGCGAGGCGCTCTACACCAGCGTTTCCGACCCCGGTAGGCCAGGGTCAGAGGCTGCCACCTCACCAAAAGACTGGACCATTCACCGGCCCGTAACCGAAAAGGTGGAAGAACCACCACGCAAGCCGGTGTACCAGATGCTGATTGACCACCTCAAGACCATGTGGACGGCGGGTGCCAGCGCCATCCAGCTGGAACAGGTGAAGGACCAGTTGACGCCCATCACACCTCCTGCGTCGTCCCAGATGCCGGGCACCCTTGCCAAAGAGGTCTTGACCTACACCGCCAACAAGATCAAGAAGCCTGAAAACATATGATTGCCCCCCGCTGACCGCGACGGCTGTGGCGGGCTGACCATCGTCTACCATCATGGTCATGCATACGACTGCCCTTGTTCTTTTTTCCGGTGGCCAGGATTCCACTACCTGCCTGGCCTATGCGCTTGAACGCTACGAGCGCGTTGAAACCATTGCCTTTGACTACCGCCAGCGTCACAACGTGGAGCTGGAGGCGCGCCTGGTGGTGGTTCGGGAGATGCGCAGCCAGTTTCCGCAATGGGCCTCCCGACTGGGGGAAGACCATTTGCTGGACCTGGGGGTACTGGGCGCGGTCAGCGAAACCTCATTGACCCGGCAAACCGCTTTTCAGATGGAAAGCACTGGCCTGCCCAATACCTTTGTGCCGGGGCGCAATTTGCTGTTCCTGACCCTGGCGGCGGCCGTAGCCTACCGGCGGGGGCTGCAGGTGCTGGTCACGGGGGTGTGCGAAACCGATTTTTCGGGCTACCCGGATTGCCGCGACGACACCATGAAAGCCATGCAACTGGCACTGTCGCTCGGCATGGACAAGCGCTTTCTGATCGAAACCCCACTGATGTGGATCGACAAGGCGGACACCTGGGCCATGGCGCAGACACTGGGTGGTCAGCCGCTGGTCGACCTGATCGTGGAACACACCCACACCTGCTACCTGGGCGACCGGGAACACCGTCATGCCTGGGGCTATGGTTGCGGCACCTGCCCGGCGTGCGAATTGCGCTCGCGCGGGTTCGAGAAGTTTCAGTCCTCCACCCGGTAACGCGCGGCCGCGCCTTGGGGCTGTGGCAGCAAAGTCCAGCGCCGGTTGTGAAATGCCGCCACGCCAGGCCTATGCGCTATGGAAATGAGAGCGCCTTGCGCAGATTCCACGAGGGCTAGCAGCCGTTTGTACACTGAAGCCTCAGCGGCTTCATCCAGCGCGCTGGTGGCTTCATCGGCAAACACCCAGCGCGGTTTTTTCAGCAACACCCGGGCAATGGCCAGTCGCTGCTGCTCGCCACCCGAGAGCTTCTGGCTCCAGGCGTCCGCCGTGTCGAGCTGGTCGGCCAGATCGGGCAACAGGGCGTCGCTCAGGGCCTGCTGCAGCTGCGTGTCGGTGTAGCGGGTGGCGGCTTCCGGGTAGGCCAGCGCCTCGCGCAACGGCCCGTTGGGAAAGTAGGGCCGCTGGGGAATGAACATGGTCTGCGCGGGCAGCTGCACCTGGCCTTTGGCAAAAGGCCAGATACCGGCAAGTGTGCGAAACAGCGTGGACTTGCCGCTGCCCGAGGGCCCCTGCAGCAACACCCGGTCGCCCGCAGCGGCATGCAAGGCGGTGCCGGCTAGCAGCACCGTGCCGCCCGGCAGGGCAACCTGCAGGTCCTGCGTACCCAGCATGTTGTCGTTTGCTATCAATTTAGTAGCTGTCTGCGCAGGTTCTATTAGGGCTAGGGCCTGAAATGACTCCTCAAAGCTGGTCAGCCGGTCGGTTGTGGCGCGCCAGGTGGCCAGGCTGCTGTAGCTGTCCACAAACCAACTCAAAGCGCCTTGCACCTGGCCGAAGGCGCTCGATATTTGCATCAGCTCGCCGAGTTGAATCGCACCGCTGAAAAAACGCGGTGCGGCCACCACAAACGGAAACACCACCGCTGCTTGCCCGAAAAAGCTGGTGAACCAGATGAGCCGCTTCTGCGCGTTGATGAGTCGCAGGTAGTTGCCCAGCACCTTGCCGAAACGCGTGTCCAGCTGCTGGCGCTCGACCTTTTCGCCCCGGTCCAGCGCGATGGATTCGCTGTATTCCCGCACCCGCACCAGGTGGTGGCGAAAGTCGGCTTCTACCCGCTGCTGCTGGAAGTTCAGCGCAATCTGCGGGCGGCCGATGTAGTGGGTGATGACGCTGCCCGCCAGGCAGTACAGCACCGCCATCCACACCATGAAACCGGGGATGTTGTAGTCGCTTCCGCCCAGCGTGAACGCAAACCCGCCGGAGAGTCCCCACAAAATGCCGACAAAGCTCAGCAGCGTCACCACCGAGTTCAGCAAGCCCATGGACAGGCCAATCGTCAGGCTGGTGAACTGGTTGATGTCTTCCTGAATGCGCTGGTCCGGGTTGTCGGGGTTGTCGCCATTGGCGTTCGGTTTGCCGGTAAAGCGCGCCAGCTCCAGCCGGTAGAACGCGTGGTTGCTCAGCCAGCGCTCCAGGTAGTGGCCGGTCATCCAGGCGCGCCAGCGCATCTCCAGCAGCTGTGTCAGGTAAAACTTGTAAACCGCAATCACGATGAACGCGAAGGCCAGGTAGGTAAAGCGCCCCAGTTGCGTCCAGAACACGGCCGCGTTCTTGTCCTGCAGCGCATCGTAAAACAGCTTGTTCCAGTCGTTGAACAGCACGGCCATGTAGACCATGCCCAGGTTCAGGGCAATGATGGCGCCCAGCAGGGCGCGGGCCTTCCATTTCTGGTCCGAGGCAAAGTAGGGCTGTGACAGCGCCCAGACGCGGCGCAAAAAGAGCTGGAACGTGGCGAGTTTGGTCATACCCGCAGCATACCGTCCAACGATCGGTCCCATGCAAAGCCGGGGAACAGGGTGTCGATGTCAGCGGCTGCCAGTCCTTGTGTGCTGTGCAACACCTGGGCGAACACGCCCCGGAAGTCGTTGTGCAGCGGCAGGTCGCGGTTCTCGTGCAGGTTGCCTTGCGCCAGCCCGGTCCAGCCGCCGTGCCAGCGCCCGCCGTTGACCCTGTTCCCCATGATCCACATGGCATTGCCGTGGCCGTGGTCGGTGCCGCGGGTGCCAT
>JAYTRR010000120.1:0-14765 GCA_043746005.1 Burkholderiales bacterium
TAGCTAAGTGTGGAAGAGATAAACGCTGAAAGCATCTAAGCGTGAAACTCGTTTCAAGATGAGATCTGCCGGGGCCTTGAGCCCCCTAAAGAGTCGTTCTAGACCAGGACGTTGATAGGTCAGGTGTGGAAGCGCAGTAATGCGTTAAGCTAACTGATACTAATTGCTCGTGCGGCTTGACCCTATAACTTTGATCACGAAAGTGTTTCAAGGGTGTTATGCCAAGTTGACGCATTCAAAAATATCCAGGAAACTGGATCGTTAAATCGAAGCTGATTAGCTCTATAAATTGGTTGTCAAGACCCTGTGTCTTGGTGACAAAAAGTTATGCCTGACGACCATAGCGAGGTGGTACCACTCCTTCCCATCCCGAACAGGACAGTGAAACGCCTCTGCGCCGATGATAGTGCGGATCCCCGTGTGAAAGTAGGTCATCGTCAGGCTATTACAGTGAAACGCCCAGTCATGTGACTGGGCGTTTTTTTTGGTTTTTATTAGACGCCTTGGTGATTATTTAACAGACAGGCACGCAATTGTTTTTCACAACTGACTGCGTCGGGGCCAAATAGGCGGTCAAACCAAAGTGATTCGCGCGCCTTGATCAAGTTTAGAAACTCAAGGGCCCGTGCTCCATTTCCAGACATGTTGGCGAAGGTGTCAAACCCGGCCTCAAGAAAGTTCTGAAGAGAACCCAATCCAGAGGCCACCGCCGGTCTGCGCATCATCCTGAGCATCAACCTGAGCCCGGGAGTGCGAGTTAGTCGATCTAGTTCGCTCCCGACAGCAAGCACAATATCCAGTTGTCGATGCCGGTCCTCCAAATGACCGACCGACTTCCACGCTAGAACGTACCGGGTCACATCATCGGCATGAGTCCCCTCGGACTCCCGAAGCCAGGCGATTGCCATCTGCTGGTCAAGCTCTTCGGTCAGCGCATGTAGTTCCGCCAGTGACACAGCTGTTGCCACGACTGCTGATGGGAAAAACGTTTGAAGTGCTCCAGCGATGCGGGCGAACTGTGCGTCGCGAAGTGAGTAATCCTTGTCGCTGTAGAGTTCGTCCAAAAAAAACCTTGCGGCGCCTGCATACTTTTTTGCATCAAATAGGTCCGCGTAGGTGCCAGCGAAACGACGTGCCTGAAACCGTTTGATCGTCGTCGTGGCAGCAAGGAGGCCGGGCGATGAGGCTGCTTCCAACCGTAATGCGGTAACCCGCGCCACTGCATCCCTGATTTTTTGTGCTGCACTCATGGAATTAAGTGTATCGGGCTATAAGAAACTAAAACGCTTCTCGTGAAGCGCAGGGACTTAGGCGAATCTATTTCTGTGTAAGTTAGTGCTTGCACTTGTTTTGAAGACTGTTCTGGCTGCTTCCAATTTATTAATAAGCGCTAAGGTGGCGTCCACGCGACAGAATCACGTCAATTTGGAGTGTTAAACCTAGGGGTAACCCTTATATTACGCTCATGCTTGAAGCAAAAGAACTAATCAAAGCCTCCTTCGGTGTCGGGCGTGATTTTTTACGACCACCGGCGGGGAAAGGCACCGACGCTACCCCTGAGCGGAAGGCTCCAATTCTTGTGCCTATCCGTTCATTGGGTGCGAACCACCGTGATCGGATCGCCCGGCACTTGTTGTCCCTGGAGTCTTCTGACCGGTACTTGCGTTTTGGATATATGGCGCGAGACGAGCAGGTCCAGCGGTACGTGGACGGACTGGACTTCGAGCGAGACGAGATTTTCGGGATTTATAATCGGCGGCTTCAGTTAATCGCAATGGCGCATCTTGCCTATCCCAAGGAGGGTAGCTACGAGTCCTGTGCCGAATTCGGCGTATCGGTTGTTCCCAGTGCACGCGGTCGGGGATTTGGGGCGCGATTGTTCGAGCGTGCTGCGATGCATGCTGCGAACGACGGGATCAGCATGATGTTTATCCATGCACTGAGCGAGAATACAGCCATGCTGAAAATCGCTCGTAATGCTGGAGCGAGGGTTGAGCGCGACGGATCCGAATCCGAAGCCTACCTGCAGCTGCCACAATCAACCTTGGATAGTCGCGTGACTGAAATGATTGAGGAGCAAGTGGCTCAAACGGATTATCGGATCAAGACGCAGGCCAAGCAGTTCTGGAGCTTCCTTGCCGACTTGCAAGAGGTCCGCCAGGGCGCTATCGACGCGCAAAGCCGCACCCCGCCCTGAAGGCGGTGAAACCAGCATGTGGCGGGTCATACAAATCCGCTATCCTTGGGGATCCTAAACAAAGGCAGCCCTTGCCACCAAGTCAGTGTCAGACCCACACCCCCCGCGGCCAGCAGACAAAGAAGATAAGCGGACTTTTCTTCGCAAGCTAGCTGAGTTCATTCATCCAGGACCCGATTCAACAGCGGAGCTAATTCAGACGCTGGCCGAGGCCGAGGACAACAACATCATTGGTGCAGAGTCGCGCGTTATGCTTGAAGGCGTAATTCGCATGGCGGACATGACCGCCGGTGATGTGATGGTGGCGGCCACGCGCATGGACTTGCTGAATATTCTCGCGCCCATGGATTCGTTGCTCCACACCGTGATTGACACCGCGCACTCACGCTTTCCGGTGTATGAAGGTGAGCGTGAAAACGTCATTGGTATTCTGATGGCCAAAGACCTGCTAAAGCTGCAGCGGGCTCCCGAGCTCAACATCCGGGCGCTATTGCGACCAGCCGTTTTCGTGCCAGAGACAAAAGGCCTCAATGACCTGTTGCGTGAATTTAGGGGAAATCGCAACCACCTGGCGATCGTGATAGACGAGTTTGGCCGCGTGGCAGGCCTCATCACCATCGAAGACGTTCTCGAACAAATTGTGGGTGAAATCGAAGACGAGTTCGACATTGCTGAGGATGAAGGTGACATTTTTGCGCTGGCTGACCGGACCTACCGCGTCAGTGGAGACACCCCTATTGAGCGGGTCAATGACGCCTTCACGGTCGTATTGACCGGATCGGATCCGGATGATCACTTTGACACCATTGGCGGACTGATTGCGCACGAAATGGGCCAAGTTCCAAAGCGTGGTGAACGCTTCACGCTGGGTGGCTTGGTGTTCCTGGTGCTCCATACCAAAGGCGGCGCTGTGAAGTGGTTCAAAGTGGCGCCCGACGACGTCGCCTCCTGAATCCTATGCGCTCGACCTTTCTGCGTAAGCATGGCGCAGCGGACATTTTTGTCAATTGCGCTATTATTTTAATAGCTGCCTGCGCAAGCGCAGCAAGCATCGCGTGGCCATTCCCCCTTCTTTTTGAAAAAGGAGAGCCGCTCTGGTGGCTGCAGTTTTTGTCCATGGCCGTGTTCGTGTGGGTGCTGCACCAATGCAGGAGCTGGACACAGGCCGGGGCCATGGGATGGCTTTTCGCCACCGCCTGGCTGTGCGGCACCTTCTGGTGGCTATATATTTCGATGCACACCTACGCCGGGTTGAACGGGTTGCTGACGGCCCTTGCCATTGTGACCCTGGCTGCGGCACTCGGTTTGTACTACGCGGCAGCGTGTGCGCTCTATTGGTGCCTCAAGGATAGCAGCCCGCATATTGCCTGTCTGGTGTTCGCCGCACTGTGGACTGCAGCTGAAATGGCCCGCGGCACCTGGCTGACGGGTTTTGGCTGGGGCGCTGTGGGTTATGCGCATCTAACCGGGCCTTTGGCTGGCTACGCGCCGTGGGTTGGTGCCTATGGCATAACGGCATTGGCCGCCTGGCTGGCCGCTGCAGCGGTGCTCTTTTCTCGCAGCGCGGGCGTGCAACGCTCGGCGACGGTCGTTGTGCTGGTCGCCGGCTGGACGGCGTCCACCTGGTTGCCCGTATGGTCGGTACCTGCAGGTCAGTTGTCGGTAACCCTGTTGCAAGGCAATATTCCCCAGGATGAGAAATTCCAGCCTGGTTCTGGCGTTCCACTGGCCTTGCGCTGGTATGGCGAGCAACTGCAAGCCAGTCGGGGTGATCTGGTCGTTGCGCCAGAGACGGCCATTCCTTTGCTACCCCAGCAACTGCCACCCGAGTATTGGGACGCCTTGCAAAGCCGCTTTGCCAAAGGTGAGCAAGCGGCCCTTATCGGGTTTCCTTGGGGGAGCTATTCGCAGGGTTACACCAACGCAGTGCTGGGTTTTCAACCGGCTCAGTCGCAGCTATGGCGCTACGACAAGCACCATCTGGTTCCCTTTGGCGAGTTCATTCCGCCATGGTTCAAATGGTTCACCAGTCTGATGAACATTCCCTTGGGGGACTTCAACCGGGGCGCCGTGGGTCAAGCGTCCTTTGAGTGGAAGGCGCAGCGTTTGGCACTCAATATCTGCTACGAGGATTTGTTCGGAGAAGAACTGGGCGCTCGCTTCATCAATGCGCCTGTGGCCCCGACCATCTTCGTTAACGTGAGCAATATCGGCTGGTTCGGCAATACCGTGGCCATCGACCAGCATTTGCAGATCAGCCGCATGCGTGCGCTGGAGTTTGAACGGCCGATGATCCGCGCAACGAACACCGGGGCCACCGTCATCATCGACCATACGGGCCGCGTGACGCATGCATTGCCGCGCCACACCCGCGGCGCCCTTGTGGGGGATGTGCAGGGCCGCACCGGCATCACCCCTTTTGCGTGGTGGGTGGCCCGCTTTGGATTGTGGCCACTGTGGTTACTTGCAATTGCTATTGTTTTGATAGCTGTCCGCGCACGGCCAATCAGGGCGGGTTAGCGGTTTTGCCCCTGTAAAATCAGGGCATGCTCACATTTCAACAAATCATCCTGAAATTGCAGTCCTACTGGGCTGACCAAGGTTGCGCGCTGCTGCAGCCGTATGACATGGAAGTCGGCGCCGGCACTTCGCATACGGCTACATTTTTGAGAGCACTGGGGCCTGAGCCCTGGAAAGCCGCCTATGTCCAGCCCAGCCGCCGCCCCAAAGATGGCCGTTATGGTGAGAATCCTAATCGCCTGCAGCACTACTACCAGTACCAGGTGGTTTTGAAGCCCGCCCCCAACAACATTCTGGAGTTGTACCTAGGGTCGCTGGAGGCTTTGGGTTTCGATCTGAAGAAAAACGACATCCGTTTTGTAGAAGACGATTGGGAAAACCCCACGTTAGGCGCCTGGGGCCTGGGCTGGGAAGTCTGGCTCAATGGTATGGAGGTCACGCAGTTCACCTACTTCCAGCAAGTCGGCGGCATTGACTGCAAACCCATCACCGGCGAGATTACCTATGGCCTGGAGCGTCTGGCTATGTACCTTCAGGGCGTGGACAACGTCTACAACCTGACTTGGACCGAGGGCCTCTCGTATGGCGATGTGTATAAGCAGAATGAAGTCGAGCAATCGACCTACAACTTCGAGCACAGCGACGCTGACTTTTTGTTCACGGCGTTCACCGCGCACGAGAAGCAGGCCAAACATTTGATGGAGCAGCAGCTCGCATTGCCAGCCTACGAGCAGGTACTCAAGTGCGCGCACAGTTTCAATCTGCTGGACGCGCGTGGCGCCATCAGTGTGACCGAGCGTGCCGCCTATATTGGCCGCATCCGCAATCTGGCACGTGGCGTGGCGCAGAGCTATTACGAGAGCCGTGAACGTCTGGGTTTCCCGATGGCCCCGCGCGAGTGGGTGGAACAGATGAGTAAGAAGGCCGCATGATGACAACGAAAAACCTTCTGGTTGAATTGTTCGTAGAAGAACTGCCCCCCAAAGTACTCAAAAAGCTGGGGGATGCGTTTGCCACCGTGCTGGCCGACCAGCTCCGGTCTTTGGGTCTGGCGGGCCCCGATTCGGTGACGACTGCCTATGCCTCGCCACGCCGTCTGGCCGCGCACATCAGCCACGTCTGGCTCAAGGCGGAAGACAAGGCGGTTCAGCAGAAGCTCATGCCGGTGTCGGTCGGTCTGGATGCCTCCGGGAACGCGACACCTGCACTGCTCAAGAAGCTGCAGGCACTGGGGGCGGACCTGAGCAACCCTGCCGCTACAGTGGTTGCGCTCAAGCGCGCGCCCGACGGCAAGGCTGAATCCCTGTTCTACGACAGTCTGCTCACCGGCGCTACGCTCGATACCGGGCTGCAAAAGGCACTGGAAGAAGCCATTGCCAAGTTGCCGATCCCCAAGGTCATGAGCTACCAGTTGGAAACCGATTGCGCGCTGCCAGGCTGGAGCAGCGTGAATTTCGTGCGTCCTGCGCATGGGCTGGTGGCGCTGCACGGCAGTACCGTGGTGCCGGTCAAGGTGCTCGGCCTCACGGCCGGGCACACGACGCAGGGTCACCGCTTTGAAGCAGCTGTGTCGCCCGTGGTGATTGCGGACGCGGATAGCTATGCCACAACACTCGCTCGGGATGGCGCAGTCATTGCCTCGTTTGCCGAGCGCAAGGCCGAAATCGGGCGCCAGCTGACCGCCGCCGCTTTGAGAGTGGGTGGCGGCCGCAAGCCGATCGAGGACGATGCTTTGCTCGACGAAGTGACGGCCTTGGTGGAGCGCCCTAACGTGCTGATCTGCGCGTTCGAAAAAGAGTTTCTCGATGTGCCGCAGGAATGCCTGATTCTCACGATGAAGGCCAATCAGAAGTACTTCCCCCTGCTGGACGGCACGGGCAAGCTCACGAACCAGTTTTTGGTGGTCAGCAACATCAGCCCCGACGATGCCAGCGCGGTAATCGGTGGTAATGAGCGCGTGGTGCGCCCGCGGCTGGCCGATGCTAAATTCTTTTTTGACCAGGACCGCAAGAAGACGCTGGAATCCCGCGTGGCCGGTTTGGATAAAGTCGTTTATCACAACAAACTGGGCAGCCAGGGTGAACGGGTCGAGCGGGTGCGTGCCATTGCACGCGCGATTGCGCAGCAGCTGGGCGACGCCCCGCTGGTCGCGCGGGCAGACAAGGCGGCCCTGCTGGCCAAGACCGATCTGGTAACCGACATGGTCGGTGAGTTCCCTGAATTGCAAGGCATCATGGGCGGCTACTATGCGCGCCATGATGGCCTGGGGGTTGACGTCGCCGATGCCATTGAAGACCACTACAAGCCCCGCTTTGCCGGAGACGCATTGCCGCGCAACTCCGCTGGCGTCGTCGTAGCACTGGCGGACAAGCTGGAAACTTTGGTGGGCATGTTTGGTATCGGCAATTTGCCCACCGGCGACAAAGACCCGTTTGCCCTGCGCCGGCATGCTTTGGGTGTCATTCGCATGCTGGTGGAAAAGGACTTGCCATTGGAACTGACGGCCCTTGTGCAAGCCGCGCTTCCTGCATTTGGCGACAAGATTACCGACGCCTCCGGTGCATTGCTTGACTTCATGTTTGACCGCCTCGCCGGCTCCCTGCGCGAGCAGGGCTACAGCGCCCAGGAAGTCGATGCCGTGCTGGCCTTGCGCCCCCAGCGTTTGGGGGAAGTGCCCAAGCGCCTGGCAGCGGTTCGCGCTTTTGCCGCACTGCCTGAGGCACCCGCCCTGGCTGCTGCCAACAAGCGCATCAGCAACATCCTCAAAAAGGCCCAGGAAGTGGACCCGCATGTCAGCGACGTGTTGCTCCGCGAACCCGCTGAGATTGCGCTGTATTCAGCGATGAAAGACGTCGCACCCAAGGCCAAAGCACAGTTCGAGTCAGGCGACTACACCACCTCACTGCAAACTCTGGCCGCGTTGCGGGCGCCGGTGGATGCATTCTTTGACGGTGTGATGGTCAATGCCGAAGAAATGGACTTGCGTCTGAACCGCCAGGGTCTGCTCAAAAGCCTGCACGTCGCCATGAACCGCGTGGCCGATCTGTCGCGACTGGCAAGCTGATATGAAGCTCGTTATTCTGGATCGCGATGGCACCATCAATGAAGACAGTGCCGAGTACGTCAAATCGCCTTCGGAGTGGCAGCCCTTGCCGGGCGCTCTGGAGGCCATCGCACGCCTCAATCATGCCGGATGGCACGTGGTGGTCGCCAGCAACCAGTCCGGCCTGGGTCGCGGATTGTTTGACGTGGCTTCGCTCAACGCCATGCACGCAAAAATGCACACCATGCTGGCCACCGTTGGTGGTCGGGTGGACGCCATCTTTTACTGCCCCCATGCGCCTGACGATCACTGCCATTGCCGCAAGCCCGAGCCTGGTCTGTTCGAGCAGATTGGCGAGCGCTACGGCATCGACCTGCAGGATGTTCCTGCTGTGGGCGACACGCCGCGTGATCTGGTGGCGGCGGTGACCGCCGGTTGTGAGCCGCATCTGGTTTTGACCGGCAAGGCACTGGCCTACCGCGGGCGTGAGCTGCCCGGTGGCTACCCGCAGGGCACGGTCGTGCACCAGGACCTGGCCGCTTTTGCCGAGTATCTGGTGTCGCGAGATGTCACGCCCTCACAAGCCGCAGCGCTTTGAATAGCTCCTGTTTTTGTAGCAAACAATTGAATAAGGATGGGGGCTAGCCCCTCATTTATTGCTTATGTCTGTTATTCGATCGATCCTGCACATGCTCTGGATGGTGCTGACGGTGGTGCCTTACACCCTGGCGATATTGATCGCCTCGCTGTTCGGCATGCGCGGCGCGCCCGTGTACCGCATTGCCCGCGCCTGGCTGAGCCTGAGCGTGAGCGGAGCGCGGGTAATTCTGGGGATCCGTACGCGCATCACGGGCATGGACAACCTGCCCGTGGGTGAAAAAAGCCCCGCGGTGCTGCTGGTCAAGCACCAGTCCACATTCGAGACCTTTTTGATGCCGGCCATCATGCCGCACCCGCTGGCCTATGTGTTCAAGAAAGAGCTGCTGTACGTGCCGTTTTTTGGCTGGTCGATCGGGCGGCTGGACATGATTCACATCGACCGCAGCCTGCGTACCCAGGCCTTCAAGAAAGTCGTGGCGCAGGGCAAAGAACGGCTGGCAGAGGGCGTCTGGATCATCATGTTCCCCGAAGGCACGCGCATTCCCCGCGGGCAAAAAGGGGTGTACGAGACCAGCGGCACGCGCCTCGCGGTGCAAACCGGTGCGCCCGTCATTCCCATTGCGGTGTCGTCAGCCAAATGCTGGCCACGCCGCGCCTTTCTCAAGACGCCAGGCGTGGTGGATGTGTCGATTGGCAAGCCCATTCCCAGTGTGGGCCGCCACCACAAGGAATTGATGCAGGAGGTGGAGACCTGGATCGAAACCGAAATGCGCCGCCTCGATCCCGAGGCGTACAAGTGATGGCGCCGGTGGCGCTCCGCTAGCACGCCATGCGCAGCTTGCTGCAATACACTTTGGATCTGTTTGACTCTCCAGCCCCGGTGGAGTCTTTGCAAGGTGCTCCTAAAATAATAGCAAATGCAGGCTCAGGTGTTTTCCACCAGTTGACGCAGCCGCTGGGTCAAGCAATCGCGCCAGTGAACTTTTCCCATCCCAAGGCCAACCGCGAAGTGCGTCTGGGTGAGGCGCTGGTAGCCTACCAGTTCGAGCGCGCCAAGCGGCGCACCATTGGGTTTGTGGTGGGCCCGGATGGTCTCGTGGTGCGGGCACCCCGCTGGACGCCCATCTTTGAAGTGGAAGCGGCCCTGCAGGAAAAAGGCCGCTGGATCACCCGCAAGCTGGAGGAAACGCGTGAACGCACGATGCGCCAGCAGAGTGCCCGTATTGAATGGCGCGATGGCGCAACCCTGCCTTTTCTGGGCTCTACCGTGGCGTTGGTGCTCGACCCCGGCCACCGTTTTTCAGCTGCGGGCTCGCACATGGAGCTTCCGGCGTCTGGCGAGGGCGCTGGCGTTCTGCGCGTGGGTCTGCCCACTGCAGCCGCTCCAGAACAAATTCGCGACGCCGTACAGGCCTGGCTGATGCGCCAGGCGCAAGAGAACTTCAAACAGCGCCTGGACCATTTCGCGCCCCAGTTACAGGTGCAGTGGCGCAAGCTGAGTCTGAGCAATGCGGGTACCCGATGGGGTAGCGCGCGCATGGACGGTTCCATTCGCCTCAACTGGCGGTTAATCCATTTCCGCCAGCCCGTGATTGATTACGTGGTGGCGCATGAACTGAGCCACCTGCGCGTCATGGACCACAGCCCCCGTTTTTGGGACACCGTGCGTTCGGTCGTGCCTGACTATGCAGAGCTGCGTGGGCAGCTCAAGGACGACGCCATACCCAAGTGGTAAGGGCTTCAGGCCAATGCGCCAAACCGGTAAACGCCATCCGCGCCCAGTGTGCGCTGCAAGGTGCCGTCAAACCACAAGGCGTGCAAATGGGCAATCGATTCCCCCATGGCAAACGTCGTCTGGTGCAGGTCCAATGTTCGCTTGAACAGCACCGGCAGAATGTCGGCAGCGCTGCAGGGCCGCGCTTCGCAAGCTTCCTGCACCTCGGCCAGGCGGTCGCGGTGGTGGTCATGCAATTGCTGGATACGGGTGTGCAGCCCGGTAAACGGTTTACCGTGTGAAGGCAGCACCAGCGTGTCGGGCGGCAGCGGTAGAAACTTGTCAATGGAGTCCAGAAACAGGGTCAACGCATCGGACTCGGGCTCCTGCTCGTAGACGCTCACGTTGGTAGAGATGCGCGGCAGCATCATGTCGCCACCAATCAGCACGCCTAGGGGTTCGCAGTACAGGGCAATATGCTCCGGGGCATGGCCAAAGCCGCTGATGCACCGCCACGGCTTCCCACCAATCTGCAGCAGGCTTCCTTCCATCAGGCGGCGGTAAGACGGCGGCACCGATGGCACCAGCGCGGGAAAGTAGCCCGTGCGTGCCTTGATCTGCGCGACTGCTTCCGGGCTGTTGAGCCCATGGGAGGCAAAAAAATCTGCCGCCCGCTCTCCGCCAAAGGCGGTGGGACCCATGCAGCCCATACGCGCCACCTGGTAGTCGGTCGCGCTGATCCACAACGGCACGTTCCAGCGGTCGCACAGCCAGTGAGCCAGGCCAATATGGTCCGGGTGCATGTGCGTCACGATCACCCGCAACACGGGCAGGCCTTCAAGCTCGTTGGCAAAAATGGTTTCCCACTGGGCTTTGGCTTCTTCCTTGTGGATGCAGCAATCGACAATGCTCCAGCCCTGGCGGCCATCGATTGCATCGCGTAGCAGCCACAGGTTGATGTGGTTGAGTGCGAAAGGGAGAGACATGCGGACCCACTTCACACCGGGGGCGACATCCAGCGTCCCGCCCTCGGGGGCCAGGGCTTCGCCGAAGGGATAGTGGAGCTGTCGTTCCAGATCGTTCATGGTGGGGGTCTTTTGTTACATAATTGACGTTTACGTAAACGTCAACAAAAGAGGGCATTTTAGGTGGTGGCAAATCTGCGCACTGTCTCCCTTGTTCGTACCATTTATGAGCATCACCTACAGCATCGGCGATCTCGCGCGCGAGTTCGACTTGACCACCCGCGCCATCCGGTTCTACGAAGACCTGGGGCTGCTGCAGCCCGAGCGCAACGGTCCGGGTGGCCGCAGCCGTGTCTACAGCGGGCGGGACCGCACGCGCCTGAAGCTCACATTGCGGGCCAAGCGCCTGGGATTGAGCCTGACCGAGGCCAAAGAGATCATCGACATGTACGACAGTCCGCGCGACACGGGTGCCCAGCTGCAAAAGTTTCTGGACGTGCTGGCCAACCACCGCAAGCAGCTGGAGGCCCAGATGCTGGACCTGCAGTCCAACCTGGATGAGCTCAAAACCCACGAAAAAGAGGCTCGCGCGCTGATGGCCAAAGCCGTCAAGCCAGCAAAGGGAGCCCGGGCATGACGTCGCTCTACCAGCGCGTGCTGGACAGCTTTATGCGCCAGGGGATGATGCAGCACCTCGGTGCCCAGCTGGCCCGGGTGGAGCCCGGCCTGGTTGAAATCGTGTTGCCCTATTCGGACAAGGTAACCCAGCAACAGGACGGGTTTCATGGCGGCGCCATGGGCGCCGTGGCCGATATTGCAGGCGGCTATGCCGGCCTGACCGTGGCGCCCGAAGGCATGGAGGTGATCACGGTCGAATACAAGATCAACTTCCTGTCCAGCTTTCAGGGGGGGGAGCTGCGCGCCATTGGCCGCGTGGTCAAAGGCGGAAAACGCATCATCGTCACCACGGCAGAAGTCGTGCATGTGGACGACAGCGGCAAACAATCCCCCTGCGCTGTGATGCAGCAAACCCTGATGCCGGTCGCCAAAACCTACTGATTTTTTTCTAATGAGGAGACAACCATGAACAATCTGCCCGGACTGAATTTTCAACTCGGTGAAGACATTGATGCCCTGCGCGACGCGGTGCGCGAATTCGCGCAAGCCGAGATCGCCCCACGCGCCGCCGAGATCGACGCATCGGACCAGTTCCCGATGGACCTGTGGCGCAAGATGGGCGCGCTCGGCGTGCTCGGCATCACGGTTTCCGACGACTACGGCGGCTCCGGCATGGGCTACCTCGCGCACATGATCGCGATGGAGGAGATCAGCCGCGCGAGCGCGTCGGTGGGCCTCAGCTACGGCGCGCACAGCAACCTCTGCGTGAACCAGATCAAGCGCAACGGCAACGCGGCGCAGCGCGCGAAGTACCTGCCGAAGCTGATCAGCGGCGAGCACGTCGGCGCGCTCGCGATGAGCGAGCCGGGTGCGGGTTCCGACGTCATTGGCATGAAGCTGAAGGCCGAGCGGGTTGACGCAACGAACAACGGCGAGCACTACCGGCTCAACGGCACGAAGATGTGGATCACCAACGGGCCGGACGCCGACACCCTGGTCGTGTACGCCAAGACCGAGCCCGAGTTGGGTGCAAGGGGCGTGACCGCGTTCCTCATCGAGAAGGGCATGAAGGGCTTCAGCATCGCGCAAAAGCTCGACAAGCTCGGCATGCGCGGCAGCCACACCGGCGAGCTGGTGTTCGTTGACGTCGAGGTGCCGGCCGAGAACGTGCTCGGCACGCTGAACGGCGGTGCGCGCGTGCTGATGAGCGGCCTCGACTACGAGCGCGCGGTGCTCACCGGCGGGCCGCTCGGCATCATGCAGTCGGTGATGGACAACGTGATCCCGTACATCCACGATCGCAAGCAGTTCGGCCAGAGCATCGGCGAGTTTCAGCTGATCCAGGGCAAGGTCGCCGACATGTACACGGTGATGCAGGCCGGTCGTTCGTTCGCCTACACGGTCGCGAAGAACCTGGATCTCTTGTCGAAACAGAACGGTGGCGAGCATGTACGGCAAGTCCGCAAGGATTGCGCGAGCGTGATCCTGTGGTGTGCCGAAAAGGCCACCTGGATGGCCGGCGAGGGCGTGCAGATCTTCGGCGGCAACGGCTACATCAACGAGTACCCGCTGGGCCGCCTGTGGCGCGACGCGAAGCTGTACGAGATCGGCGCCGGCACCTCGGAAATCCGCCGCATGCTGATCGGCCGCGAGTTGTTCTCCGAGACGATGTGAGGTGACCCGATGAACCCGGCCGCCGATGAACGTTCCGCAGGCCGGCGAACCGGTCGTCGGCGCCAGCTGGTGGTGTTGCTGTTGGCGGGGAGCTTGCGGGTGGCCCAGGCCGCCGAGCCGATCGTGATCGGTCAGGTGGCGCCGTTCAGCGGGCCGCAGGCGGTGACCGGGCAGGCCGTCCACGCCGGTGCCAAGCTGTACTTCGATGCGGTCAACGCGCGCGGCGGCGTGCGCGGTCGCCCGATCAAGCTGGTGACCCGTGACGATGTGCAAAAGCCCGACGATACGGTGCGCCTGACGCATGAGTTGATCGCCGCCGAATCGCCGCTGGCGATGATCGGCACGGTCGGCACGACCAACCTCGAGGCGCTCGCGAAAGATGGCGTGCTGGCGAAGCAGCGCGTCTCGATGGTCGGCGCGGTGTCGGGTGCGGCCACGGTGGCGCGGGCCGACGGCATGCACGCCGTGAAGGCGAGCTACCACGCCGAGGTCGGCCAACTCTTCAGCCAGATCTCGCGGCTGGGGCAGACCCGGGTGGCGTTGGTCTACCAGGACGACGGCCTGGGCCGCGACGTGCTGGCCGGCGCGGAACTCGCCGCGCCGCGCTACGGCATCGCGCTGCAGGTGCGTGCAGGCTACCCGCGCAA
Source organism: Burkholderiales bacterium (assembly GCA_043746005.1). Taxonomy (GTDB): domain Bacteria; phylum Pseudomonadota; class Gammaproteobacteria; order Burkholderiales; family Burkholderiaceae_C; genus Allorhodoferax. The sequence goes on from JAYTRR010000120.1 coordinate 13,979, forward strand.
CACCACCGACGTGGCCAACGCGGTGGCCGAGGTCGTCAAGGTGCAGCCGCAGATCGTGTTCCTCGGCGCCACCACCGCCGCCGCGATCGAGTTCGTCAAGCAGTACGCTGCGGCCGGCGGCACCGGCACGCTGTACGGCATGTCGATCATCGACACCGAGGCCTTGATGAAGGCCCTGGGCCCGCAGCGCGCGCGCGGCTATGCGTTCTCGGTCGTGCTGCCGCTGGCGCAGCAGACGCAGCGTGCGGTCGTGCGCGAGTACCTGCAGCTGCGCCAGGCCTCGACTGACACCCACCTGTCGGCGCGCTCGATCGAGGGCTACATCGCCGCCAAGGCCTTGGTCAAGGTGATCGAGGCCGCCCCGAACCTGACGCCGGCCGGCGTGACCGCGGCACTCGAGCAGTCGACATCGGTCGATGTCGGCGACTACGTGCTCGACTTCTCCGGCAAAGGCCGCCCGGTCTCGAACTACGTCGACTTCGCGATGTTCGGCGCCGACGGCAAGGTGGTGAAGTAGTCCCGCGGGTTCGACGCCGATCCACCCGCCTGCTTTCCGTTCACTTCCCGCCGAGCTTCGCCTTCACGTCCAGCCCGACCTTGCGGTTCACGAACTGCATCGTCGCGACCTTCGTCAGATCGACCTCGCCGGCCTTGTACAAGCCGGCCGCGACCATCTGCGCGTAGAAGTCCTGGATGCGCGGCGGGCTCATCGCGCCGATGCCGCCCTGCAGCGCTTCGCCGGAGTCGACGATGCCCTGCTGCTTCATCAGCGCGACCGAGGCCTCCA
>JAYTRR010000121.1:0-4925 GCA_043746005.1 Burkholderiales bacterium
ACCAATGAAGAATTTCATCTGCTGCTGCTGGCGGTGGCCGGCAACCGCTGGTGCGCGCAGATCGTGCAAGACCTGCGCAAGGTGATGAAGCTGAACCGCCATCTGTCGCTGTTTCGCCAGGGCCGCGTGGCCGAATCACTGGCCGAGCACCGCGCGGTGATGGCGGCCCTCAGCGCGCGTGACAGCGCGGCGGCGGCGCGCTTGATGCGCGCCCACTTCGACAACGGGCTTGAGGCCGCCACTGACTTGTCTTGAGCCCTTGGCCGGCGCAGCCGACGCACCCTCCAGGTGTGACCCCCGCGCCATCAGCCTGCGGTCAGCCTGCACCGCCACACTGCGCGACGCTGCACCCTGTCTCGCACGCCCCGCCCTCGCCTGAAGCCCCACACCGATCACCGCCAGCCACCGCCAGCCACCGGCCGCAACGCCCCAGCCCCAACCCCCAAAGGAGCCCGCTTTGAAGATCCACGAATACCAGGCCAAAGACGTCCTGCGCCAGTTTGGCGTGCCGGTGCCGCGCGGCATCCCCGCCTTCACCGTGCAGGAAGCGGTCGAAGCGGCGCAAAAGCTCGGCGGCTCGGTCTGGGTGGTCAAAGCCCAGATTCACGCCGGTGGCCGTGGCAAGGGCGGCGGCGTCAAGCTGGCGCGCTCGATTGACGACGTGCGAAAAATAGCCGGTGAAATTCTCGGCATGCAGCTGATCACGCACCAGACCGGTCCCGAAGGTCAAAAAGTGCGTCGCCTGCTGATCGAAGACGGCGCCGATATCAAAAAAGAATATTACGTCTCGGCCGTGACGGACCGCGCCAGCCAGCGTGTGGCCTTCATTGTCTCCAGCGAAGGCGGCATGGACATCGAGGAAGTGGCGCATTCCACACCCGAAAAAATCATCACCGAAATCGTGGATCCGGCCACCGGCCTGACCGATGCGCAAGCCAAGATGCTGGCCAACAGCATTGGCGTGCCCGAGGGCTCGACCACCCAGTGCATGGACGTACTGCAAAAGCTCTACAAGGTGTACATGGACACCGACGCTTCGCTGGTCGAGATCAATCCGCTGATTTTGGAAGGCAACGGCGGCATCAAAGCCATTGACGCCAAGTTCAACTTTGACGCCAACGCTCTGTTCCGCCACCCCGAAATCGTGGCCTACCGCGATCTGGATGAAGAAGACCCGGCTGAAGTCGAAGCCAGCAAGTTTGATCTGGCCTACATCAGCCTGGACGGCAACATCGGTTGCCTGGTCAACGGTGCCGGTCTGGCCATGGCCACTATGGACACCATCAAACTGTTCGGCGGCGAGCCCGCCAACTTCCTGGACGTGGGCGGTGGCGCTACCGCCGAGAAGGTGACAGAAGCCTTCAAGATCATGGTGAAAAACCCCAAGGTCAAAGGCATTCTGGTCAACATCTTCGGCGGCATCATGAAGTGCGACACCATTGCCAGCGGCGTGATCACGGCTTGCAAGGCGGTGAACCTGTCGGTGCCGCTGGTGGTGCGCATGAAGGGCACGAACGACGAGCTGGGCAAGAAGATGCTGGCCGAGAGCGGCCTGCCCATCATCAGCGCCGACACCATGGCCGAAGCGGCGACGGCCATCGTTGCCGCTGTTAAGTAATTGATCAGGAAATAGCATGTCCATCTACATCAATAAAAACACCAAAGTCATCACCCAGGGCATCACGGGCAAGACCGGCCAGTTCCACACGGAAAAGTGCCAGGAATATGCGAACGGCAAGAACTGCTTTGTCGCCGGCGTGAATCCCAAGAAGGCCGGTGAGTCCATCTTCAACATCCCGATTTACGCTTCCGTCAAAGAAGCCGCGTCGGAAACCGGCGCCACCGTGTCCGTGATCTACGTGCCGCCCGCTGGCGCAGCCGCCGCCATCTGGGAAGCGGTTGAGGCCGATCTGGATCTGGCCATCTGCATCACCGAGGGCATCCCCGTGCGCGACATGCTGGAGCTGCGCAACCGCATGCGTGCCAAAGAGGCTGCTGGCGGCAAAAAAACGCTGTTGCTGGGCCCCAACTGCCCCGGCCTCATCACACCGGACGAGATCAAGATCGGCATCATGCCCGGCCACATTCACCGCAAAGGCCGCATTGGCGTCGTCAGCCGCTCCGGCACGCTGACCTATGAAGCCGTGGCCATGCTGACTGAAGTCGGTCTGGGTCAGTCCAGCGCTGTGGGCATTGGTGGCGACCCGATCAATGGCCTCAAGCACATCGACGTGATGAAGGCCTTCAACGACGATCCAGAAACCGACGCCGTCATCATGATTGGTGAAATCGGTGGTCCGGACGAAGCCGAAGCTGCGCTGTGGTGCAAGGCCAATATGAAAAAGCCCATCGTCGGTTTCATCGCAGGCGTCACCGCGCCTCCCGGCAAGCGCATGGGCCACGCCGGTGCGCTGATTTCCGGTGGTGCCGATACGGCCGATGCCAAGCTCGCCATCATGGAAGAGTGCGGCTTTATCGTGACGCGCAACCCCTCAGAGCTGGGCAAGTTGCTCAAAGCCCAGTTGCGCTAAGCAAAAACCCGGATTCGGGAGGCTGTGCCTTCCGTTAAAATCGCGGCCTGCTTATTCAAGAAGCGCCCCAAACGACTCGTTTGGGGCGCTTCTTACATCTAAAACCATCTTGGAGACGACCCATGGAAATGCTGCAAACCCCCGAATTTTGGATCGGGTTGATGAAAATCATCTGGATCAACATCATCCTGTCGGGTGACAACGCGGTGGTGATCGCCCTGGCCGCCCGTTCTTTGCCGCCGCACCAGCAAAAGCAAGCTATTTTCTTCGGCTCGGCGATGGCTGTTGTGTTGCGGATTGTGTTGACTATAGTGGCCGTCAAGTTGTTGGAGATGTCCTATTTGCAAGTCATCGGTGGTGGCTTGCTGCTATGGATTGGCGTACAGCTGCTCAGCGAGCAAGAAGAGGGCGAAGGCGAAGCCAAGGAACACGGTACTTTAATGGCCGCGATTCGCACCATCCTGATTGCCGACCTGGTGATGAGCCTGGACAACGTGATTGCGGTGGCCGCTGCCGCCAAAGGCAGCATGACGCTGCTGATTTTGGGCCTGGCCATCAGCATCCCGATGGTGATTTTCGGCAGCACCTTGATGATCAAACTCATGGAGCGCTTCCCCATCATCGTCACGCTGGGTGCAGCTTTGATCGGCTGGGTGGGTGGTGAAACCATGGCCAGCGATGTGGCTTTCAAAGACTTTGCCATGGCCAATACATGGCTGCACTACACAGCCGCAACGGCGGGTGCGGTGTTTGTGGTCTTGCTGGGCAAAGCTTTGCAAAAACGGCATTCCGTGCCAAGCACGGCAAGCTGATTTTTTGGCTTGCGCAGATCAGAAAAGGCGCTGAGAACATGGGCTCACGCCAGTGAAATACTCTTTTTGCACTCACACGGACGCAGGTCGAGTTAGAGACAACAACGAAGATGCGGTGGCTTTTGATGAAGCCAACCGACTCTGCGTTCTGGCCGATGGTATGGGGGGCTATAACGCGGGCGAAGTGGCTAGCGCCATGGCCACCGACCTCATTTTGGCGGACATGAGCCGTTGGCTTGCCGAGCCCGATCAGAGTGGCGAGGCACTAGACATCCGAGCGGCCATTGACGATGCCGTTAATCAGTCCAATCAAGCGATATTAGAAGCGGCGCATGCCAACCCTGAATGGGCAGGCATGGGAACGACGCTGGTGGTGGGGGTCTTCAAGGAAGATCGCTTGTTGCTGGGTCATATTGGTGACTCCCGTTGTTATTGCTTGCGGCGCGGTCGCCTGCGTCAGCTGACCAAAGATCACACTTTGCTACAGGAACAGCTGGACGCGGGTTTGGTAACTCCGAAGCAGGCGCAAACCTCGATGCACAGAAATCTGCTGACACGTGCTCTGGGTGTAGAGGCGCAGGTGTATGCAGATTTTACCGAGCACGAGGTGCTGCCTGGCGATGTGTATCTGCTGTGCTCTGATGGGTTGACCGACATGGTGAGGGGCACAGAAATTGCGAAGCTTCTGGACTTGAAAACACCTTTGGCGCAGCGCGCGCAGCAGCTGATTCAGGCGGCCAATGCGCGTGGCGGGCGTGACAATATCACGGTGTTGCTGGTTAAAGTGGACGAAATGCCAGGCGATTCGGGATTGGTTACAAGATGGCTGAGAAAGCTAAGGCCGTTCAAACATAATAAATAGATAATAGAAATAGAAATAGAAATAGAAATAGAAACAGGAGTCGGTTATGGCGAAAGTAATCGTGTCGATTGATGGGGTGGTCATCAAAGAAGCCGAGTTGAGCAAGGCACGCTCCACATTAGGCCGCCGACCCTATAACGACATCGTGATCGATAACTTGGCCGTTAGCGGTGAGCACGTTGCTTTTTTGTTGGCAGACGGTGTCATGACGATGGAAGATCTCAACAGCACCAACGGGACTTACGTGAATGGCGCGGTCGTTAAGAAGCAGTTGATCCGAAATGCCGACACCATTGAAATCGGCAAGTACAAAATTGTCTACGTTGATGAGTCAGCCCAAGACAAGAACTCACCGCCGACTGCGCCCACCGGACTGACGAGCCTGAGTACCACAAGTGCTTCCAGCGCACTTATACACATCCTCTCTGGCGCCGCGACGGGGCGTGATTTGCCTCTGACCAAGGTGGTCACCACCGTGGGTAAGCCGGGTGTTTCCGTGGCTTCCATCACGCGGCGGCAGTCGGGCTACGTGCTGTCCCAGGTCGAGGGCCCCAGCCCTTTGATGCTCAACGGCCAGCCGGTAAAGCAAGGGTCAACCCCTTTGAGTCATGGTGACCTCATTGAGCTGGCCGACACCCGCATGCAGTTTGCTTTGAGTTGATTGCACCCACTTTCACTGGTTCGTACTTTCGGAATACGGCATGACGCTAAAAATCAGGG
>JAYTRR010000122.1:0-4870 GCA_043746005.1 Burkholderiales bacterium
GTGGGCGTGCAGGCATGGGCATGGAAAGAACAATCCGCGCTGGCTGCCAAACGCACTGCCATCCGCGATACCCTGACGACCACGTTCCCCGATGTGCGCGTGGTGGTCGACGCACCCCTGCAAATGGCCCGGGCCCTGGCCGACCTGCAACGCCAAAGCGGTGCGGCATCCAGCGCCGACCTGGAGACCATGTTGGAAAAATTTCAGGCTGCAGCCTCCGATACGCCTACGCCAGCAGCTATTGATTTCATAGCAAGTGAATTGCAACTCAAAGGGCTCGACCCGGCCTTTCCCAGCTTGGCCGACATCGCACCCAGACTGCAGACCCAGGGCTACGCCGCCCGCTGGGAAGCCGATTCTCTGGTGATGAAGCAGGAGCGTCGCCCATGAGCCGAATGACACCGCTTGCACCGCTACAGGCGCGCTGGGCGCAACTAGCCGCCCGTGAAAAAAATCTTTTGAAACTGGCCGCCACGCTGGTGCTGATGGCCGTGCTGTGGCTGCTGGTAGGAGCGCCAACGGTTGCCACGCTGCGTACGGCCGAGACACAAGCCCGCGCGCTGGACGCCCAGCTGGAACAGATGCGGGCCCTGCAGTCACAAGCGCAGTCTCTACAGAAACAACCTCCGCTCGGATTCGACGAAGCCGTGCGGGCGCTCAACCTCGCCACGAAGCAGGTGCTGGACGCCGCCGCCCAGGTCAATGTCGCAGGAGAGCGTGCCAGCGTGACCCTGCAAGGCGCATCAGCCGATGCGCTGGCCCAGTGGCTGGCCCAGGCGCGCCTCAACGCCCGCTCGGTACCCGTGGAAGCCCGCCTGGTGCGCGGTACGGCCACACCCGCCTCGACTGCTGCCAACGCCACCGGAGTCACCTGGAGTGGTGTGCTGGTGATGTCCTTGCCGCAGCGCTAACGCCCATGGCGCGCAAACCACCCCACTCCGCAAAAATGGCCCCATGGGGCCTGGTGTGGGCGGGCGCCCTGGCCGGTCTGATGCTTGCCACCGTGGCGTTTGCCCCCGCGCGCTGGCTGGCGGCCGCCGTGCAGCAGGTCAGTGGTGCGCAAGTGCAGTTGGCCGATGTCCGCGGCACGGTCTGGCAAGGCTCTGCCCAACTGGTACTGTCAGGCGGCGAAGGCAGCAACGACGCCGTCGCCCTTCCGGGTCCGCTGGCCTGGCGCATTCGCCCCACCTGGAGTGGCGTGACGGCCCAGATCACCGCAGACTGCTGCACTGTGCAGCCGCTGCAACTCACCGCCGGACTGGCGGGCTGGGGTGGACTGAAACTCACGCTGACCGACGGCCAGTCCCGATGGCCCGCCGGGCTGCTGGCCGGGCTGGGGACGCCGTGGAACACGGTGCAGCCCCAAGGCCAGCTGGTGGTCTCCAGTCAGGGCTTTGCTGCGCAGTGGGTGGAAGGACGGCTGTCCCTGTCGGGGCGCGTGCAGCTGGACGCCACCCAAGTCTCGTCACGCCTGTCCACCATCCAGCCGATGGGCAGTTACCGGCTCACGTTACAGGGGGGCGCCCCCTCTACCTTCCAGCTCAGCACGCTGGAGGGCAGCCTGCAGCTCGCCGGCCAGGGCCAATGGGTAGGGCAGAGGCTGCGATTCGAGGGGGAGGCCAGCGCCACGCCGGAACGTGTGGAGGCACTCTCCAATCTCCTGAACATTCTTGGGCGACGCGACGGCGCGCGCTCCATCATCAAAGTGGGCTAAACGTGGGATCACGCCGTATGCAACGCATTCTCTACAAACGCCATTCATTTGCTATTATTTCAATAGCTGCTTACGCCCTATTGGCGGTGGCTGCAGGCCTTTTTTCCTTAAATCTGCAGGCGCAGACGACGCTCCAGCCCGTGGCCGGTACAGCCAATACGGCAGTGCCCAAGCGCGGCCAGCCCATCACGCTGAACTTCACCAATGCCGACATTGAGGCGGTGGCCCGGACCATGGCTACGCTGACCGGGCGCAACGTGGTGGTCGACCCCCGGGTCAAAGGCACCATCACGCTGAACACGGAAACCCCGGTGTCCCCCGCCGTGGCCTACCAGCAGTTCCGAACGCTGCTGCGGCTGCAGGGTTTCACCATCGTGCAGGGCGACGACCTGGACAAGGTGCTGCCCGAAGCGGATGCCAAGCTGCAGGCCGGCACGGTGGCCGTGGCGGAATCCGGCGACCGGACCGGCAGTGGCAACCAGTTGATGACCCAGATCATCAGGCTGCAGCATGAGAACGCGAACAACCTGGTGCCGGTGTTGCGGCCCCTCATCAGTCCCAACAACACCATCAATGTCAACCCCGGCAACAATTCGCTGGTCATTACCGACTATGCGGACAACCTGCGCCGCCTGGCCCGTATCGTGGCGGCGCTGGATGTGGCCAATGCCACCGATCTGGAGGTCATCCCCCTCAAGAACGCCAATGCCTCCGACCTGGCCCCGCTGGTCCTGCGCCTGCTGGAATCCGGCGGCGGTGCGATTGCCGGCCAGGGGGACGCGAGCTTCAAGACCACCATCCTGGCCGAGCCCCGTTCCAACGCACTGATCCTGCGTGCCGCCAACCAGGCCCGCCTGGCACTGGCGCTGTCGCTCATTGAAAAGCTGGACAAACCCGCCAGCAACGGGACCAATGGCGAGGCCGGCAACATCTACGTGGTGTACCTCAAGAACGCCAATGCGGTGCAGTTGGCGCCGACCTTGCGCGCCGCCATGAGCGCGGAAGCCCGCCCAACCGTGACCCCTACACCCGGGCTGCCGGTCGCTGCCGGCACCACCGCAGCCGCAGCCAGCGCATCTTCCACCGGTGGCCAGATTCAGGCAGACCCTGCCACCAACGCCCTGATCATTACCGCGTCGCAACCGCAGTACCGCCAGTTGCGCGCCGTAATCGACAAACTGGATGCACGGCGCGCACAGGTGTTTGTGGAAAGCCTGATCGCCGAGGTGAATGCCGACAAGGCGGCCGAGTTTGGCATCCAGTGGCAAGGGGCACTGGGCAAGGCCGGTGACGCCAACGTGGGCCTGCTCGGCACTAACTTCAGCATTGGTGGCGCCAACATCATCAGCCTGGCCACCAAGGCAGCCTCGGGCACGGTCGCGCCCTCCACCGGGATCAACATCGGGGTAGCCAACCAGACCAACGGTGTGTATGTACTGGGCTTTCTGGCGCGCTTTCTGGAGGCCAATGGCGACGGCAACATCTTGTCCACGCCCAACCTGCTCACACTGGACAACGAAGAGGCCAAGATCGTGATTGGTCAGAACGTGCCGTTTGTGACGGGCCAGTACACCAACACCGGTGGCACAGGCAACACGGTCAATCCGTTTCAGACCATTGAACGCAAAGACGTGGGTCTGACGCTGCGGGTCAAGCCGCAAATCAGCGAGAGCGGCACCGTAAAGCTCACCATCTTCCAGGAAGTCTCCAGCGTGCAGGCCTCGTCGGTGAACTCCGCGACCGGCCTGATCACCAACAAACGCTCCATTGAATCCAACGTGCTCGTGAACGATGGTGCCATCGTGGTGCTGGGGGGCCTTCTATCGGACGAATATGCCGGCAACCAGGAGAAAGTGCCTGGCCTGGGCGACATTCCGCTGTTTGGCAATCTGTTCAAAAGCGAGGCCCGCAGCCGCAAGAAAACCAACCTGATGGTGTTCTTGCGCCCGGTGGTGGTGCGTGATGCCGCCGCCAGCGACGCACTGTCCCTGGACCGCTACGACATGATGCGCACCAACCAGCAGCAGGCCCAACCGATACCCAGCACCATGGTGCCAATCAACGAAGCACCCATGCTGCCCGTCGCCCCCATTCCGGCGCTGCCTGCCCCCACCCAACAGCCATGAGCCTGCCCGCACACTATCCGCTGCCCTACGCGTTTGCACGCAGCCAGCAGATGCTGCTGGAGGACCGTGGGGGTGATCTCACTTTGTGGCTGCACAGCCTCGAGGGGAATAGCGCGGCCAGTGGCGTGAGCGAGGTCATGCGCAAGTTTGCGGTGCACCGCATTGAGGTGGAAGCACCGGAGTTGCTGCGCCAACGCATCAGCGCGGCCTACGCCCAGAGCGAATCGAGCGCGGCCACCGTGGTCAGCGAAGTAGAGAGCGACGTCGATCTGTCGCGCATGATGCAGGCACTGCCCGCCATCGAGGATTTGCTGGAGACCTCGGACGACGCGCCCATCATCCGCATGCTCAACGCGCTCCTCACGCAAGCGGCGCGCGATGGCGCCAGCGACATCCACATCGAACCCTACGAGCGCAACTCCACGGTGCGCTTTCGGGTGGACGGCACGCTGCGGGACGTGGTGCAGCCCAATCGCGCACTGCACGCCGCGCTGATCTCGCGCCTGAAGATCATGGCCGAGCTGGACATCGCCGAGAAGCGGCTGCCTCAGGACGGCCGCATCTCCTTGCGCATCGGCGGCCGGGCGATTGACGTGCGAGTCTCGACCCTGCCTTCGGCCCATGGTGAGCGCGCCGTCCTGCGCCTGCTCGACAAGACCGAGTCGAAGTTCACGCTGGAAGGCCTGGGCATGAGCGGCGACGTGCTGCGCGAGTTCCAGCGTCTGGTGCAGCAGCCGCACGGCATCGTACTGGTGACCGGCCCGACCGGCTCGGGCAAGACGACCAGTCTCTACGCCTCGCTGCAAACGCTGGACACTAGCACGACCAATGTGCTGACGGTGGAGGACCCAATCGAGTACGAGCTGCCCGGCCTGGGCCAGACCCAGGTCAACGCCAAGATCGACCTGACCTTCGGCAAGGCGCTGCGCGCCATCCTGCGGCAGGATCCCGACGTCATCATGATCGGTGAGATCCGCGACCACGAGACCGCGCAGATTGCCATTCAGGCCTCGCTCACCGGCCACCTCGT
>JAYTRR010000123.1:0-14510 GCA_043746005.1 Burkholderiales bacterium
ACCGTTCAAGTCTTTCTCCGTGCATAGCAGAGCGACCAAATGCCTTCTCCCGACGCGCTAGACAACCTGACCCAGTCGCTGCGCAAGCTGCCGGGCGTCGGCGCCAAGTCGGCCGCACGCATGGCGTTTCACCTGCTGCAGCACGACCGTGAGGGCGCGCTGACCTTGTCGCGGGCCTTGCAGGCTGCTGCAACCGGTGTTCGGCACTGCGAGCGCTGTCATACCTTCACGGAGTCGGATGTCTGCGTCACCTGCCTGGATGCGCGGCGTGACCGCAGCAAGCTCTGCGTGGTGGAAACACCGGCTGACCAGTCTGCGCTGGAGCGCACCGGCGCCTACAAGGGCCTCTACTTTGTGTTGATGGGCAAGCTAAGCCCGCTCGATGGTATCGGTCCCCACGACATCGGCCTGAAAAAGCTGTTTGACCGGGCAACCGATGGCTTGGTGGAGGAGGTCATTCTGGCCACCAACTTCACCGCTGAAGGCGAGGCGACGGCGCACGTGATCAGTGAAGGTCTCAAGGCACGCGGGCTCAAACTGACCCGGTTGGCGCGCGGTGTGCCGGCAGGAAGTGAGCTGGAATATGTTGATCTGGGAACCATCGCGCATGCATTGGTGGACCGACGATGACACACACACATTTGCATTCCTGAAACCTGAACTCTCCTATTCTTTATGCATCCCGTTCACTTGACCATCGCCTACTGGTGCGTGCTGATCGCCGCGCTGTTACCCATAGGTTGTGCAGGGCTTGCCAAGGCCGGCATGTTTGGAAAGCCCCCCCGCGAAGGCGGATACGACAACGCCGACCCGCGTACCTGGCTGGCACGCCAGACCGACTGGCGCGCCCGGGCCAACGCGGCGCAAGCCAATAGTTTTGAAGCGCTGCCATTCTTCATTGGCGCGGTAATCATTGCGCACCAGCTGGTAGCGCCTCAGGCGTTTCTGGACGTTCTCGCGTTTTTGTTTGTCGTGCTGCGTGTGCTCTACATCATGATGTATGTCTCTGGCATGTCCAATGTGCGCAGCATCGTCTGGACCGTTGCCTTTGTCGTCAACATCGGCATATTGTTTGTGGGCTACCGCTAAACGGGTGGACAGCGGTGAGCCCTCTCGTCCACCACAAACTCCCTAGCGTTTGGCCAATTGAGTGGCGGGCGGTTTGCTTTTCTTCTTGCCAAGAGCCGCCACTTGACGCACTGGGTTTTTTGCGACTACGGCCCGTTTATTGGCGCGTCCGTTGCCAGCCTGGAAGTTGACAGGAACATAGATGATCACTTGTTGTCCGGCTTTGAAGCCGGCCGAAATGCCCACGTTGTTCCACTGCGCCAACTGATCTGCATTGACCCGATGTTTGCGGGCCATGCTGGACACCGTGTCTTTCTTCCCCGCTCGCACTACTGAACGTTTGAGCACCACCTCGGGGGCTGTTGAAAGCTGGCCGTTGTCGGCAACCTTCACGGCGACGTCCTGACTTGTGTGGGCCGTCCGGGTGACCAGTAAAGACGATCCTGCCTTGATGACAACTCTTGGCGGAATGGCGTTGACGCTGCGCAATTCGGCCTCTGTCATGCCAACCCGCTTTGCAGCTTCTGCGGTGCGCATGGTCGTTGGCGCAACCCACACAGTCCAGCTCGCGAGTCGACCGCCGCCGTATGATTCAAGATTGCTCTGGAAGACTTCTGCGTTGTCCCACGGCAGCAAAATTTGCGGGGTTCCCGCCGCCATAACGACCGGCCGGTTGATGGAGGGATTCAGTGCCTTGAAATCGTCCAGCGGCACCTCGGCCAGTTTCGCAGCGAGGGCCACATCAATATCCCGGCGAATGGTCACGGACTGAAAGTAGGGGTGGTTTTCAATCAGAGGCAGTTTGGAGTTGAACGTGGCTGGGTTTGACACAATGTTTTTTATCGCTTGCAGCTTGGGTACATAGAACCGTGTTTCCATCGGCATGCTCAGGTCCGGGTAGCCGGCCGCTTGGCCCGCCCGCTGGTTTTTGGCGATGGCACGCCCCACACTGCCTTCACCCCAGTTGTAGGCGGCCAGCGCCAGATGCCAGTCGCCAAACATGCCATGCAGCTTTTGCAGGTAGTCCAGCGCGGCGCGGGTGGATGCCAGCACATCGCGGCGGTCATCGCGAAACGCGTTTTGTTTCAGTTCGAAGTACTTGCCGGTGGCAGGCATAAACTGCCACATGCCCGCTGCCTTGGCGCCTGAAACCGCCTGCGGGTTGAATGCGCTCTCGATAAACGGCAGCAGGGCAAGCTCCGTGGGCATGTTGCGCAACTCCAGCTCTTCAACGATGTGGAACAGGTATTTCTTGGACCGCTCGGTCATGCGGAAGATGTAGTCCGGCCGGGTGGCGTACCACTGTTCGCGGTCGTGTACCAGGTCATTGTCCAGGTCGGGCATGCCATAGCCCCGGCGAATACGATCCCATAAGTCGACCGGCGGGGTCAACGATGCGACCGTTCGCGACGGGGTTTTCTGAAGGGTGATGGGCGCAAGGGACGACTGGCTGGAGGATGCATTGGTGCCAGTCCGGTTTGCTGGTGACTGTGCGGGGCGCCTTATCTCGGGGCTGGACCGCAGGTCAAGGGTCTCGCTTGCGCTTGGATATGTGGTGTCGCCAGCGTTCGGCGGGCTCGCGCAACCGGTCAGCCACACCAGGGCGGCGAGACAGGCTATTTTGAAAGAATTCATCGGTATTGGTTTTTCCATTGGCGCAGCGTTGCAAACACCCCATCCTGTTCTACACCTCTGGCATCAAACTGGCGGGCCGATGCAATGATGGTGGGTTGGTCGCTGCGCAAAAAAGGATTGATCTCTCGCTCAAGCGCGATCGTCGAAGGGAGTGTCGCAAGGCCCTGCGCACGCAGCTCCTTGCAGTGGTCGTTGTAGGTAGCTAGTTTTTGGTTGTCGGGCTCAATCTCGCGTGCGAACTTCAGGTTACTCAAAGTGTATTCGTGGGTGCAACACACTTTGGTTGGGTCCGGTAAGGCCGCCAAAAGTTCCAGTGATGTCAGCATTTGTTTTGGCGTGCCCTCAAACAGACGTCCACAGCCTCCGCTGAACAGGGTGTCGCCGCAAAAAAGCAGTGGGTGTGCGTCCACGTTCTCGCAGTAGTAGGCAATATGGCCCGCAGTGTGGCCAGGTACATCCAGCACGCGGAAATCCAGTCCCAGCAGACGCACCGTGTCGCCACCCACCACGTGTTGCAGGGGTTCTGGCATGGGCTCAAACGCCGGTCCGAAAACCTGCGCTTGGGTTGCTTTGCGCAATAAATCGACGCCACCCGTGTGATCGGCGTGGTGGTGCGTGACTAAAATGCCCTTTAGTTGCAGGTGTTCGCGTTGTAGGGCCAGGAGCACCGGCTGGGCGTCCCCTGGGTCCACGACAAGCGCCTCTTTCCCATCGTGCAGCATCCAGATGTAGTTGTCGGCAAAGGCGAGCAGCGGTATTAACTTCATGAGCGATCAAATTATAGGTATGCACGATTGGTTTCAGACCCCGGCGGGCCGCTATCTGCTGGAATGGGAGCGTACGCGTGTAGACGCCACTGTGGCAGATATTTTTGGCTATCACGCGCTGCAGTTGGGTGTGCCTGATCTGGAGGGCTTGCAGACGAATCGCATGCCGCACCGGTGGTTGGCGACCGAGCATATGCCAGCCTATGCTGGCGATGGAGTCGGTCAACCGGAATTCCTCTGCAACTTTGCGGCCTTGCCATTTCCGGCCAGCAGCCTGGACTTGGTCGTTTTACCCCACACACTGGAATTCAGTGCGGATCCGCACGCCACTCTGCGGGAGGTTGAGCGCGTGTTGGTGCCCGAGGGTCGGGTGGTGATATGCGGACTCAATCCGGCAAGCCTGTGGGGGCTGCGGCAACGACGCGGTCATTTGTACCGCCGGTTGGGTGTGAACAGTCTGTTTCTGCCGGATTGCGGAGAATTTATTGGGTATTGGCGGCTGCGAGACTGGCTTCGTTTGTTGGGTTTTGAGGTCGAGGTAGGTGAATTCGGCTGCTACAGCCCTGCAGTGCGCAGCGAGAAATGGTTGCAGCGTTTTGACTGGATGGACCGCGCCGGCGAGCGTTGGTGGCCCATTTTTGGGGCAGCGTATTTTTTGGTGGCCGTCAAACGCGTGCGTGGACTGCGGCTCATGGAGCCGGCGTGGAAGACAGCACCGGTGCGCGGAAACAAGTCGGTTTCGGTCGCCAACCGCGCACATGATCATTGACATGCGGTCATTGCCGTATTTTTGTTGAGGGTAGACGATTGAATCACGTAGTAATTTATACCGATGGGGCCTGCAAGGGTAATCCGGGGCCGGGAGGCTGGGGTGCCTTGCTTCGCTCGCCGGATGGCTCGGAGAAAGAAATGTTTGGTGGTGAGTTGGTCACCACCAATAACCGGATGGAAATGATGGCTGTCATCCAGGCTCTGACGGCACTGAAGCGGCCGTGCGCTGTGGTCCTGCACCTGGACAGTCAATACGTACTGAAAGGCATTACCGAGTGGCTGGCAGGATGGAAGGTCAAGGGCTGGAAGACCGCAGCCAAGCAACCGGTTAAAAATGTGGACCTCTGGCAGCAACTGGACCAGCTGGTCGCCCAGATGGGACACAAAATTGACTGGCGCTGGGTCAAGGGGCATGCGGGGGATCCGGGGAACGAGCGGGCCGATGCGTTAGCCAATCTGGGGGTCGAACAGGTCCTTCGCCACCGGTGAGTGTTTCCCCTCTGGTGACGCGGATTGGCTTGCGTATAAAGTTATGCAAAGTTACTTTATATGCGCTTGTGGTGTGCCGTGCGCTGCCCATAATCGGCTCAATTTATGAATAAAAAATTAAACACGTGTGCCTTGTTGCTGGAAGTTGTTGCCGTTGTCAGCCTGCTGGCGGCCTGTGGAAACAAGGCTGAAGGTGTGGTTGGGCCATCGTCGGCTGCCAGTGTACCTTCGACTCCCGGCCGCGCACTTGATGCTCCTGTTGCTGTTACAACCTACCAGGCGAAGCAGCGAGATTTCGATGTGGCGCTGAATGCCATTGGCACAGTGACTCCGTTGTCCAGTGTCGATGTGAAGCCCCAGACCACGAGCCTGGTTACCCGTGTCCATGTGAAGGAAGGGCAGTTTGTGAAGGCGGGCGAGCTGCTGTTTACGCTGGACTCCCGTTCGGATGAGGCAAACGTTGCCAAAGTGCGCGCGCAGATGGCCAAGGACCAGGCGGTGCTGGCGGATGCCCAGCGGCAGCTGGCGCGCAGTCGCGATCTGCTGGCACAGAGTTTTGTTTCCCAGGGTGCTCTGGACTCCAGTCAGGCGCAGGTGGATGCCCAGTTGGCCAATCTGGTTGCCGACCGCGCCGCGCTGGACGCGGCCAGGTTATCCCTTTCATACAACAGTGTTCGGGCGCCCGCTGCCGGGCGATTGGGGGCTATCAGTGTCTTTCACGGTACCTCCGTGCAGGCCAATCAAACCGCCTTGGCGACCATCACGCAGCTTGACCCCATCAACATCAGTTTCAGCTTGCCCCAACGCAATCTGGAATCGGTTTTGGCGGGGTTGAAGTCGGGTGGTGCCGCTGTTAGCGCCACTCTGCCAGAGGGCAAGGGCGTCGTCAAAGGGAAACTCCAGTTTGTCGACAACGCAGTCGATGCAGCTACCGGAACCATCAAGGTCAAAGCGGTTTTCGAGAACCGGGAAAACAAATTGTGGCCCGGGGCCTTTGTCAATATTGCGCTCATTTCAGACACGATCAAAGATGCAGTGGTGATTCCTACTGCCGCGATTATTCAAAGCACACGCGGAACAGTCGTTTACGTAGCCGATAAGGGCAAAGCGGTGCTGCGACCGATCAAGGTGCTTGCGTCGCGCGGCGAAGAGACGGCGGTAACCGGGGTAGCAGCAGACGATCGGGTCGTGCTGGAGGGACGTCAGAATTTGCGACCTGACTCCACCTTAATGGAGCGCAAGCCTGGCGGCGCAAATGCTCCGGCAACCGCGCCTGTATCTGCGCCTGCATCGGCACCGGCTGCTGCGTCGTCTTCGTCGACATCATGAATCTTTCGGAACTCTTTATTCGCCGTCCGGTGATGACGGTTCTGTTGAATGCCGCCATTGTTTTGGCAGGTGTTATCGGCTATCGCAGCATTCCAGTGGCGGCTTTGCCCAGCTACGATACGCCCGTCATCAACGTGTCGGCGTCGTTTCCGGGAGCCAGCCCGGAAACAATGGCTACATCGGTCGCCTTGCCTCTGGAGAAGCAGTTCCAGACCATTGCAGGGCTGAATGTCATCAGTTCCACGAGCACGCTTGGCAATACATCATTGACACTGGAGTTTGACCAAGGGCGCAACATTGATGGTGCTGCACTTAATGTGCAGGCGGCTTTGCTGCGTGCTCAGCGTTCCCTGCCTCAGGATATGGCCCAACTGCCGGCCTATCGCAAGGTCAACCCGGCCGATTCGCCTGTTCTGCTGGTGGCGATGACGTCGCCCTCCATGCCCATGGCTGATCTGCAGGACTATGCGGAGCACCTGATTTCTCCGACGTTGTCAACAATTGAAGGTGTTGCCCAGGTCAATATTTTTGGCGCTAAACGATTTGCGGTCCGCGTGCGGGTGCTGCCTGAGGCGGCCGCGGCGCGCAATATCAGCCTTGAAGAGTTGTCCGCTGCCTTGCGCGCTGCCAATGTCAATACGCCAGTGGGTACGCTGGATGGCAACCGCCAGACCCTGACACTCCAGGCCAACGGACAGTTGCGCAGTGCCGCCGAGTTTGCCGAGTTGATCGTGGCCAGTCGCAATGGCATCACCGTGCGGCTCAAGGACGTGGCTTGGGTGGAAGACAGTGTCGAAACCACCAAGTCGTACGCAAACCTGAATGGCGAGGCGTCCATTACGCTGGCTATTTTGCGTCAGCCTGGAGCCAACACCGTGCGGGTAGTGGACGCCGTGAAGATGGCTTTGCCAAAGCTGAAGGAACAGATGCCACAGTCTGTCAATCTGACCTCGGTGAATGACCGTTCGATTTCTGTGCGCGAGGCACTGCACGATGTATCACTCACCCTGATGGGCACAATTGCTCTCGTGGTGCTGGTGATATTCCTGTTTCTACGGCGTTTTGTTGCCACTGCCATTCCCACGTTGTCTCTCCCGGTGTCTTTGATTGGTGCTGTGGCTCTGCTTTGGGGCATGAATTACAGCCTGGACAATGTGTCGCTTCTGGGTTTGACGCTTGCCGTCGGCCTGGTGGTCGATGACGCGATTGTGATGCTGGAAAACATCATGCGCCATGTCGAAAACGGGGAGAAGCCTTTCAACGCGGCGCTACGCGGATCACGCGAGGTGGGTTTCACCATCATCTCGATTTCCACGTCATTGATTGCTGTATTCATTCCCATCTTCTTCATGCCCGGTGTGATCGGCCTGTTGTTCCATGAATTTGCGGTGGTCGTGGCGCTGTCCATTGTGGTTTCGGCCTTTGTCTCGCTCACTCTGGTTCCCATGCTGGCCAGCCGTTTCTTGCGCCCGGAGACCCACGGCGCAAAGCATGGATTTATGACAACCCTGTTTGAGCGCGGGTTCGATGCGACACTGCGCGGCTACACCCGCACGCTTGATGCTGCGATGTCACACCGCAAGACGGTGTTGGGCGTTGCTGTCATCACGTTTCTGTTGACGGCCTGGCTTTTCAATATCATTCCGAAGGGATTTTTTCCGGAGGAAGACATCGGTCAGATTACGGTGAGTACCGAGGCGGCGGAGGACACCTCGTTTCCTGAAATGGTGCGTCTGCAGGAGCGGGTTGCAGCCCTGATTCGGGCGGATACGAACGTATTCGCGGTCAGTTCATTCAACGGTGGCAGCGGTGCACAAAACACCGGGCGCATGTTCATCACGCTCAAGCCGCGCGGTGACCGGCTTCCCATGAAGCAGGTCGTGGAGGGACTGCGGCGCAAACTGCGGGACGTATCCGGCATCAGTGTTTTCATGAGACCCATCCAGAATCTGCAGCTTGGGGGACGACCGAGCAAGGCGCAATATCAATACATTCTTCAGAGCGTGCGGGCCGATGAGCTGAATGATTGGGCGGTCAAGTTGCAGGAAAAGCTGAGGGCGGATCCGCTGTTTCGCGACGTCACCAGCGATGCCCAGCTGCGCGGATTAATAGCCCAGCTACGCATTGACCGGGATCGTGCCAACGCGCTGGGGGTTTCGATTGACGCGATCCGGACCGCGCTCTTTGGCGCATTTGGTGAACGCCAGGTCTCGACAATTTACCTTCCGACCGACAGTTACCAGGTAATTCTGGAAGTCGCGCCGGAGGCCAAGCTGGACGAAAGCGCAATCAACAGTATCTATGTGCGTGCGAATACGGGTGCGTTGATTCCACTGGCTTCCTTCACCAGGGTGGAGCGAACGGTAGGCCCCACGTCTATCAACCATGTGGGGCAGTTGCAGGCAGTTACCGTGTCGTTCAATCTGGCGCCAGGAGCTGCATTGGGTGATGCCACTGCCCAGATTGCCAAGGCGCGGGATGCAATCAACCTGCCGGGTTCCATCATCACCAGTTACGGTGGCGACGCGGCCGTATTCCAGAGTTCGCAAGGCAACCAGCTTGTGTTGATCATTTCAGCGCTTTTGGTGATTTACGTACTACTGGGCGTACTGTATGAAAGCTATATCCATCCACTGACCATTCTGGCCGGCCTGCCGTCCGCGGCGGTCGGTGCGCTGGGAACGCTGATGCTGTTTGGGCAGGATCTGACCATGATTGCCATGATTGGCATTCTTCTGTTGATTGGCATTGTGAAAAAGAACGCGATCATGATGATCGACTTCGCCCTGGACGCCCAACGCCACCACGGTATGCCGCCTGAGCAGGCCATTCGCGAGGCCTGCATTCTGCGTTTCCGCCCCATCATGATGACGACGCTCGCCGCGTTGATGGGTGCCTTGCCCATCGCCGTAGGACTTGGCGCAGGCGCGGAGTTGCGCCAACCCCTAGGTTTGGCCGTGGTGGGCGGATTGGTTTTTTCTCAGGCCGTCACGCTCTACATCACGCCCGTGATCTATCTCGTAATGGATCGATTCAGTGGCCGCGGGCCGGTGTTGACCGCCGAGACGACGACCGGCTGAGCCCGGCACTCACTCGGCGTACCGTACCATCACATACGCACCCGGCGCATCGCCCAGGTCTGTCGGTGCAGGGATCGGGCGGGCAGCTTTCTTGAGTGACGAATGTTCTGCCAGCCACTGCTGCCAGGCTGGCCACCAGGAACCTTCGTATTGTGGTGCGCGAGCGGCCCACTGATCTGCCTCTATCCAAGGTCCATGCGCCTTTCGGGTGTCCATCTGATAGCTACGGTTCGGGTGACCTGGCTCCGAGATGATTCCGGCATTGTGACCACCGCTGGTCAGTACAAACGTGATCTTTGCGTCACACAGGTGGTGCAGTTTGTAAACTGAATGCCAGGGCGATATGTGGTCACGCTGTGTGCCCACCATAAATATCGGTTGATGGACATCGCTCAATGAAACGGTCCGGCCGTCAACCCGGTAGCTGCTGGTGGCCAACGCGTTGTGCAAATACAGGGAGGTGAGATATTCATGGTGCATCCGCGCAGGCATGCGGGTGGTGTCGGCATTCCAAGCCATCAAGTCATTTTGTTGTTCGCGTTCGCCCATCAGGTACTCCCGCATGCGGCGTGTCCAGACGAGATCGCGTGAATGCAGGAACTGGAAGGATCCGGCCATCTGCTTTCCGATCAGGAACCCCTGGCCGCGTGTCGTGTTGTCCAGCAGCCCAATCTGACTTTCGTCGATGAACAGGCCCAACTCGCCCGGTTCCGAGAAGTCCATTTGTGCAGCCAGAAAGGTCAGCGTTTTCAGGTTGGGCAGCTTGCGTTTGCCCGCCACGCCGTCAATACGAGTCAATGCTGCGGCAGCCATGGACAGCAAGGTTCCTCCCAGACAGTAACCCATGGCATGCACAGGTATGTTTTTTCCTGACCGATCAGCAATGGCTTGCAGTGCATCCAGAACACCCAGCTGAAGGTAGTCGTCCATGGTCAACTCAGCGTCATGCGCGTCAGGATTGAGCCAGGACAGCATGTAGACCGTGTGCCCCTGGCCCACAAGATAGCGAACCAGGGAGTTGTGTGGAGACAGGTCCAGAATGTAGAACTTCATGATCCACGAAGGAACGATGAAGATTGGCTCTGGATGCACTTTGGCTGTTTGAGGGGCGTATTGGATGAGCTCAATCAGGTGGTTGCGGTACACCACCTTGCCGGGCGTTGCGGCTACGTCGTGCCCCACTTTGAAGCGCTGGGCAGGTTCCTCGTCGCCAGGCTCCGGCATGCCCGTGGTGTCGGCCAGCCAATGCATCGCTCCTTCGCGCAGATGCGCACCTTGTGTTTCAATGGCATCACGCAGGACCACCGGGTTGGTCAGGAGCCAGTTGGCTGGCGCGATGGCTCCCAGCCATTGACGCGCGAAGAACTGGGCCATGTCATTGTGGTGAGCGGTCATGCCCGGTACCTGGGCGGCCTCGCGCCAAAAGGTCTCCGCGTTGCGGAAGCCAGCACGCATCTGACTAAAAGGCCAAGTTGCCCATGCGTCGTGACGGAACCGGGGGTCATCGTCTGCTGCGCCAGCACCGTCTTCATGGTCATCTTGCACGCGTAAGGTGTTCAACGTCAGTTTGCTTGCCAAAGCAGCCAGTTCCATCTGCCGTCCTGGCGATACACCCAAGTGCCACGCCCAGTCAGCGGCAGCCAAAGCGAGCGCAATGGGCGATAAGCCACCGGTCAACGGCGCGCCAGCAGCGTGCAACAGGCGGTCCAATCGCGCCGTAGGCGATTCATCTGGCGTGGGAACGGAATCATCTCTTGGATGAAGCGGCAAAGTGTTTGTGGGCATGCCACATTCTGCAAAAAACTGATTTCCTGCGGATTGATGCAAATCAAAAAAATCCAGAAGGCGACGAGAAATTGGTTTCACTTATGGGCGCTTGACAAAAGACAATACATTGCCAAGCCGCCTTTCTATCTTGCGTGTACGACTCTTTTTGCAGAAGGTTTCCATGAACCCGGTGTTTGACCCCTTGCGTCTGGCCGCCGTGGCAATGGATATAGCGGTAGTCAATCAGGCTGCGCCTGCAGATATCGCTAGACGTCAGGCCACGCGTTTGCGGCAGATGCTGGCGCTTGCGCAGCGCAGTTCGGTTGTGTATCGTGAAGGAAAGGCGCTGACCGCGATGAGAGTGATTTGTTGTCGGCAATTCCCGTTGTGACGCGTGAAGAGTTGATGCAGCGCTTTGACGATTGGGTGACAGATCCCCGTCTGAAGCTGGATGAACTGCGCGCTTTTACCGGCGATCCCACGCGTATCGGTAAGCCCTATCGCGGGCGGTACGTGGTCTGGGAGAGTTCCGGTACCGGTGGGCAGCCTGAATGTTCGTGCAAAATGACGAAGCTATGGCGGTCTACGATGCGCTGGAAGCACTGCGCCGCAGCGCACCGGGGCCGCTCGCGCGCTGGATGGATCCGTTATGCCTGTCCGAGCGCACTGCTTTTGTCGGCGCGACCAGTGGGCACTTTGCCCGTTACGTAACGCTGGAGTGTCTGCGTCAGCTTAACCCCTGGATGGCGCAAACGACGCGCAGTTTTTCCATTTTGCAGTCCACGAATGCGTTGGTGTCGTCACTCAATGCATTCAACCCGACGGTGATTGCAACTGACCCTACGGCCGCAGCACTGCTGGCAGATGAGGCTGAAAAAGAAACCTGCAGGTCAACTTGAGGGAAATCTGGACTGGTAGGGAGTGCCTGAGCCCCACGGTGCCACCTGGGGAGCTCTCGTGCACTTTGTGCTTACGAACCTTGCGAATACGGTGCAACCCCTGATCCGCTACGATCTGGGCGACCAGGTCACCATGCAAACTGAACGCTGTATGTGTGGTTCCCCGCTACCGGTGATTGAAGTCCAGGGGCGGCAGGACGCCGCTGGTGGTGACGGGTGATCACGGGCAGTTGGTAACGCTGCGGCCTTTGGCACTGACAACTGTTCTGGAAGAGCAGGCCAGCGTATTTGACTTTCAGCTTCGCCAGACCAGCGACCATACATTGGTACTTTGCTTGGGGCTTCACGGTGTGGCTGCCGAAGAGGCCATGGCCCGCTGCCGATCGGTACTTCATTCGTTCGCCGCTTCGCAGGGGCTCGGTGCGT
Organism: Burkholderiales bacterium; assembly: GCA_043746005.1. Lineage (GTDB taxonomy): Bacteria > Pseudomonadota > Gammaproteobacteria > Burkholderiales > Burkholderiaceae_C > Allorhodoferax. The sequence continues at coordinate 12,232 of JAYTRR010000123.1, forward strand.
TGCGTGTCGTTGGGGAGTTGGGGAGTTGGGGCAACCCATACCGCGCGGGCGCAGTGGCAAGGCACTGCGGGTGATTGGGCGCAGCCTCTTACGAAAGTGGCTCAGCCGCCGATGTAACTCATCTCTACGCGACGAACGCCGCTGCCCGTATCGGCAGCCATGGCACTGCGCAGTTCGGAGTACCGGTCGGTGCGGCCCGTCCATATATGGCCGATGGCGGACGCAAGATCCTCGTCTGTGGAGCCATTGCGCACCAGATTGCGCAAATCATGCCCCTGGCTTGCAAACAGGCACAAATAGAGTTGACCTTCGGTAGACAATCGGGCGCGATTGCAATCGCTGCAGAAAGCCTGTGTCACGCTGCTAATGACGCCGATTTCCCCCGCCTGGACATCATGTGCTCCCGACGCATCGGCGAAGCCCCAGCGTTGCGCGGTCTCACCCGCGCTTGCAGGCTCAAGTGCAATCAAGGGGAGTTCTGTCTGAAGGAGTTGAATGACCTCTGCAGAAGGCAGTACATCGTTCATGCGCCAGCCATTGGTGGCGCCCACGTCCATGTACTCTATAAACCGCAATACAATGCCACTTCCCTTGAAGTGGCGCGCCATGGGGATGATTTCGTGGTCATTGGTACCCCGCTTGACCACCATGTTGACTTTGATGGGTCCCAACCCCGCTTCCTGCGCCGCGCGTATGCCGTCGAGCACCTGCGCCACCGGGAAATCCACGTCATTCATACTCCGAAAGACAGCATCGTCGAGGCCGTCGAGGCTGACGGTCACGCGTTGCAAGCCTGCAGCTTTCAGTGATTTCGCTTTGCGCGCCAGAAGTGATCCGTTGGTGGTGAGTGTCAGATCCAGAGGTTTGCCTTCGACTGTCCGGAGCGCTGCCAGCTGTTCAATCAATATCTCGATATTCTTGCGCAGCAAAGGCTCGCCACCCGTTAGCCGGATTTTTTGCACTCCGTGGTTTATAAACTGCTGTGCAATCCGTGTGATTTCCTCAAAGGACAGCAGGGACGCATGCGGCAGGTAAGGATAATCCTTGTCAAAAATCTCTTTGGGCATGCAGTAGCTGCAGCGAAAGTTGCATCGGTCTGTCACGCTGATGCGTAGATCCCGCAAATTGCGCCCTAGCGTGTCACTCAATAACCCATGCGCTTCAATGCGGCTGTTTTCAGCAAACGCGGCCGACGGAGGCAGCATCGTGCTGGTGCGCAGATCCAACAAGGGAATAACTCGGGGCGCAGAACGTTCGGTCATAGGGCTATTGTTTACTGGCGATGGCAAATTTATGACGAAACACAGTGCAAAATTGCGTCAATCTAAAAAGAGCACGGTATTCGTTGGAGACACGATTATGTACAAGAAGCTTATTTTTCTTTTGTTGTTACTCAGGATTGCGCCTGTGGGGGCGCAGACGGGCACCGCTGCGTCGGCGTTGACCGAGCGGGATTTTTGGGGCGATATGCCAATTGTCCTGTCGGTTTCCCGTCTTGCGCAGCCGCTGGATGAGACTCCGGGGGCCGTGACCATTCTGGACCGACAGTTCATCCGCATGTCGGGTGCGCGAGACGTAGTCGATTTGCTGCGATTGGTGCCTGGATTTCAGACAACCAATTCGTATGAGACCGATGCCCCCATGGCCACCTACCATGGCCGGGTCGACGACTGGGCCAACCGCATTCAGGTTCTTGTTGATGGGCGGTCTGTTTATTCCGGGTTTCTTTCCAGTTCTGCCGGTCTTGGGCTTCAAACTCTGGCGATTGATGATGTTGACCGCATTGAGGTGTTAAGGGGTTCCAATTCCGTGGCCTATGGTGCGCGAGCCTTTTTGGGGGTGGTCAACATCGTTTCCCGAGATGTACGGGAGACTATTGGTCCAGCAGGTGGCGTCACAACAGGCGACAACGGCGTGACCGATGCGGGTGCTCGCATCGGCTGGGGAGATGAGTCGGCGATGTACCGGGTTAGTGCGGATACTCGTGGCGACGACGGTTTACGCAATGCCTTTGGCAAGAGCCGGATCAATCGATTCGCTTTAGTGACTCGTATGGCACCCCAAGGCGCGGGGGAGATAGACCTGCGTGCAGGAGGGGTGAATATCGAGGCTGGCCGTGGCAGCACAGATCCCACCGAGTATGGAAATGTCGCAAGGATGCGATACATGGGCTCACAGTACCTGCAACTCGATTGGCGCAAGACTTTGACCGACGATCAAGACATTGCACTGACCGCTTCGCATACCGAAAACACATACCGCGACAGCTACCCCTACTT
>JAYTRR010000124.1:0-4850 GCA_043746005.1 Burkholderiales bacterium
ACCCCGCGCCCTTCACGCCCAAACGCGGTCATGAGCGCGCCATCATCAAATTCACCAATGATCTGGGGGTGAATCTGGTGCCGGGTCAGCCACCCCTCCAGTTGCTGGCGCACAGACGCCTGCGCGCCCTGAATCAGCATCGGGCTGTCGTTCAGGCAGGCCGGAAAATCGCCCTGCAGCTTCACTCTCAATGCGGGAGCGCAGAAGAAACTCATGGCCGTGCGGCCCAAAGGGTGGTTGAATGCCTTGACGCTGATGCGCCGCGACATGGGTTCGTCTGCAATTACCAGATCCAGCCGGTTCAGTGCCAGTTGCGACACCAGATCCGGAAATTTGCCTTCACTGCAAATCAGCCGCACTGGCTCGGCAACGGTTAACGCCGGCTCCAGCAGCCGGTACGCCACCGACTTGGTCACCGAATCCGCCACGCCGACCCGAAAATTCAGCACGCGTTGCCCGCCGTGAGCCTGGCGGACCGCGGTTTCCAGCTCCGCTCCCAGGGCAAATATCTGGTCGGCATAGCCCAGCGCCAGACGGCCGTCGTCTGTGAGCTCCAGGTTGCGCCCGCTTTTCTGGAACAGTTTGCGTCCCAGCCAGTCTTCCAGCAGCTTGATCTGGCCAGACAGCGTTTGCGGTGTGGTGTGCAGTTGCTCGCCTGCACGCATCACGCCGCCCGCCCTGGCGGTGACCCAAAAGTAGTGCAAATGTTTGAAGTTCATCCGTGATCCTTCGGTTTTTACGAAGTTAAATTGTAATAAATTCGAATTTACACGAAGCAAAGCAATGCGTATAGTTCGCTCTTCACAGGCACCCATGTGCTTACCTGACAGGAGAGACCACCATGCGACTCAGTACCCGAGGCAGATTTGCCATTACCGCGATGATTGACCTTGCTTCGCGCGAAAGTTCCCACCCCGTGCCGCTGGTGGACCTCGCGCTGCGCCACCGAATTTCTCTGTCCTACCTGGAGCAGATGTTTGCCCGTCTGCGTCAGCAGGGGCTGGTGGAAAGCACCCGCGGCCCGGGTGGGGGTTATGCACTGGCCAAGAGCGCTGCTGCCATTACCGTGGCGGACATCATTGGCGCTATTGAAGACCACTCCGATGACCGTGGCACGAGCACGCAGCGCGAAGGATCGCAAAGTGCCCAGGACATGACGCAGGACCTGTGGGACGCACTGCAGTCCACAGTGGTGACCTACATGAAGACCATCAGCCTGCAGAGGCTGGCCGCCGAGCAGCGCGCCAAGGGTTTTCAGGTGGAGGAACGCAAGACCCCCCAGAAGGGCGTATTCCAGAAACCCAAGCAGACGGCACACCGGCCCACCGTGCCAAACTCGGTTTTCGCATTGGCACAGGCGTGGCCTGCAGGCACCTGACGCGGTTGTTTTTAGTCCCACTTCTTGTGGATAGCCGCGATGGCACCATTGCGCGCCAGGCGGGCATGGGCTGCGTTGAATCGCTCAATGACGCCGGGCATATCGGCCCAGTTGCGTGAAAACGAAAGGTATAACTTGGCCTCAGACAGTTGACCCACCGTCTTCAGCTGTCCAGAAAGATCGTGGCCTTTGCTCCGCAACTGGTGCCGCAGGATGCGCTGATAAACGATCGCATAGTCAGCACGACCCGCAGCCAGCATGCGCAGATTGCTGATATCGGCCACGCCGTCGATCCGCTGAATTTTGTTGTTGCTTTCAAATTCATCCCCATAGCTGTAGCCATGGGTGATCACCACGCGGGTGTTTTCAAGATCCCGCACCTGAACCGAGGTAACCGGCCTGTCTGCCCGGGCCAGAATCAGCAGAGGGTCAGAAAAAAGCGGCTTGGCGTGAAACAGGTAATCGCGCAGCATCTGTGCGTCAGGCAGCGTATCAAAGCAGCCCGCCAATCGCCCGGACTTGGTCTCGTGCATGCACCGGGCATAGGGAAGGGAAACCAGTTTGATGGGGATATTAGCATCGGAAAAAATGGCACGAACGATATCCACCGCCATGCCCGTGGGCTGTCCATTCTCCGCGCTTGAAAAAGGCGCCCAGTCGTCCTCCGCGCCGATCAGCAGCGGTTGGGTTTGCGCCTGCGCGTGCAGCATTATGGCGAACCGATCCAACAAAAACCTGGAGCCAGACCATGAAAAAAAATTACCCCCCCCCGTACGATGCAGTTGGGCCCAAAACGACCCACTAATGGCTTCCAGCGTAGATATCTGCTCCGGCTTGTGCGCCTTGCGAATCGCGTAGCGGCCAGCGGGCACCTCTTCCAACGCCAGTCGCGGCAAGCGCTGGGATCAGCACCTCGGTGGCGTGCGGCGTAGGGGTGATCCACTGACAAATGCAGGTGCTTTGGGGGCGCAGGCAGCGGGGGCAGGTGGCGCGGGGCATAGAACGAGCCGCAAGCACAGTGTGTTTAATGTGTGAAATCAAACGCCAACTGCTTGTGGTGTTTGATTGCCAGCAGGTGAATGTTCGCGGGGTGCCAATGTTCGGGCTTACGGCAAACTTTTCGCGGAAATTCTTTTCAAGCGCGGCGCGTAAGTGGAGGTAGGTGAGGGCATGGGTTCAAAGAATCGGTCAAACGTACAAAAGAAGGCGCCTCAGCGCCGCTTGGTCGATTCTAGGCCTTAGCTGCTTGCCCAATAAGGCGGGAGCTAGAGGGCTAAACCACCCCAGCCCGTTCCAACATCGCATGCAGCAACACATTGCAACCGGCAGTGATGTGCTCGGGCTTGGCATCCTCAATCTCGTTGTGGCTGATGCCGTCTTTGCAGGGAATAAAGATCATGCCGGCGGGGGCCAACTTGGCCATGTAAACGGCGTCATGCCCAGCGCCAGAAACAACCGGCATGTTGCTGTAGCCCAACTTTTTGGCGGCGCGGGCCACAGCGTCTACGCAGTCGGCATGAAAGCCAATGGCCGAGTAGCTCGACACCATCTCTATCTTCACGTCCACACCATGCTCCTGGGCCACCGTGGCGGCAAAGGCTTTCACCTCGTCGGCCATCTGGTCCACCAGTGCGTCGGTACTGTTGCGCACGTCGATGCTAAATTTAACGCGACCCGGAATCACGTTGCGGCTGTTGGGGAACACCTGCACCATGCCCACGGTGCCGCGCCCGTGTGGCGGGTGGCGGTGGGCTGCTGCCACCACGTCTTGCATGATGCGCGTGGCGGCCAGCATGGCGTCCTTGCGCAGCGCCATGGGTGTGGGGCCGGCGTGGGCTTCCATGCCGGTCACGGTGCAATCGAACCAGCGGATGCCCAGCACGCCGCTGACTACGCCGATCGCCACATCGTTGTCTTCCAGCACCGGGCCTTGCTCGATGTGAGTTTCAAAATACGCACCCATTGGGTGGTCGCCGGGCTCTTGGGTACCGATGTAGCCGATGCGCTCCAACTCGCCCTTCACGGTCTTGCCCTCGGTGTCGGTGGCGGCATAGGCGTGCTCTAGCGTGAAGGCCTTGGCAAACACGCCCGAGCCCATCATCACCGGCACAAAACGCGAGCCTTCCTCGTTTGTCCACCAGGCCACCTCAATCGGCGCTTCGGTGATGACACCGGCATCGTTGAGGGTACGCACCACCTCCAGCCCGGCCAGTACGCCGTAGTTGCCGTCGAACTTGCCGCCGGTCGGCTGGGTGTCGATGTGGCTGCCGGTCATCACTGGCGGCAGGCTGTTGTCGCGGCCCGCGCGTCTCAAGAAGCCGTTGCCAATCTTGTCGATCGTCACCGTCATGCCGGCCTCTACCGCCCAGCGGCTGACCAGGTCGCGGCCTTGTTTGTCCAGGTCGGTCAGGGTCAGGCGGCAGACGCCGCCTTTGGCGGTGGCACCAATCTGCGCCAGCTCCATCAGGCTGTCCCACAGGCGCGGGCCGTTGACGCGCAGGCTTTGCAGTTTTTCGGGCAGGGTACGGGTTTTCATGTCCATGGCGGGCTCCAGGCGGATTTCAGGGGCGGCGTGCTTCGGTCTGCGCGGCTGGTTTGAGAGGTTTCAGCGGGACACGGCGGTCGGCGCGGCCAGCGCGGCCTTGCGCGCCAAAGCATCAAACTGCGTGCCAAACGCCGGCCGCTTGACATATTGGCCGGCACCGCGCACCGCGCGCAAGTCGCCGTCGGCAAACACCACCCGACCCCCGCTGACGGTGTGGCTGGGCCGGCCCAGCACGCTGCGGCCCTCGAAGATGTTGAAGTCACCCAGAGACCGCTGGGTCTTGACCGAGAAGGTCTGGCTCGCGGCCGGGTCCCACAGCACCAGGTCGGCATCGGCGCCTTCGACGATGCAGCCCTTCCTGGGGTAGATGTTGAACAACTTGGCGGCGTTGGCCGAGGTGATGGCGACAAATTCACTCGGCGTCAGCCGGCCGCCGTTGACGCCCTCGTGCCACAGCACGCCCAGGCGCTCCTCCACCCCGCCGCAGCCGTTCGGGATCTTGCTGAAGTCGTCGATGCCCGCCGCCTTTTGTGCCGCGCAAAAGGTGCAGTGGTCGGTGGCGGTGGTGTGCAGATAGCCGGCCTGCAGGCCACGCCACAGCATCTCGGCATGGCCCTTGGGCCGAAACGGCGGGCTCATCACATGGCCGGCGGCAAAGGCAAAGTCGGGCGAGCGGTAAACGCTGTCGTCTACCGTCAAATGGCCGGCCAGCACCTCGCCGCAAACCCGCTGGCCCCGGGCGCGGGCACGGGCGATCGCCTCGGCGCTTTCGGCGCATGACACATGCACGATGTAGAGCAGCACGTTGAGCACGTCGGCGATGGCGATAGCGCGCTGGGCGGCCTCGGCCTCCACCGCAGGCGGGCGGGAGAGGGGGTGGCCCTCGGGGCCGAGGATGCCTTTGGCTTTCATTTCGGCTTGCAACAA
>JAYTRR010000125.1:0-14427 GCA_043746005.1 Burkholderiales bacterium
TGGAGCGGCACAACGCGCTGGCCGTGCAGCTCGCCCGCCAGACGCTATAGCGGGGCGAGCAACGATGACCCATTCCGACCGTTCACCGGCCCCATTGGAGCCGGGGCGCATTGCACGCCCGAGCGGAATGGCACAACAAACGGGGCTGAGGCGCTGGCTGCCCGGACTGGACACCTTGCGCAACTACGAACCCGCTTGGCTGGGCAATGACGTGGTGGCCGGTCTGGCGCTGACTACCGTGCTTGTCCCGGTGGGTATCGCGTATGCAGTCGCGTCCGGTGTGCCGGCCATTTGCGGTCTCTACGCCACCATCTTCGGCCTGCTGACCTATGCGCTGTTTGGTCCGAGCCGGGTGCTCGTGCTGGGGCCTGATTCTTCGCTGGTTGCGCTGATACTCGCAGTCGTGCTGCCTTTGTCCGCGGGGGACCCCCAGCGCGCCATTGCTCTGGCGGGAATGATGGCCGTGGTCTCCGGACTCTTGTGCATCGTGGCAGGCGTCGCCCGGCTGGGTTTTGTCACCGAGCTGCTCTCCAAGCCCATCCGCTATGGGTACATGAACGGCATCGCGCTGACGGTGCTGTTCAGTCAATTGCCCGCCCTTTTTGGCTTTGCCGTGGAAAGAGACGGCTACTTTGGCGGATTGCGCGGCTTTGGCGAAGCAATCCTGGAAGGAAAGACCCATATGGCCACGCTCGTACTCGGGGCCGGCACACTGGCGGTCATCTGGATACTCAGGCGCAGTCGGCGCCTGCCCGGTATCCTGGTTGCGGTGGTGGGCGCCACGGTCGCGGTCTCCGTGCTGGACCTGTCAGCGCGCACCGGTGTGGTGGTGCTGGGTTCGCTTCCGCAGGGCTTGCCGGGCTTTGCATTGCCCTTGATCACGCCGGGTGACATGGTCCCCGTCTTACTGGGTGGCCTCACTGTTGCACTCGTCTCGTTTGCCGACACCAGCATTCTGTCACGCACCTACGCCGCGCGCTCCGGTACCCACGTCAACGCCAATCAGGAGATGGTGGGGCTTGGCGCCGCCAATCTGGTGGCCGGTTTGTTTCAGGGCTTCCCGATCAGCGCCAGCGCATCGCGCACACCCGTGGCAATGGCTGCTGGTTCCAAAACGCAGTTGACGGGCGTGGTCGGGGCCGTCGCAGTGGCCGTGCTGCTGATCGTCGCGCCGGGCTTGCTGCGGAACCTGCCGACCGCCACGCTGGCCGCCGTCGTCATCGCGTCGGCCATTGCGTTGATCGAAGTCACGGATCTGCGCAGAATTTACCGGATCCAGCGCTGGGAATTCTGGTTGTCCATCGGCTGCATGCTGGGCGTCGCAATTTTGGGGGCCATTCCGGGTATTGGGCTGGCCATCGTGGCCGCTGTTATCGAATTTTTATGGGACGGGTGGCGTCCCCACTCGGCCGTCCTGGGGCGGGTTGATGGCATCAAGGGCTACCATGACATCCGACGCTACCCGGACGCCCGCATCGTGTCAGGACTGGTGTTGTTCCGCTGGGATGCACCCCTGTTCTTCGCCAATGCCGAACTTTTTCGGGACCGTGTGCTGGACGCGGTGGCGACATCGCCCGATCCGGTGCGCCGGCTCGTCGTCGGCGCCGAACCGATTACCAGCGTCGACATCACCGCCGCCGATATGCTGGACGAGCTGGACGCCGCCCTGCGCGCTGCGGGCATTGAACTGTGTTTTGCCGAGTTGAAGGACCCGGTGAAAGACAAGCTCAAGCGCTTCGGTCTTTTTTCCCGGCTGGGGGAGGAGCGGTTTTTCGCAACCATCGGCCAGGCTGTGAGTGCCTACCTCAAGACCCACCCCGTCTCATGAGTGGACTGGGGAAGACCGGCCTGCATTCAACCATCTTGGTTCTAGTTGACCCTGGCCCCGGCCTCAAACCACTGCTTGATCAAACCCCGCTCGGCGTCCGTTATGCCGGTGGCGTTGTTCATGGGCATGATTTTGGTCGCCACCACCTGCTGGTACATAGCCTGCGCATGCAGCTTTACGCCTTCGGGCGAATCCAGCCGCACGTTTTTCATCTGTACCTCGGCGCCGTGACACAGGTAACAACGCTGCGCCAGCACTGGCTGCAGCGATTGATAGCCAATTGGGTCGCTAGCCCGCGTTGTTACTGCGCTGGAAGCTCCTGAATTCATAGCAGTTTGCCCTGCGACGGGCGTGGGCTTTAGCCAGACGATGGTGCCCAGAATGACCACCACACCGGCTAGCGCGTAAGGCCAGGGGTGCGTGTTGCGCCCCAGCTTGAAGCCATGGCGCAGCACAAAGAACTGGCGAATGGCCGCACCGGCAAACATCATCAGCACCAGCACCAGCCAGTTTTGCGGGTGGGTGTAGGTAAAGCTGTAATGCCCACTAAGCATGGCAAACAGCACCGGCAGCGTGAAGTAGGTGTTGTGCACGCTGCGCTGCTTGCCGCGCTTCCCATAAATAGGGTCAACCGGCAGGCCCGCCTTGATGGCAGCCACCATCTTGCGCTGGCCCGGAATGATCCAGTGGGCGACGTTGGCGCTCATGCTCGTGGCCATCATGGCGCCCACCAGCAAGAACGCTGCCCGGCCCGCAAACCAGTGGCAGGCCAGCCAGGCCGCAATACACACCAGCACGGCCACCAGCGCACCCACAATGGCCTCGCCATTTTTGCGCTGCCCAAAGGTGCGGCAAATAACGTCATAAGCCACCCAGAACACCACCAGAAACGCCAGTGCAACGGAAATGCCAGCCCAGGGCGCCCAGTCCATCACCGACTTGTCAATCAGGTAGGTGCCCGCGCTCCAGAGGTAGGACACGGTGAACAGCGAAAACCCGGTCAGCCAGGTGCTGTAGCTCTCCCAGTAAAACCAGTGCAGGTTGGCTGGCAACTGCGGCGGCGCCCCGGCGAACTTCACCGGATGGTAGAAACCGCCCCCATGCACGGCCCACAGTTCGCCACTCACGCCCTGGCGCTTCAGGTCCTCATCGACCGGCGGCGTGAGGCTGCTGTCCAGAAAGACAAAATAGAACGACGAGCCAATCCAGGCAATGGCGGTGATGACGTGGACCCAGCGCAACAGCAGGTTGGCCCAGTCGAGAAGGTAGCTTTCCATGCGGGGTGTTCTCCTTGGCTAGAACGCAAAGTGTATACACTTTATCTAGTCTTGAGGCACTTGCAAGAGTTGGGCCGCAACGCCCACCGCAATCACTTCGGGGCGCTTGTCCGCAATACCGGGCACCCCAATGGGGCAGGTTATGTGGATCATCTCCGCCTCGCCAAAGCCCCGGGCCTGGAGCCGTTGGCGGAAAGAGGCCCATTTGGTCTTGCTGCCAATCAGGCCCACATAGGGCAAATCACCCCGCTTGCGCTGCCGCGCCAGACAGGCGGCGACCACATCCAGGTCCTCGGCATGGCTGAAGCTCATGATCAGTACACGCGCGCCGGCTGGCAGATCGGCAACTGCGGCCTGCACCGGGTCGGAATGTTCGCAGCGCACATTGGCAGGCAACTCCCAGCCGTCGAATCCAGGGCCGAACACCTCGTCCCGGCTGTCAATCCACACCACATTCATGGGCAGATTCCCCAGTACCTGCACCAGGGCATGCCCCACATGGCCACCACCAAACAAGGCCACGGGAACATGTTGGCTGACAAGACGAACCTCCAGCGCCGCGATGTCCCGCGCGGCAACGCGCTCGAACTGTAAAAACACTTCACCACCGCAACACTGCCCAAGGCTGGGACCCAGCGCATAGCGAACGACTGCATCGACCAGGCCCTGACTCAGGCAAAGTCGTGCGTGGGCGATGGCGTCCAGTTCCAGACGCCCACCCCCGACGGTGCCAACAGTGGCGTTGGCGAAGACCGCCATCCAGGCACCCGCCTCACGCGGCACGGAGCCCCGGGTGGATTGCACCGTCACCAGCACCGCAGGCTCGTGTGCGAGCCGCTGCAGGAATCGCGATGTCAAAGTCACAATCAGATACCTTTAAAACACAAAAACCCGCACAATCAGTGCCAACTTCAGGCACAGTATGCCTTCGCTCAACTGCGCGGACACGCACCATGACACTCCAAACATCACGCAAAACACTGCAGCTCGCTGGCTTGTGGGCCAGCATCGCCACCATCGTTGCGGGCTGCGCCTCCAAGCCAGTCGAAGCACCGCCCGTGGTAATGGTCATACCCGTGGTGCCCCAGCAGTCCCAGGTGGCGGTGGCACTTCCTGAGGCTTATACCGGAAAGGTCTCTGATGCCCGCACGCCGCGGGATTACCGCCGTGATGCAGCCGCGCACTTGTATGCGCGCAATGGTTCACGCATCTACACCGGAAAAATGCCCCCTCTGCTCTACGCTGTGGGTGTGCTGCAGGTGGAAATCGACGGTCGTGGCAATGTCACAGGTATCAACTGGATGCGCGCTCCAAGCCAGGCGCCCGAAGTCATGGCGGAGATTGAACGCTCAGTTCGTCAGGCGGCCCCCTACCCGGCTCCTGTGCTCTTGGGCCGTGTCACCTACACCGACACATGGCTCTGGCACAAAAGCGGCCGCTTTCAGCTCGACACCCTGAGCGAAGGCCAGTTGTAATTCTTACGCTGCGACGCCCGACAATCGCTCAAGACCCCCGGTAAGTGGAATAGCTCCAGGGGCTCACCAAGAGCGGCACGTGGTAGTGCTGGTCCGCATGGGCTACGCCAAAGTCCAGACTGACTCGGTTCAAAAAATTGGGTTCAGGTAGCGCCACCCCGCGATCCTTGAAATACCCTGCCACATCAAACACCAGCCGGTAGGTACCCGGTTTCAGGCTGGCGTTGTCGTACAGCATGCCTTCGGGGTTGCGGCCGTCCTGATTCAGCACAAAACGCTTGACCAGTGCGGCCTGCTCATCCTGTGTGGTGTACAGCGCCACCTGCATTCCCGCTGCCGGGGTGCCGTGCATGGTATCCAGTACGTGTGTGCTCAAGCCCATGGCCATTTCCTTCCGTTGATGCATTCAAAGTGTATACACTTTTTGGCTTTGCAGCTATCATGCCTGCATGGACTCCACCACCACTGGCTTCATCGTCGAAACGCTCACCCGCTCCATCGTAGAACACCGGCTGCAGCCAGGCGCCAAACTGGTGGAGCAGACGCTGGCCGATCAGTTCGGCGTCTCGCGCACCCTCATTCGCCAGGCACTTTTCAAGCTGTCGCAGAACCGTCTGATCCGGATGGAACCTGCACGCGGCGCCTTTGTGGCGGCCCCTTCAGTGGTCGAGGCCAAGCAAGTATTTGCCGTGCGCCGCATGCTGGAGGCCGGCATGACACGCGAGTTCATCCAGAGCGCCACACAAGCCCAGATTGATGCACTGAAAGAGCACATTGCCCATGAGAACGCAGCCGTGGAGCGCGGCGATGTGCCCGGGCGCACCGTGCTTCTGGGTGACTTTCATGTTCGCATGGCGCAGCTCATGGGCAACGATGTGCTGGCCCACTTGCTGATGGACCTGCTCTCGCGCTGCGCGCTCATCACGCTGATGTACCAGTCCTCCAGTTCTGCCGAGCACTCCCATGAGGAGCATGGCGCCATCGTCAAGGCTTTGGAGGCGCGTGACGAAGCGCTCGCTCTGCAGCTGATGGACGCGCATTTGTGCAACGTCGAAGAGGCCCTGACGCTCATCCCGAACACCCCAGTCAAAACGTCACCATGAAGCACTACGACTCCACCCAGCCCTATCCACGCGACCTCATTGGCTACGGCAAAAATCCGCCGCATGCGCAGTGGCCCAACGGCGCGCGCTTGGCCGTGCAGTTTGTCTTGAACTACGAAGAAGGCGGCGAAAACAGCGTGCTGCATGGCGACGCTGGCTCGGAACAGTTTTTGTCCGAAATGTTCAACCCGGCCAGCTACCCGGACCGCCACATCAGCATGGAAGGCATTTACGAGTACGGTTCGCGTGCGGGCGTGTGGCGCATCCTGCGCGAGTTCGAAAAGCGGGGCCTGCCGTTGACCGTATTTGGCGTGGGCATGGCGCTGGAGCGCCATCCCGAATTGACCGCCGAATTGGTGGAACTGGGCCACGAGATTGCCTGCCACGGCTGGCGCTGGATTCATTACCAGAACGTGGATGAAGCCACCGAGCGCGAACACATGCAGCGGGGTATGGACGCCATACAGAAGCTCACCGGCCAAAGAGCCCTGGGCTGGTACACCGGCCGCGACAGCCCGCGCACCCGCCGCCTGGTGGCCGACTATGGTGGTTTTGAATACGACAGCGACTACTACGGCGACGACCTGCCGTTCTGGATGCAGGTGCAGAAAACCGACGGCACCAAAGTACCCCAACTCATCGTCCCGTACACGCTGGATTGCAACGACATGCGCTTCGCCCTGCCCCAGGGTTATTCATACGCCGATCCGTTCTTTCAGTACCTCAAGGACACGTTTGATGTGCTCTACGCGGAAGGCGACCCCGACACCCGCAATGGGGGCCTCAACCAGCCCGCCATGATGAGCATCGGCATGCACTGCCGCCTGCTGGGCCGCCCAGGGCGCATCACCGCACTGCAGCGTTTTCTGGATTACGTGGCCAGCCATGAACAGGTGTGGGTGTGCCGCCGTCTGGACATCGCACGGCACTGGAAAGCCACGCACCCCTATCAGGAGTAACGCAGCCATGCCCATTACGCTGACTCAACTCAACCAGGCGCCACTGGATGTGGCCGCCACCTTGCTGGGCGGACTGTACGAGCACTCCCACTGGATACCGCGAACAGCGCTGGCCCAGCGACCCTTTCATTCGCTAGCACAACTCAAATACGCGATGGTGCGTGCCCTCAACGCGGCTGGCGTCGATGCGCAATTGGCGCTGATTCGTGTCCACCCCGAGCTGGCTGGAAAAACCATGGTGGACAACAGCCTCACCGCTGAATCCAGCAACGAGCAAAGCCAGGCCGGCCTGACCCACTGCACGCCCCACGAGTTCGAGAGGATCCAACAACTCAATCGCGACTACAACGCCCGCTTTGGGTTTCCGTTCATCCTGGCCGTGCGCGGTCCGCGCGGCACGGGCTTGACCAAGGCCGAGATCATTGCTGCTTTTGAGCGCCGCGTTCACGGCCACCCAGAATTCGAGCGGCAGGAGTGCCTGCGCAACATCCACCGCATTGTGGAGATTCGCCTGAACGACCTGTTCGGCGCAGCCCCCGATCAGGGCAATGACGTGTGGGACTGGCATGAAGCCTTGGCCCAGCACTCCGAGCCCGAATATGCCGCGCAGCGGCAGCTCACCGTGACTTACCTTACCGATGCCCATCGGGCGTGCGCCGCGCAGATTGCACAGCAAATGCGCGACTGCGGTTTTGACAGCGTGGCCATCGACGCCGTGGGCAACGTGGTGGGGCGCTATGAAAATAGTAGCTACTTGCCTAGTTCTGACGCGCTCTACAGCTCTAAAACATTCCCAACGCTTCTTACCGGGAGCCACTTTGATACCGTTCGCAACGGGGGCAAATACGATGGTCGTCTGGGTATTTTTGTGCCCATGGCCGTGGTACGCGCGTTGCACGGCCAAAACCATCGGCTGCCGTTCGCGCTGGAAGTAGTGGCCTTTTCCGAGGAAGAAGGCCAGCGCTACAAGGCGACATTTTTGGGATCCAGCGCATTGACGGGCGACTTTGATCCCGCGTGGCTAGAGCAGCTGGACGCCGACGGCATCAGCATGCGCCAAGCCATGGTTCACGCGGGGCTCAACCCGGCGGACATTACCGGGCTGAAGCGCAATCCTGTCGACTATCTGGGCTTTGTGGAAGTGCACATCGAGCAGGGACCCGTGCTCAACGCACTGGATATTCCACTGGGCATCGTCACCTCCATCAACGCCAGCGTGCGCTACCAGGGCGCGGTGATTGGCATGGCCAGCCATGCCGGCACCACACCGATGAACAGCCGCCGCGACGCCGCCGCTGCGGTCGCGGAGCTGATGCTGTTTGTGGAACAACGGGCTGCGGCCGATGGTGACTCGGTGGGAACCGTGGGCATTCTGCAAGTACCCGGCGGCTCCATCAACGTAGTGCCAGGCCGCTGCCAGTTTTCACTGGACCTGCGCGCGCCCAACAACGCGCAACGCGACCACCTGACTGCTGACGTGCTGGCCGAACTCGACGCCATCTGCACACGACGAGGTGTGCACCACACCCTGACCGAGACCATGCGTGCCAGCGCCGCGCCCAGCGCGCCCGCCTGGCAGGCGCACTGGGAACGGGCAGTATCTGCATTGGGCGTGCCCCTGCACCGCATGCCCAGCGGCGCGGGCCACGACGCCATGAAGCTGCACGAAGTGATGCCCCAGGCCATGCTGTTTGTGCGGGGACAGAACTCCGGCATCAGCCACAACCCACTGGAGTCCACCACCAGTGATGACATGCAACTCGCGATCGAAGCCTTTTCTTTGCTTTTACAAGAAATAACCCCATGAACGCCTACGAACAACTGGACACCTGGATCGACGCGCACTTTGACGAACAAGTGAAGTTTTTGCAGGAACTCATTCGTGTTCCTACCGACACGCCACCCGGCAACAACGCGCCCCACGCCGAGCGTGCAGCCGAATTGCTACAGGGCTTTGGTTTCGAAGTAGAAAAGTATGCGGTGCCCGAGGCCGAAGTGCACGCCGCCGGGTTGGAAACCATCACCAATCTGGTGGTGCGTCGCAAATATGGCGCGGGAAAAACCGTGCTACTCAATGCCCATGGCGACGTAGTGCCACCCGGTGAAGGCTGGACGCACGACCCCTACGGCGGTGAGATCGAAGACGGCAAGATCTATGGCCGTGCGGCGGCGGTCAGCAAGTGCGATTTTTCCACCTATTCCTTTGCCGTGCGTGCGCTGGAAGCCGTGGTCAAACCTGTCCATGGCAGCGTCGAATTGCTGTTCACCTACGACGAAGAATTTGGTGGCGAAGTGGGCCCGGCCTGGCTGCTGGCGCACAAGATCATTCACCCCGATTTGATGGTGGCCGCCGGGTTCAGCTACCAGGTCATCACCGCCCACAACGGTTGCCTGCAAATGGAAGTCACGGTGCACGGCAGACAAGCCCACGCCGCCATTCCGACCTCGGGCGTCGATGCATTGCAGGCGGCCAACACCATTCTCACGGCCCTGTATGCGCAAAACACGCTCTACCAGCAGATCACATCCCAGGTTGAGGGCATCACACACCCCTACCTGAATATCGGCACCATTGAAGGCGGCACCAATACCAACGTGGTTCCCGGACGCGTCACCTTCAAACTCGACCGCCGCATGATCCCCGAAGAAAACCCCACCAAAGTGGAAGCAGGCCTGCGCACGCTGATTACAGAAACAGCCGCCCGCACGCCCGGCGTCGCCGTTGATATCAAGCGCATTCTGCTGGCCCGTGCCCTGCAGCCACTGCCGGGCAACAAGCCCTTGGTGGATGCCATTCAAAAGCACGGTGCGCAAGTGTTTGGCGAACCCATACCGGTGTTGGGCACCCCGCTCTACACCGACGTGCGCTTGTTCTGCGAAGCCGGTATTCCGGGCGTTATTTATGGCGCGGGCCCGCGCACGGTGCTGGAGTCCAATGCCAAACGCGCCGACGAGCGGCTGGACCTGGAAGACCTTCGCCGTGCGACCAAAGTCATTGCACGCACGCTGGTCGATTTACTGAAGCCGACAGTCCCATAGGCACCGTTCTTGCATGGTCCTTGTTCGTACCTTCTTTCTCAGCCCCCCCCCGCTGGAGCTTCCATGAAAAAACGCAGTCTTCTCAAAGCCACCATTACCGTTCTGGCCATCCTTTCTACGGGCTCGGCCCTTGCGCAGATCACCCCCATCAAGTTCCAGCTGGACTGGCGTTTTGAAGGCCCTGCCGCCCTCTTTCTGACGCCGCTGGCCAAGGGCTACTACAAGGACGCCAAGCTGGACGTCACCGTAGATGCAGGCAATGGTTCCGGGGGTGTGGTAACGCGTGTGGCCTCTGGCACCTATGACATGGGGTTTGCCGATATGGCCGCGTTGATGGAATTCCACGCCAACAACCCCGACGCACCCAACAAACCGGTGGCCATCATGATGGTTTACAACAGCACGCCCGCGTCCGTCATGGCGCTCAAGAAGTCGGGCATCAAGACGCCCGCCGATTTGTCGGGTAAAAAATTCGGTGCACCCGTGTTTGACGCGGGCCGCCGGGCCTTTCCCATCTTTGCCAAGGCCAACAACATTACCAACGTGCAATGGACCGCCATGGACCCGCAGTTGCGCGAAACCATGCTGGCCCGTGGTGAGGTGGACGCCATCACCGGCTTTACCTTTACCTCGTTGCTCAACCTGGAAGCCCGTGGCGTCAAGGCCGAAGACGTGGTGGTGCTGCCCTATGCAGCCTATGGCGTGAAGCTCTATGGCAACGTGATCATTGCCTCACCCAAACTCATCAAAGAAAATCCAGCCGCCGTGAAAGCCTTTTTGTTGGCCACCACCAAGGGTATGAAAGATGTTTTTGCCAAGCCCGAGGCCACCATCGACTATGTCAAGCAGCGCGACGGCATTCTCAACGTGCCGCTGGAAACCCGCCGCCTGCAGCTGGCGATTGACACGGCCATCAACACGGCCGATGCCCGTGCTGAGGGTTTTGGCCAGGTTAAAGGCCCGCGCCTTGCTTTGATGGCCAGCCAGGTGTCCGACGCTTTCAACACCAAAACCCGCGTCAGCCCGGATGCAGTGTGGAACGGCTCGTTTCTACCCTCTGCGGCTGAACTCAATGTACTGCCCGTCAAAAAATAGTCTTGCGCACACACCGGCATGAGCATTCCCCCTCTCGCCCATCGGCCATTCGTCCACTTTCAGGACGTCTGGCTGGCCTACAACAATGAACTGCTTGCTGCCAACCACTTTGCCGTAGAGGCCATTGATCTGCAAGTGCGACAGGGCGAGTTCATCGCCATCGTGGGCCCTTCGGGTTGTGGCAAGTCCACCTTCATGAAGCTGACTACCGGCTTGAAGATGCCGTCGCGCGGCACCATCCAGATTGACGGCCAGCCGGTCACGGGGCCGCTCAAAATATCGGGCATGGCGTTTCAGGCGCCGTCACTGCTGCCCTGGCGCACCACGGTAGATAACGTGCTGCTGCCGTTAGAGATTGTGGAGCCCTACCGCAGCCAGTTCAAAGCGCAGCGCAAGGAGTTTGAAGCGCGCGCCAGAGCGTTGCTTCAAAAGGTGGGCCTGGCGGGATACGAAGACAAGTTTCCCTGGCAGCTTTCGGGCGGCATGCAGCAGCGCGCCAGCATCTGCCGCGCGCTGATTCACGAGCCCAAAATGTTGCTGCTGGATGAACCCTTTGGCGCGCTGGACGCCTTCACACGCGAAGAGTTGTGGGGCATCCTGCGCGACCTGTGGACCGAGCAGCAGTTCAACGTCATTCTGGTCACGCACGACCTGCGCGAGTCCGTCTTCCTGGCCGACACCGTGTATGTGATGAGCAAGAGCCCGGGGCGCTTTGTGGTCAAGCGCGCAATCGACCTGCCGCGCCCGCGTGATCTGGAGATCACTTACACCGAAGAATTTACCGACATCGTGCACGCGTTGCGCAGCCACATTGGCGCGGTGCGCAATAGGGCCAGCGCGACGGGAGCTGCAGCATGAGCAACAAGCAAATGGAGCGCTGGGCGCCTTTCGTGCTTCTGGCCATCGTGGTCGGGCTGTGGCAGCTGGTGTGCAGCGTCTTTTCGATTGCCGAGTTCATCTTTCCCGCGCCGCTGGCGATCGCCCAGGCCATGGGCGAGTTCGCCAGCCCCATAGCCGAGGCGGCCTGGAAAACTTTTTGGGTCACCATGGTGGGTTTTGGCATTTCCATAGTGGTGGGCGTGCTGCTGGGTTTTCTGGTGGGCTCGTCGCGAATGGTGTATGTGGCGGTGTACCCGCTGCTGGTGGGCTTTAACGCGGTGCCCAAGGCGGCCATCGTGCCCATCCTGATCGTATGGTTTGGCATTGGCGTGGGGCCGGGCATCCTCACGGCTTTTTTGATCTCCTTCTTTCCCATCACTGTCAACATGGCCACCGGTCTGGCCACGCTGGAGCCCGAGCTGGAAGACGTGCTGCGGGTGCTGGGTGCCAAGCGTATCGACGTACTGGTCAAGGTGGGGCTGCCACGCTCCATGCCCTATTTCTTTGCCTCACTCAAGGTGTCCATCACGCTGGCCTTTGTGGGTACCGTGCTGGCCGAAATGACGGCGGGCGACTCCGGAATTGGCTACCTGATGCAAAGCGCTGGCTCACAGCAGCGTCTGGCATTGGCGTTTGCCGGGCTGGTGGTGATTGGTGCCATGTCGATGGTGATGTACGAGCTGTTCAGCGCCATTGAAAAACGCACCACTGGTTGGGCCCACCGCGGCTCGCAGGGCGAGTGAGTCAATAGCTTCCATGTCATGGCACGCCCAACTGCAGCTGGATTACCGCGTGGAGTCCGCCCGCACCGTGGCACGCCACACGCACAGCGGGCCTCTGCGGATTCTGCAAAGCCTCTATCCTGAGGGAGACGTCATTTGCCATAACGTGCTGGTGCATCCGCCCGGCGGTTTGGTGGGTGGCGACACGCTGGACATTTCAGTGCACGCCCACGCCGGAGCCCATGGTCTGATCACGACCCCCGGCGCCACCCGCTTCTACCGCTCCAACGGTCTCACGGCACTGCAAAACACCCATCTAAAACTGGAACCCGGGGCGCGGCTGGAGTGGTTGCCGCTCGAAGCCCTGTGCTACAGCGGCTGCCTGGCCGAAAACCGCCTCACCATGAACCTGGCGCCCGGCGCCGAACTGATGGGGTGGGACGTGACCGCTCTGGGCCTGCCACATGCCAATCAGCCCTTTGCGCAGGGGCATTTTCAGCAGCACATCGCGGTACCCGGCGTCTGGCTGGAGCGCGGCACGATTGACGCCAGTGATGCCCGTCTGCTGGACGGACCCACTGGCTTGGCTGGGAATCGCTGCATGGCGTCCCTGTTCTTCGTTACCGGCACCCCGCTCGCCCGCGACCGCCGCCAACGGGCACTGGACAGTGTGCGGGAGGTCATGGCGCAGCATCCGCTAACGCAGTCTGCCGGTGCCACGAGCCCCAACCTGAAGGTTGTAGTGGTACGGGTTGTTGCGCCCGTCGTGGAACCGGCCATGGACCTGCTGCGTGCGCTGCGTGCCACCTGGCGCGAGCAGCTGTGGAACACGGCCCCGTCAAATCCCCGCATCTGGTCCATGTAGTGCTATTCTCGCCACCCTGATGGCAACGTTTGAAGATGACCTTTCGGCCTGTTCCGCCCTGGTGGTGGATGGCAACCCAACCTCCCGGTCCATTCTGGCTTCGCAACTGCGCGACTTCGGCGTGGGGACGGTGGTGCAGGCTGCGCGTGCGGCGGATGCACGCAGGCAACTGGAGTTCCGGTCTTTTGACTTTGTTTTGTGCGAGCGGCATTTCGCCAACGAGGCCAGCTCCGGGCAAGACCTGCTGGATGACCTGCGCCGCAGCCAGCTGCTGCCGTTCTCCACCGTTTTCATCATGATCACGGGCGAGGCTACCTATGCCAAGGTGGCCGAGGCAGCCGAGTCGGCACTGGACGGTTACTTGCTCAAACCCCATAAGGCGACCCACCTTGCCGAACGGCTGCACCAGGCACGTATCCGCAAGGTGTCATTGCAGGAAATCTTTACCGCCATTGAAGCCGAAGACTTCGAGACTGCCGCCAAACTGTGCCTGGACCGCTTCGAATCCAGAGGCTTGTTCTGGCTGTATGCGGCGCGGGTGGGTGCCGAGTTGCTATTGCGCACCGGCCGCTGTACAGAGGCACAAACGCTCTACCAGGCGGTGGTGGCTGCCAAGACTCTGCCGTGGGCCAAACTGGGTGTCGCGCGCTCCCAGATTGATGCAGGTCAGCTCAGCCAGGCCACCAGCATGCTGGAAAACCTCATCAGCGCCGACCCCACGTATGCAGACGCTTACGACGTGATGGGCCGGGCCCAGTTTGAGTTGGGTAAGTTTGACAAGGCACTGGAAACCTACAAAATGGCCGCCACGCTCACCCCCGCGTCCATCAGCCGCCTGCAAAACCTGGCGATGATGACCTATTACGCTGGCGACCACGTGGAAGCTGAAAAGCTGCTGGACCGCACCGCCCGCATGGGGCTGGAATCCAAAATGTTTGACTGCCAAAGCCTGGTGCTACTGGCGTTTACCCGCCTTGAAACCGGTGACCGCAAGGGTTTGCAGCGCTGCCATGATGACTTCAACCGACTGATCGAGCGCAATCCGGACAATGCCCGGCAGAGGCGTCTGGCAGACATCGTCATTGCGCTGAACCTGATCCAGCAACACCAGTTCGCCCAGTCGGTTGATGCCGTGCGCGCCTTGGCCAAAACCGTCACCCTGGCCGAATTCGACTTTGAGTCCGC
>JAYTRR010000126.1:0-4814 GCA_043746005.1 Burkholderiales bacterium
GCAACCTGCTGGCACTCATGGCGCAACTGGCCCACAAGGCCATACGACTGGATGACGCAGAGTCCGCAGTAGAAACCATCGGCCTGCGTTTTTGCAGTAACCGGTCGCTCACCGAACTGCTGGTAGCCAGTGCCCTGATTCACCCGCCCTATACCGATCGCATCCGCGCTTGCCAGGCAAAAGTGCTCGAATACGCCGAGGTTGCCATGGCCTTGAGCATGTCGGGCGACCCGACGTCTGCCGTCAAAAACCTGGTTCTTCACGGCAAGAGCACGCTAAACGCCCGTCTGATCGACAACGCCTACCAGGTTCTGCAAAAACATGGCGCCAAGATCAAGGACACCAAGGCGCTTGGCGAAGCGGTTCAGGAGTTGCGCGCGCGCTTCGGCGTGAACAATGCCAAGGCCTCTCTGGGCGAACAAAAACGCCAGGCTGGGGGCCTTGTTTTGCGAACAGGGGCTGGTCCGGGTGCGGCAACCCGCACGGCAGACCGATCGGTGGCTCCGCCAAACCAGGTGGGCTAAATCGCCACCAGACTGCGAACCTGGTTGGCTTCCATGTCCTTGCCATCGCCACTGGCCACTACCGCGCCACGCTCCATCACAACATACTTGTCTGCCAGCTCCTGGGCAAAGTCGTAGTACTGCTCGACCAGCACAATCGCCATGTCACCCCTGCCGCTAAGCATGCGGATAACGCGGCCAATGTCCTTGATGATGCTGGGCTGAATGCCTTCCGTGGGCTCGTCCAGAATCAGCACGCGGGGCTTGGCGGCCAGTGCGCGGGCAATGGCCAACTGCTGCTGCTGCCCGCCTGACAGGTCACCCCCGCGGCGACCCAGCATCTGCTTGAGCACGGGAAACAGCTCAAACAACTCGGGCGGAATGGGTGTGCTTGCGGGCTTGTAAGCCAAGCCCATGCGCAGGTTTTCTTCCACCGTCAGGCGTCCAAAAATTTCGCGGCCCTGGGGTACAAAACCCATGCCGACACGGGCGCGCTGGTAGGGTGTGTCCCGCTGGATGGGTTTGCCGTCCAGCTCAATGGAGCCGGTCTTGATGGGAACCAGTCCCATGAGCGATTTCAGGAACGTGGTTTTGCCCACACCGTTGCGCCCCAGAACAACCGTGACCTTGCCCAATGGCGCCTCAATACTCACGTCCCGCAAAATGTGCGAGCCGCCGTAGTACTGGTTGATGTTTTTGACGTTCAGCATGTTCGTGTGGCTTTAACGGCCCAAATAGACTTCAATGACGCGCTCATCGTTTTGCACCTGGTCCAGCGTGCCCTGAGCCAGCACCGAGCCATCGCACAGCACGGTAACGATGTCGCTGATGGTCCGAATGAAGCCCATGTCGTGCTCTACCACCATGAGCGAGTGTTTGCCCTTCAGCGTCAAAAACAGCTCGGCTGTGCGCTCGGTTTCTTCATCGGTCATACCCGCCACGGGTTCGTCCAACAGGAGGAGCTTGGGCTCCTGCATCAAGAGCATGCCAATCTCCAGCCACTGCTTCTGTCCATGGCTCAGGTTGCCTGCCAGCCGCCCCACACTGTCCGCCAGATGAATGGTGTGCAGCACCTCTGCAAGCCGGTCCCCCTGTGCCGAGTCCAGACGGAAGAATAGGGAAGATTTCACCCCTTTGTTGGTGTGCAAGGCCAGCTCCAGATTTTCAAACACCGTCAGTTGCTCAAAGACCGTGGGTTTCTGGAATTTCCGGCCAATGCCCATCTGTGCAATTTCGGGCTCGGTATAGCGCAGCAGGTCCATGGTGCTGCCAAAAAATACCGTACCGGAGTTGGGCCGTGTCTTGCCGGTGATGATGTCCATCATCGTGGTCTTGCCCGCACCATTGGGGCCAATGATGCAGCGCAGTTCACCGGGTGCAATGTCCAGCGACAAACCGTTGATGGCCTTGAAGCCATCAAAGCTGACGTGCACGTCTTCCAGGTACAGAATGCGGCCATGGGTGATATCCACCTCACCCTGGGCCATCACCCGTGAAAAGCCGGCGCTGCGGCCACCCGACTCGGTTTGTCCGTCCCGCGTAGCCAGGGCTGCCATGCGGGCCTCGACGCGTCGGGCGCCTTGCTCCAACAAATCCGGTGTCATTGTTTCGCTCCCTTGAGCTTCTTGACCAAGCCCACTACCCCATCGGGCAAATACAGCGTGACGCCAATGAACAACACCCCCAGAAAGTACAACCAGAACTCCGGGTAGGTCACGGTCAGCCAGCTCTTGGCGCCGTTGACGATGAAGGCGCCCACGATAGGACCGATGAGCGTGGCGCGGCCTCCCACGGCGGCCCAGATGGCAATCTCGATGGAGTTGGCAGGGCTCATTTCACTGGGGTTGATGATGCCCACCTGCGGTACATACAGCGCACCCGCCACTCCGCACATCATGGCCGAGATGGTCCAGATGGTGAGCTTGAAACCAATGGGGTTGTAGCCCGAGAACATAACCCGTGTTTCGGCATCCCGCACGGCCTGGAGCACACGACCAAACTTGCTGTTGACCAGCCAGCGCCCCAGCAAAAAGAAACCCAGCAACGTGAGCGATGTCAGCACAAACAGCGTCATCCGCATCTCTTGCGTGGCAATCGGAATGTTGAGTAGCCGCTTGAAATCGGTGAAGCCGTTGTTGCCGCCAAAACCGGTTTCATTGCGAAAGAACAGCAGCATCGCCGCAAACGTCATGGCCTGGGTGATGATGGAAAAATACACGCCTTTGATGCGCGAGCGAAACGCAAAGTAGCCAAACACAAAGGCCACTAGCCCCGGCACCGCCACCACCAGAAACAGCGTGGCAATGAAACTGTCGCTGAACGTCCAGTGCCAGGGCAAAGTCTTCCAGTCCAGAAACACCATGAAGTCCGGCAGCTTGCTTTTGTAATTGCCGTCGGTGCCAATCTGGCGCATCAGGTACATACCCATGGCATAGCCACCCAACGCAAAGAATAGCCCGTGGCCCAGCGACAGAATGCCGGTGTAGCCCCAGATCAAATCCATCGCCAAAGCGCAGATGGCGTAGCACATGATCTTGGCGATCAGGCCCACCGCAAAGTCGCTCAGATGGAAGATGCTGCTGGCAGGCACCCACAGGTTGAGCACAGGCACACAGGCACACAGCAGAACCAGGGCAGCCAGCCAGGCGCTCCAGCCGGTGCGGGGGAGCAGGGGCGCGGGTTGGGGTAAGTTGAGTATGCTCATGCTTCTGCGCTCCGGCCCTTCATTGCGAATATGCCTTGCGGACGCTTCTGAATAAAGATGATGATGAAAACCAGCACGGCAATCTTGGCCAGCACGGCACCGGTCCAGCCCTCCAGAAACTTATTCAATACGCCCAAACCCAGCGCCGCATACACGGTGCCCGCCAACTGGCCGACACCACCTAGCACCACCACCATGAACGAGTCCACGATGTAGCCCTGGCCCAGGTCAGGCCCGACGTTGCCGACCTGGCTGAGGGCACAGCCGGCCAGTCCGGCAATGCCGGAACCCAGTGCAAACGCATAGGTATCAATGCGGGCGGTATTCACGCCCATGCACGCCGCAATGGGACGGTTTTGCGTGACACCGCGCACAAACAAACCCAGCCGGGTTTTCTCAATCAAGAACCACACGCCAAACAGCACCACAAACGCAAAGCCCACAATGACCAGCCGGTTGTAGGGGAGGGACAGATTGCCCATGACCTGCACACCGCCGCTCATCCAGCTGGGGTTTTCTACCCCCACGTTTTGCGCGCCAAACAGGGTGCGCACCAGTTGCATCAACACCAGGCTGATGCCCCAGGTCGCCAATAGCGTTTCCAGCGGACGACCATACAGGAAGCGGATCACGCTGCGCTCCAGCGCGGCACCCACCAGCGCAGACGCCGTAAAGGCTACTGGCACGGAGGCCAGCAGATACCAGTCAAACGCGCCTGGAAGATATTTTTGAAACACGCCCTGCACCACATAGGTGGCGTAGGCACCAATCATCATCAGTTCGCCATGGGCCATATTGATCACGCCCATCAGCCCGTAGGTGATGGCGAGCCCTAGCGCCACCAATAGCAATATGCTTCCCAGGCTGATGCCGCTGAAAATGGCGCCCAGACGGTCGCCCCAGGCCAGACGCGACTCCACCTGACTCAGGCTGAGTTGCAGTACGCTCTTTACACTTGGGTCGGCCTCGATCTTCAATCGCTCTATCAGGAGCGTTTTGGTTGCGGCCTGTCCGCTTTGGGCCAATAGAGTGGCGGCATCCAGGCGTTTGGCTTTGTCCGCACTGCTGAGCATGGCGGCAGCGCGCAACAGGCCCAGCTTATCCTTGATATCGGGAACGCTCTCCTGTGCAAAGGCTTTGTCGAGCAAGGGCAGCTTGCTCTCATCCACCTCACCCTGCAGGGTTTTGACAGCGTCGCGTCGCACCATAGCGTCGGTGGACAGCAACTTGAGTGACGCCAGCGCGGTATCAATCTCTCCGCGCATGCGGTTGTTGTTCATCACGTCTTCGGCTGTGTCGGGCAAGGTGGCCTCGGTGCCGGTGACCGGATCGATGGCCTTGTCTTCTTTCACAATCACAGGTTTTCCTGCAACCACTTTCACCGCGTCATCGGACAGTGCCTGGATGAATTGGGCCGTCTTGTTATCGGCACCAGCTATGGATGCACGCAAGGCTTCAATGCGTGCATCTCCATCGCCAATTGCAATGGCTTTTGCTTCGTAAGCCGTTAATGCGTAGGCGTTATTAGCTATGAAAAATATAGCAAACAGAAAGAAGTAGCGGTTCAAAATAAGACCTTAGAAAGCCACAAAACGCTAAGAAAGGAG
>JAYTRR010000127.1:0-14261 GCA_043746005.1 Burkholderiales bacterium
GGACCTGGCGCAGCAGCCCGAACATGTCGGGAAACAGGCGGGCCTGCAGCAGGGCGTTGGGATCAATCTTTTTGTCGGTGGCGTGCGCTTCTGCCTTGCACAAGACCTCTTGCAGGCCTCCCAGCATCTGCTTGAAGATGGGGATGGAAGCGGTGTAGATAGCGTGGGTCATCGGTGTTTGTGAGCAAAAAGGAGTGAGCGTAGCAGGGTTGCGGTGCCGAGGTCGCCATAGGGATACTGCCAAAAATGGGAGCGGGGTTACGTGTGGCAAACTGACGACCTTGATTCCGTTTCGGGTGCCGCAGTCGGGCATTCATCCTTATTCGTTAGCGATAGTTGGTTCCTTTATGCAGAAAATCATCGCGCAAATCGCGCAAGAAATCCGTGTTCGTCCCCAGCAAGTAGAAGCCGCCGTGCAATTGCTCGATGGCGGTGCCACCGTGCCGTTTATCGCCCGCTACCGCAAAGAGGTGACCGACGGGCTAGACGACATTCAGCTGCGCGAGTTAGAGGCCCGCCTGTCGTACCTGCGCGAGCTGCGCGACCGCAAAGAGGCCGTCATCAAACTCATTGATGAGCAGGGCAAGCTGACCCCCGCGCTGATTTCTGCCATCCACCTGGCCGCTACCAAGCAGGAGGTGGAAGACATTTACCTGCCTTTCAAGCTCAAGCGCCGCACCAAGGGCCAGCTGGCCCGCGAAGCCGGGTTGGAGCCGCTGGCCGACGCGCTGTTTGCCAACCCCACACTGGTGCCCGCTGACGAGGCGCTGGCCTATGTCATTCCCATGCGGCCGGTGGTGGAGGGTGAGGACAAACAGCCCGACTTTTCGACCGTGCAGGCGGTGCTCGACGGCGTGCGCGACCTTCTTAGCGAGCGCTGGGCCGAAGATCCGGCCCTGGTGCAGGACCTGCGCGAGTGGCTGTGGACCGAAGGCCTGCTCCAGAGCAAGTTGATGGATGGTAAAGACGAGGCCAACGCCGATGTCTCCAAGTTTCGCGACTACTTTGATTACGACGAGCCCATTGGCCGGGTGCCCTCGCACCGCGCGCTGGCCGTTTTCCGTGGCAGGGCGCTGGATATTCTGGACGCCAAGCTGGTGCTTCCTGAGTTAAATATGCCTCTAGCCCCCGTCAACGCTGCGCAAGCAGCTATCAAAACAGCAGCAACGGGCGCATCTTCCAGGGCGACCCCTGCCGTATCGCTGGCCGAAGCCCGCATTGCGCTGCGTCTGGGCTGGAGCCACCGGGGCCGCGCAGCCGACGACCTGCTGCGCAAATGCGTATCCTGGACCTGGAAGGTGAAGCTCAGCATGTCCACCGAGCGCGACCTGTTTACCCGGCTACGGGAAGAGGCTGAAAAAGTCGCCATCAAGGTGTTTGCCGACAACCTGCGCGACCTGCTGCTGGCCGCACCCGCGGGCCCGCGCGTGGTGATGGGACTGGACCCCGGCATTCGCACCGGTGTGAAAGTGGCCGTGGTGGACGCCACCGGCAAGCTGGTGGAAACCGCCACCGTGTTCCCGCACGAGCCGCGCAAGGATTGGGATGGCTCGCTGCACACCCTGGGTGCTTTGTGCATGCGCCATGGCGTGAACCTGATCGCCATTGGCAACGGCACGGCCAGCCGCGAGACCGACAAGCTGGCGGCCGACCTGATCAAGCTGATGGCGAAATCAGGTCATTCAGGAAACGGCAGCGCAAGCGCAACCGTGGGCCCCCCCATCGAAAAAGTGGTGGTGAGCGAGGCGGGCGCCTCGGTTTATTCGGCCAGTGAATTTGCCTCGCAAGAAATGCCCGATGTGGATGTGAGCCTGCGCGGCGCAGCCAGCATTGCCCGCCGCCTGCAAGACCCGCTGGCCGAGTTGGTCAAGATTGATCCCAAATCCATCGGCGTCGGCCAGTATCAGCATGATGTGAACCAGAGCGAACTGGCCCGCACGCTGGACACCGTGGTGGAGGATTGCGTGAACTCGGTCGGTGTGGACCTGAATACGGCCAGCGTACCCTTATTGTCCAAAGTGTCGGGCCTGTCCGGCACGGTGGCCAAGGCCGTGGTGCGCTGGCGCGAAGCCAACGGTGCATTTGGCAGCCGCCAGGATTTGCTCAAAGTGACCGGCCTGGGTGCCAAAACATTCGAGCAAGCCGCAGGCTTCTTGCGCATTCGGGGTGGCAGCAATCCGCTGGACATGACCGGGGTGCACCCCGAAACCTACTCCGTCATCGAGCAAATCATTGCCAAAACCGGCAAGCCCGTGGCCGAGATCATGGGTCGGTCCGACATGCTCAAGACCCTGCGCCCTGAACTCTTTGCGAATGAAAAATTCGGTGTCATCACCGTCAAGGACATTCTGGGTGAGCTGGAAAAGCCCGGCCGTGACCCGCGCCCTGACTTCAAAGTAGCCCGCTTTAACGAGGGCGTGGAAGACATCAAGGATTTGAAGGAAGGCATGATTCTGGAGGGCACCGTGAGCAACGTGGCCGCTTTTGGCGCCTTCATCGACCTGGGCGTACACCAGGACGGGTTGGTGCATGTGAGCCAGCTGAGCCACAAGTTCACCACCGACGCACGCGAAGTGGTCAAGACCGGAGACATTGTCAAAGTGCAGGTCGTGGAAGTGGATGTGGTGCGCAAGCGCATTGCCCTGACCATGAAGCTGGGCGCAGCGCCTGCACGGCAGGGCGGCGGTGACCGTAGCGAACGTGGATCGGGCGACAACCGTTACCAGTCGGCCGGGCGGGGCGAGCGCCAGCAGGGTAGCCATAACCATAGTGGCTCACTGGGTTCATCGGCCATGGCCTCCGCCTTTGCCAAGCTCAAACGTTAGCAAATCCGTATCAAATATGACACGGGCAGATACATAATGGAATCGTCCCCCAAAGCGGGTCGTGGAGGCTGTTTTTCATGAAACTCAGTGCGTTGCTGGAACAGCAGTTTGTTTTGCCCAGCATCCCCAAAGTGGTGGCACTGCTGCTGAGTGAGCTTGACCGCAATGAGGTTGATCTGCGCAAGGTCACCCAGCTCATCAGCACCGACCCGGCATTGACTACCCGGCTGCTGCAGCTGGCGAACTCCAGTTTTTTCAAGCTCGGCGGCAAAATCAGCAGCGTCTCGGAAGCGCTGGCGCTGTTGAATCTGGCACATGTTCGCACCATGGCCCAGGCAGCGGCGAGCGGCGCTTCGCTCAAAGGCATCCCGGGTATTCATCTGCAGCAGTTCTGGGATTACAGCCTCAACGTGGCCAAGGTGTCGCGGTCTCTGGCAGGGCTTGTCCGCCAAAACCAGCAAGCGGCCTTCACCTGCGGGCTCATCCACGCTATTGGTGAGCTGGCCATGCCTCTGGCCATGCCCGAAGAAATCGCCCGACTGAACAAGGAAGTGGCCCCACTGGATTTGCGTCGCGCAGCGGCGGAGCGGCGTGCCTTTGGCTACTGCTATGCATCGGTAGGAGCGGGCTTGGCGCGGATGTGGCAATTCCCGCAGCCCATGATTGACGCGCTGGAACACCAGTACGCACCGTTTGAAAGCAATGTGTATGAGCCACTGGCTGGCGTCATCCATCTGGCCACCTGGCGGGCCCGTGGCAAAGAAGCCAAACTGAACGAACGGGCATTGGCGGTGACGTTTCCGGGCTCGGTGGGTGTGGCGCTGGGGCTGGACATTGACATGGTGCTGCAGCAAGACCCGTTCGATTGGGCCGCGCGCGGCTAGCGGGTCATTCAGCCTTTATCTTCGTTTCATGCACGCTCTTCACATTCATACAGGTCCTGTTGCCCGTCAGTCACTTGCCAAAAGGTCGATATTGGCTCCATCCCCGGTGCTGCAGGTAGTCTCAAGGGGCTGATATTGGGGGCCTTGGACCGCTTCCTGTTTGGCGAATGGTTGCCGCGCTCAGAGCAACCGGTCGATCTGGTCGGGGCGCCCATCGGTGCGTGGCGCATGGCCACCGGCTGCCTGAATCTACCCGTGGCTGCGTTTGAGCGGCTGGAGCATGACTACATTCACCAGCATTACGAACTGGCACCCGGACAGAAGCGACCCACCGCCGCGTTTGTGAGCGAGTTGTTTGGCAAGAGCCTGCAGGCTTTTTATGGCTGGCGGGTGAATGAAGTATTGAGTCATCCACGCTACCGGCTGCACATCATTACCTCCAGTGGGCGCCATGTATTGAATAGCGGGCATGGTCTGCGCACGCCTTTGGGGTATTTGGGTGCCTTCCTGACCAACACCGTGCACAACATTCCCGGTGCGCCGCCTGGAGCCTATTGGAATGGTGGAGTGACCGACTACCACCTGCACCTGAACTACCCTGCCGCCGGGCGAGATGCTATGAAATCAGTAGCTGGTCGCGCAATAGACACCGGGTCTAGAGGCCTGTATGAGCACCAAGGCCTGGTGTTGTACCCCCACTTCCAGAAAGCCGTGGTACCCGGCTGGCTGGACAAGAAACTCACATGGCGTCACCACGCTACTCACCACCTGGACACCATGGTGCTACTGGCCCCCAACCCGGGATGGGTCAAAACGTTGCCCAACGGCAAGCTGCCTGATCGGACCGATTTCACCCATTACGGCAATGAGCTGGCCGGGCGTATCAAAGCCTGGACTGCAGCCTGCAGTGCAAGCGCTCTAGCGGCCACTCACATCGCCTGCATCAGCATGTCACGGTAGTCTTCTGCCGTTGCCAGACGGGGCCCGGTCTTGTGGCAATGGTCCGCCAAAGCGCCGGTGATGATCGCGTCAAACTGCGAGACCTGCACCCCCATTTCGGCCAGACCGCTCGGCAAGCCAAGACGGGTGTTCATGTCCTTGATCGCAGGGCCGATGTCGCTGGCGGAGGCCAAACCCATGGCGTGTGCCATGCGCTGCAGGCGATTTTCCTTTTGGATCGACTCGGAGCTTGCGTTAAACGCAATGACAGCGGGCAGAAACATGGCGTTGAGCGTGCCATGGTGCAGGCGCGGGTCCACGCCGCCGAGGCTGTGGCTGAGCGAATGCACACAGCCCAGCCCTTTTTGAAAGGCCATGGCGCCCTGCATGGAGGCGCTCATCATGTTCAGGCGGGCATCGCGGTCGCTACCGTCCTGCGTGGCGCGTGCAATGTGCGCCCAGCCGCGCTCCAGACCGTCCAGCGCAATGCCGTCGGCCGGCGGATTGAACGCGGGCGCCATGAAAGTTTCCATGCAGTGGGCTATGGCGTCCATGCCCGTCGCAGCGGTGAGTTTGGGGGGCAAGCCCAGTGTGAGCTCCGGGTCACAGATAGCGGTTTTGGGCACCAGATGCCAGGAGTGAAAACCCAGCTTGCGGTGATCGTCCACGATGACAATAGCGCCGCGTGCCACTTCGCTGCCGGTTCCACTAGTGGTGGGCACCGCGATGATGGGTGCAACACGCTCGGTAATGCGGGGAGAGCCGCCCAGAATGGTGGCGTAGTGCGTGAGCGGGCCTTCGTGCGTGGCGGCAATGGCCACGCCCTTGGCGCAATCGATGGCCGAGCCGCCGCCTACCGCAATCAGGCCATCGCACTGGTTGGCGTGGTACATCGCTACCGCCGCGCGCACGGCGGCTTCAGTGGGGTTGGAAGGGGTTTGGTCAAACACGGCCACGGGGAGGGCGGGTGACACCACGTTCAGTGCGTCCAGTGCCTTCTGCAAAACTCCAGCAGCCTTCACACCCTGGTCGGTCACGATCAGGGGACGGGTGATTCCCACCCGTTCGCATTCCTGACGTAGCAGTTTGACCGCGCCAAACTCGAACTGGATTTGTGTCACGTAATAGATAAAGGCCATGGCGTGCTACGGTGTAGGATTGAAAAGCAGCACTTTACCAAGAAGATTTCCATCTATGAGTCACCACCGTAACCCGAGGGCCTTGCTCACACCGGCCATGCACCACGTTCTGGAGCGCATGGACCGCACGGGAAACATGCCCTTGCATGCGCTGAGCCCCAGCCAGGCCCGGTTCGCCTACGCCGCAGGTTCTGGCGTGCTGGAGTTGCCAGCCCACGCTTTAGCCCGGGTAGAAGATTTTCAGGTAACCGCCCGCGATGGGTTCGAGGTGCCCGTGCGTCTGTACGCACCCTCTCATGAAACTTTGCCGGTGATGGTGTATTTTCATGGTGGTGGCTTCACCATTGGCAGCATCGCCACGCACGACGGCCTGTGCCGCCAGCTCAGTCACCATGCAAATTGCGCCGTGCTGTCGGTGGACTACCGGCTGGCCCCTGAGCACAAGTTCCCCACTGCAGCCGATGACGCGTGGGACGTGGTTCAGTGGGTTGCCCAACACGGCGCAGGCCGTGCGCTGGACACCCATCGGATCGCCCTGGGGGGGGACAGCGCGGGCGGAACCCTGGCAGCAGTGTGTGCCATTCTGGCGCGCGATGCCGCAATGCCAGTGGCCCTGCAGCTACTTTTTTACCCGGGTACGGCCGCGCATCAAAACACGGATTCCCACCGCAAATTCGCCCAGGGTTTTGTACTGGAGGAATCGCACATCACCTATTTCTTCAACCACTACATCCGCACCCAGAGCGACCGCGACGACTGGCGATTTGCTCCCTTGGACGGCCTGACGGAATACGGGCAACTGGCCGAGCTGGGGGGTGTTGCGCCTGTCTGGCTGGGCCTGGCGGAGTGTGACCCGCTCGTGGATGAGGGCGTGCAGTATGCCGACCGCCTGCGCATGGCGGGTGTGGCCGTAGACTTGGAGATTTACCGCGGCGTGGTGCATGAATTCATCAAAATGGGGCGTGCCATCCCTCAAGCGGCCCAAGCCCATCAGGACGCAGCCCGCGCGCTGCAGAAAGCATTCATGAAAGCATCTGCACCATGAGTTTGCCGCGTTCAGATTTTCGTTTTTCCCACCGTATGCGGGTGCGTTGGTCCGAAGTGGACATACAGAAGATCGTATTCAACGCCCACTACCTGATGTACTTTGATACCGCCATGGCCGACTACTGGCGTGCCCTGGCCTTGCCCTATGAAGCGGCCATGCAGTTGCTGGACGGCGATATTTTTGTCAAAAAGGCGAGCGTGGAGTACCACGCATCCGCCCGCTACGACGACCGCATTGAGGTTTGCCTGCGATGCGCGCGCATTGGCACATCGTCCATCGTGTTTGAAGGTGCCATTTTTCGGGACGACACGCTGTTGGTTACCGGAGAACTGGTGTATGTGTTTGCCAATCCGGCATCCCAGAAGTCGATGCCGGTACCCAAAGCGCTGCGCAATATTTTTGAAGGCTATCAGGCGGGCGAGCCCATGACCGTCCTCGACATGGGCGACTGGGATTTGCTGGGCGCTCGCATCTCTGTGTTGCGCACGAAGGTCTTTGTAGAAGAGCAGGGCATTGACAAGAGTCTCGTCTGGGACGCCGCGGACGCCACTGCGCTACATGCCGTGAGCTGCAACCAACTGGGGCAACCGGTAGCAAGTGGGCGGCTGGCGCAACACGCGCCCGGCGTGGGGCGCATTGGCCGCATGGCGGTGGACCGGGTGCTACGCGGCTCCAGCCTGGGACGCGACGTGCTGGAAGCGCTGATCCAGGCATCCAGAAATCGGGGCGATCATCAGGTCATGCTTCACGCCCAGTCCAGTGCCAAGGGTTTTTACACAGCCTTTGGCTTCATGCCGCAAGGCCCGGTATTTGAAGAAGCAGGGATCGCTCACATCGAAATCGCGCTCGCGCTGGACTCAGAACCCCAGTGACGCCAGCAAGTCGTCCACGTCATCCTGCTTCAGGGCGGTATCTCCCGCTTGCGGGCCTTGCAACTGGTGGGTTTCACCGGTGAATGCAGCCTCGGTCGTTGCTTCGGATGGGGGTTTCACTGGCGCACTGTCCACCAGCAACTGGACCAGCTGCATTTCAGTTCGGCAGATGATGTCGATGACCTTCTTGATCACCTGGCCCGACAGGTCCTGAAAGTCCTGCGCCATCATGATGTCGCTCAGCACGTTGCCTTCTTTTTCAGCAAAGGCAGCGGTGCGTTCGGCAAACTTTCCACACACCACCAGCAGCCCGCGCGCATGCTCCATACTCATGTCTGGCTGGACGGCCATGCGATTGAGCGACTGGGCTAGCTCATGTCCGCGTTTAGCCAGATCATCACACTCCGGTTTTCCCGCATCCACGAGGTTCAACACCTTGTTGGCCGCTTCCTCAGTCATTTTTCCTACATGGGCCAGACGGTCGCGCGCGTCGGGCATTTCACCCACTACCGCGTGTAACTGACCACTGCCGCCCAGTACAGAAAACGCCTCGTGCATTTCCCGGGTGATGGAACCCAGACGGGCAAAGGCTTCTTCTTTTGATAACGGTGTGGACATGTACGAAACCAATCCCTTCTGGATACTTATTATTTGCAACGGGTCAATTATGAATCCCATGAAACCTTTCGGCCCCTTCACGGCAGAAAGTTTACAAGTTCACTGACAACAATTGTTTCAAATGTCCGCGAGCAAGGCGTAGGGCAGGGGCAGAACACGAAGGGTGGATCGGGCATCACCGCCGAGATGCAACGCGCCCCCTTCCACGGCCGACAACTGGGCAGAAACAATGGCGTCAAAACCACCTTGCGGATGGACTGTAGCCTGCACGACCGTACCTGCAGGCTGGCTGTCGTCTGCATCTGCAAACACTTCATCACCTGCCACCAAGGCGACATCCGCATGGGCCAAAAACGCCCGGCGTTTGAGAGTGCCCCTGAACTGGCTGCGTGCCACGACTTCCTGGCCGGGGTAGCATCCTTTTTTGAAATTGACTCCGCCAACCGACTCGTAATTGAGCATCTGCGGCACAAAAGCCTCAACCACCGGCGCAGTAATGGTGGCAACCCCACTGCGAACTTCGCCCCACTGCCAGAGTTCCGATGACATGGGCACTCCAGAAGGTACTGGAGTCGCAATGGGCGCCACCCAGAGTTGGCGGGGAGCTCCGTCCGCAGGATACAGATTGACCACGGATACGCCACCAAAATCCGTCTTGGCCCACGCCGATGTTGCGCTGCCAGCTATTGTTTTGATAGCGATTCCGGCCAGGCCAAACAAGGCATATTCTTCGGTGGCATCACTCAACCGAGCCTTGGCCCGC
Organism: Burkholderiales bacterium; assembly: GCA_043746005.1. GTDB lineage: Bacteria > Pseudomonadota > Gammaproteobacteria > Burkholderiales > Burkholderiaceae_C > Allorhodoferax. Next base: position 9,089 of record JAYTRR010000127.1, read on the forward strand.
ATCACAAACATCGATAGACGTTTGAGGGTGGAGGGCAAGATATCGCGACTGCAAATCAAAAGAATCTCTTCCGGGCCGCGCTTGAACCCAATAAAACTGGCCTGCACACGCCCTTTGGACGAACAAAACGCGGCCAGTCGGGCCGTGTCCAGACCCAGCAATGAGAAATCCTGGGTTAGCTGTCCGTGGATGAACTTGGCAGCATCTTCGCCAACAATTTTGATGATGCCCAGATGTGTCAAAGTTGCTACCCCGTTCAGGGTCAAAGCTTTCGCATTGTCAGTCACGGTATTGAACCTCTCTGTGTTGATGCACTGAATTATGATTCCTCCCATGATTTCACAAGGTATGTAAGGCTGTGCGTCTCTTTATTGTTATTGTTTTGGCCGTGGTCCTGGGTTTGGGTGGCACCGGCTACGCGTGGCTAGACCACCGCTTCGACCTGCCCACCCCCACGGTGGATCTGTCCATTGAGCCGGGTACCTCAGCGCGCGAGGTGGCCATAGCGGTTGCTGAGGCGGGCGTATCTGTCCATCCGGCCATGCTGTATTGGTGGTTCAGGCTGTCCGGGCAGTCCCGACAGATCAGGGCTGGCAGTTACGAACTGGACCGCGAGACCACGCCCAGAAGCCTGTTGCGCAAACTTGTGCAAGGGGAAGAAGCCTTGCGCAGTGTCACGCTCGTCGAGGGGTGGACCTTTCGCCAGGTCCAGGCTGCCCTGAAAAAGGCGGAACAACTCAAACCGGATTCGCAAGGGTTGCCCCCGGACGTTCTCATGCAGAAACTGGGCAAACCGGGCATGCATCCAGAGGGGCAATTTTTCCCTGACACCTATACCTACAGCAAAGGCTCCAGCGACTTGGCAGTACTGCAACGGGCCATGCGTGCAATGGACAAGAAACTTGCCTCAGCCTGGGCTGTGCGCGACCCCAAGTCACCTTTGCAAAACCCCGCGCAAGCATTGATATTGGCTAGCATCGTTGAAAAAGAGACAGGCGCACCTGGTGATCGGCCCGCAATTGCAGCCGTGTTCAGCAACCGGTTGCGCATAGGCATGCGACTGCAAACCGACCCCACTGTGATTTACGGTCTGGGCGAGACATTTGATGGCAATTTGCGCAAGATTGACCTGCAGACGGATACACCGTGGAATACTTACACGCGTGCCGGACTGCCCCCAACACCGATCGCGATGCCAGGAAAGGCGTCTTTGCTGGCAGCGGTGCAACCGGCAGCATCGAAAGCTCTGTACTTCGTTGCCAAAGGGGATGGCAGCAGCCACTTCAGCACCGGGCTGGACGAGCACAATAAGGCAGTCAATAAATACCAGCGTGGGCAATAAGGCCGTGAACAAGACAGTAAATCAGGTAACGAGCGGGCTTTTTATCAGTTTTGAGGGCATTGATGGCGCCGGCAAATCCACCCATGTTGAACGCCTTGCCCAAGCCTTCATGGGACAGGGCAGGGTAGTCACTCTAACCCGCGAGCCGGGTGGGACGCTCTTGGCCGAGAAACTTCGTTCTCTGATTCTGAACGATTCCATGGATGCCATGACGGAAGCGCTGCTGGTCTTTGCAGCGCGGCGCGACCACTTGAAGCGTGTGATCGAACCCGCTTTGGCACGGGGTGATGTGGTCTTGTGCGATCGTTTTACCGATGCCACATTTGCCTATCAGGGAGGTGGGCGTGGTTTTGACTGGCAAGTCCTGTCGATTCTGGAAAAATGGGTTCAAGGGTTGCCTGCGCAGGGTGACTCACTGGATAATTTCCAGTTAGTGCAGCCGCACATGACCGTGTGGTTCGACTTGCCCGCCGCAGTTGCGGCCAAACGGCTTACGACCGCCCGCATCCCGGACAAATTCGAGTCGCAACCGTTGGAGTTTTTTGAAAAAGTAGCTCATGGTTACGGGCAAAGGCTTGCCCAGGATCCCGCGCGTTTCGTCAGAATCAACGCCGACCAAGCACCCGATGCGGTTTGGCTGGAGGTGGATCGCGCTGTGCGCGCCAAGGGTTGGTTGCCATCATGCTGAACACCAGACCACCGGCACTGCAACCCTGGATTGCGGATCAAACCCGGCAGTTGTTGGCGCAACGGGGGCACGCCTGGTTGCTGCATGGCCCTTCGGGCTTAGGTCAATCCAGTCTCGCCATGGAATTGGCGCGCGCGTGGCTGTGCGAACAGCCCAGCGAGGAGGGCGCGTGCGGCTCCTGCGGAAGTTGCCATGCCATAGATGTGCGCACCCATGCCGATCTGTGTGTGCTGATGCCTGAAGTCACCATGCTGGAATTGGGCTGGCCATTGGGCGAAAAGGCACAAGCGGAAGTTGACGACAAAAAACGCAAACCCAGCAAGGAGATTCGTGTGGACGCCATGCGCGACGCTGTCGAGTTCTCGCAGCGAACCAGTGCACGCGGGCGCGGCAAGGTTGTTTTGGTATTTCCCGCTGAGCAAATGAACAACATTACCGCCAATGCGCTGCTCAAGACTCTGGAAGAACCGCCTGGGGACGTGAAGTTTGTACTGGCCAGTGAATCGGTGCACCAGCTATTGCCCACCCTTCGCAGTCGCTGCCTTGGCCACACCATGCGTTGGCCCGATGCGCAAACAAGCCAAGACTGGATGATGGCCCAGGGCATACCGGTTCCTCAATCGCATCTGTTGCTCAAAGCCACCGGAGGCCGCCCCGATGACGCACTGGCCTTTGCTGGTTCCGGACGGAACCCGAACGCATGGGCTGCCCTGCCAGGTGCCATGGCGCGCGGTGATACTGGTTTTATCAGGGACTGGACGGTGGCGCAGACAATGGATGCGCTGCAAAAACTTTGCCATGACTTGATGGCTCGCCAAACTGGGGCGACACCCCGATTTTTTGAAGCGACCGATCTGGGCGGCCCGGCGTCTCTTGACGCCTTGAGCAACTGGAGCAAGGCACTTGCACGGACAAGAAAAACGATGGAGCACACCTTTAACGCTAGTTTGATGCAGGAGGCACTTGTCGCACAAGCCAAAACGGCCCTAAACTCCGAGCATTGAGCACTTGACATGTCTACCCCCCCCGCCTCTACACCCAGACCCAGTGTCATTCAGTTGTCCATAAAGGAAAAAGCAGCCCTCTATGCTGCCTATATCCCGATGTTCACGGAGGGCGGCGTGTTCATTCCGACTTCCCGTGAGTATTCACTGGGCGATGATGTGTATGTTCTGCTTTCATTGCCTGAAGACATGCAGCGCTACCCCGTGGCTGGGAAAGTTGCGTGGGTCACGCCCGCCAAGGCAGCCGGCGGGCGCACGCAGGGTGTGGGAATCATGTTCCCCAAGGATGAAAAGTCCCGTACGCTCAAGCTGAAAATTGAAGAAATACTGGGTGCCCAATTGGGCTCTGAGCGCCCCACGCAAACCATTTGATTGCCTGCCAATCTGCCTGTCGGGCTGATTGGGTGCGACATCTATCTATTCATGTTTACAGACTCCCATTGTCATTTGACCTTTCCCGAGCTGACTGCGTCACTGGCTGATATTCGTCAGTCCATGGCTGACGCCCAGGTCGACCGCGCGCTGTGCATCTGCACCACCCTGGAAGAGTTTCCACAAGTGCACCAACTGGCGACCCGATTTGATAATTTTTGGGCAAGTGTGGGAGTGCATCCTGATAATGAGGATGTAACTGAACCCAGCTTGAACGACCTGTTGGAGCGAGGGGCACTTCCTCGGGTGGTCGCCATTGGTGAAACCGGGCTTGATTATTACCGGCTGGGTGATCGTACGGTTGCCGAGATGGAATGGCAGCGCGAGCGTTTTCGGGTGCATATTCGTGCGGCGCGGCAACTGCAAAAACCGCTGGTAATCCACACGCGCAGCGCTTCCGAAGACACACTTTCCATTTTGAGGGAGGAGGGGGAAGATGGTTCAGTCGGGGTTGCCGGTGGCGTCTTTCATTGTTTTACGGAAAGCCAAGCGGTGGCTAGGCAAGCGCTGGATCTGGGTTTTTACATCTCCTTTTCTGGAATCCTTACCTTTAAAACGGCCCAGGATATACGTGATGTCGCGGCTTGGATACCGATGGATCGCTTGTTGATCGAGACGGACAGCCCCTATCTGGCACCGGTTCCTTTCCGCGGAAAAACCAATAACCCGTCCTATGTTCCGTATGTGGCAAAGCAACTGGCGTTGCTCAGAAACTGCAGTGTGGAGACCATTGCCGAGGCCACCAGCCATAACTTTACTGCGCTTTTTCGTGGTGTTTCAATATGAAGTACCACTTTAAGTTGATTGCATATCTAGTTGTTTTTTTTGGACTTTCCCATTCTATTGCCGGGTCATATGACGATTTTTTTGTCGCCATAGCGCGCAACAACCCTGAAGCAGTGCAGTCACTATTGAATCGCGGCTTTGACCAGAACACGCTGAGTACCAAGGGCGAATATGGTTTGATTCTGGCCCTGCGGGACGAGTCACTCAAAGTGGTTGATGTGCTTCTGGATCAACCTGCCACCAAGGTTGAAGTCCGTACAGCCCTGGATGAGAGCCCTTTAATGTTGGCGGCTTTGAAGGGGTACATGGCGGTTTGCCAGAAGCTCATTGCCCGCGACGCCGATGTCAACAAACCCGGCTGGACGCCTTTGCATTACGCCGCAACCGGCGGACATATTCCGGTCATGCGCCTGCTTCTCGAGAACCATGCCTATATCGATGCAGCGTCCCCCAATGGCAGCACGCCATTGATGATGGCGGCCAAGTATGGCTCTGCATCTGCCGTTCAATTACTGCTGGAGGTTGGAGCAGATCCCTCGTTGAAGAATGGCCTTGGACTTTCAGCAATCGACTTCGCCCGGACGGCACAGAGAACCGACTCCGTGGAGATCATTGCGTCATTCATTCGTGCACAGAAGCCTAAAGGTAGTTGGTAATCGTACTTTATACGATGTATAGCGTGGTTCAGTTCAGGGTCTTCGGAAATCCTTTCATTCGGGGTTAAAACGGTTTGGCATGGCGCGTAGGCGGTGGAGGGCACACCATCTCCCGGCCCGCGTAGAAGGTTTTCAAGCGCATAGGCAATGTCACCATCAGGGTCTACAACCCCGATACCCCGGTTCAGGCTACCTACCCCGCCAGATGGTGGTTTAAACAGTCCTAGCGCGTTCTGAAGGCTTTGGGCTTCATTGCCACCAGGTC
>JAYTRR010000128.1:0-4701 GCA_043746005.1 Burkholderiales bacterium
AGCAAAACAATATCGTACTGCGCCTGCCCCATTGCAGCCTCACTCTGCAAAGACACCGGCTTGCCAATGAATTCACTCAGGCTCGCCAGATGCTGGCTTTCTTCATCCAGAAACAGTTCAATGACTTTGGGTGACGCGACCACGCGAAACTCCCGCGGGTTGAATTGCCGGGCCTCGCGCAATATTTCGCGCAAAATATCGTAGGCCACGCTACGCGGAGTCTTTACGATGCCTTTGCCTTCACAAGCGGCACAGGGCTCGCACAACATGTGCGCCAAAGACTCGCGGGTGCGTTTGCGCGTCATCTCTACCAAGCCCAACTGGGAAAACCCGCCCGCCATGGTTTTGACGCGGTCGCGTGACAATTGTTTCTTGAATTCAGCAAGAACGGCGTCGCGGTGATCTTCGCGAACCATGTCGATGAAGTCCACAATAATGATGCCGCCGAGATTGCGCAATCGCAGTTGCCGGGCGATCGCCTGCGCGGCTTCCAGATTGGTTTTGAAAATGGTGTCGTCAAAATTGCGGGCACCGACAAAACCTCCGGTGTTCACATCGACTGTGGTGAGCGCTTCCGTCTGGTCCACGATCAAATAACCACCGGACTTGAGTTCCACCCTGCGCCCGAGTGCCTTGGCTATTTCTTCATCAATGGAAAACAGGTCAAAAATCGGGCGCTCGCCCTTGTAGTGCTGGAGCTTCTCGGAGGCCATGGGCATGAACTCTGCACCAAAGGCTTTGAGCGCTTCAAACTGCTCACGGGAATCCACCCGGATCGTCTGGGTTGATTCACCCACCAGATCGCGCAGCACGCGCTGCAACAGGCTTAAATCCTGGTGCAGGATCGATTGCGGGGGCAGTCGGAGCGACGCGTCCTTGATGCGGGCCCAGGCTTTGCGCAAGTATCCAATGTCGTCGGCCAACTCGGCATCCGATGCATCTTCTCCGTTGGTGCGCAATATGAAGCCGCCGCCCTGTGATCCGGCAAGTTGTTGTAGCCGCGAGCGCAACTCATCGCGCTGACTGGTTGGTATCTTTTGCGATACGCCAATGTGGTCATCCTGCGGCAGAAACACCAGCAAACGCCCGGCAATACTTATCTGGGTAGACAGTCTGGCACCCTTGGTGCCAATCGGCTCCTTGATGACCTGCACCAGGAGGGCCTGGCCTTCAAAAATTTGCTTCTCAATGGAAATGAGCGGTGCGGCGCCTTTGGCGATGAAGGGCGCCTCGCCATCGGGCTGTCGATGCCAGACATCGGCTACGTGCAAAAACGCGGCACGCTCCAGTCCAATATCAATGAAGGCCGACTGCATGCCCGGCAAGACTCTGGCTACCTTGCCGAGATAGACATTGCCTACCAGACCACGCTCCAGCGTGCGCTCCACATGCAACTCCTGCACGGCGCCGTTTTCCATGATCGCCACCCGGGTTTCCTGTGGCGACCAGTTGATCAGAATGTCTTGTTGCATGGCACTGAGTCTAGTTCGGTCCGGCTGGTAACCGTCAGACGGCGAAACCCATGGAACGCAGCGCCTGAGCCGTCTCAAACAACGGTAATCCCATAATGCCTGAATAGCTTCCGCTTATGTGGGCTATATGCGCTGCGGCCCTGCCCTGCACCGCATAGGCACCAGCCTTGCCCATGGGCTCTCCGGTCGCTACATAGGCCTCAACGTCGCGCTCGCTCATGTCGGCAAACGTCACCCACGATTCGCTGCACGCCATGACCTGCCGATCCCCCAGCCCCATCGCAATCGCGGTGATGACCCGGTGTGGGCGATTGGACAAAGCCCGGAGCATGCGCTTGGCGTCGTCGGCATCTTCAGGCTTACCAAAAATGGTCCGACCCATTGCCACGGTCGTGTCTGCACACAGCACCCAAGCAGGCGGTAATTGCCGCCTTGCCAGGCGCACTTGCGCCGCCGCCAGCTTCAATGCAGTCACGCGCTGTACATAAGTTTTTGGGGCTTCACTGAACACCACGGCTTCCAGTGCTTCAGAGTCTTCATCCGCGTCTGGCAGCAGCAATTCATGCTTGATTCCCAGTTGGTCAAGTAGCTGGCTGCGCCGCGGACTCTGCGACGCAAGATAGATGAAGTCAGTGCCAAACGTGGGGGTCATGTCTACTTTATTCGCGGTGATAGGGATGATTGGCATTGATCGACCACGCACGGTACAGCTGCTCAATCAACAACACACGGGCAAAGGCGTGTGGCAAGGTCAGATCTGACAAACGAATACGTTCATGGGCAGCCTTGCGAAAAGCGGGGTCCAGTCCATCCGGCCCCCCGATCACCAGCGCCACGTCATCTCCACCCAATTGCCAGTCTTTGAGCTTTCCCGCCAGGGCAACCGTGGTCAGTGTCGTACCACGTTCGTCCAGCGCCACGATGCGAGCCCCTTTGGGGATAGCAGCCTCAATGCGTGAGCGTTCAGCCGCATAGAGCGTCTCCAGGGTCTTGGAGCCCCGGGGTTCGGTCTTGACGGCCTTGAGTTCAACACGCAACTCATGTGGAAACCGCTTGGCGTAATCGTCCCACGCGGTCTGCGCCCAATCAGGCACGCGCAGACCCACGGCAACAATGACCAGCCTCACAGGCGAATCAGGTCTTGCGAACGGCTGGTTTCTTGGCAGCTGCTTTTTTGGCAGCCGTTTTGGCGATCGTTTTGGCAGGCGCCTTCACGACCAGTTTGATCGCGGTTTTTGCCATCACTTTTTTTGCCACAACCTTTTTCGCAGGAGTCGATTGGGTCGCCGGCGTCTTGGCTGCAACCGTTTTTACGGCTTCTACTCTGGGCGCCGCCTTAGGGGCTGCAGCCTTGCGTGCCGGGGATTTCTTGGCGGCCGCGGCCTTGCTGGCCACGGTTTTCTTCAATTGGGCCTTGGACGGGAACGCTTCCTGCACCCCCTTTTTGGCCGCATTGGAGCGCTTCAAACTCATCTCGACAACAGGTGCCGCCTTGACCGGCTTGGCGCTTTCCGCCATGGCTGGCTTGGCAGAGCCCAGCTTGAGGCGTACCGGCTTTTCACCCCACAGCTCTTCCAGGTTGTAATACGTGCGGAAACTGGGCTGCATGATGTGCACCACCGCCTGGCCGCAGTCGACAATGATCCACTCACCATTGGCTTCGCCTTCAACCCGCGGCTTGGGGAAACCCGCCTCACGCACCGCATCGCGTACGCTGGCAGCCAAACCTTTGGTTTGTCGGTTGGACGTACCCGACGCCACAATCACCCGCTCAAACAAGGCAGACAAATGCTCGGTGTCGAACACCTGAATGTCCTGGGCTTTGACGTCTTCAAGACCGTCGACGATCGCTCGCTGGAGTTTGGTAATGTCTTTTTTGGCAACGGTGGAGGTAGTCATCAGGCAGTTCGATAGAGGTGATGGTGATCAATATAACGCGCAACCGGTTCAAAAACCAGAGGGGCAACGCTTTGGTGGCTCGCCGCAAGGCGGCGAATATCGGTGGCGCTGACGTCAACTGGCGGCATTTCCAGCCGCCGCAAGGTGGGCGCATCCGACAATAAGGCATTAAATGTGCCCTTGGCCCCCGCAAAATCTGCGCGAGCAGCTACACAAATTATAGCAAGTCGGGGGATTTCCTCCCAACGGTGCCAGCTTGTCAGGGCTTCTGCCTGGTCTTGACCCAGGATCAGGAACAGTTGAACACCCGGTTGCTCCGCATGCAACTCCTGCAAGGTATCCACGGTATAAGTGGCACCCGAACGCTGAATTTCCCGGGGGTCAACCACCACGCGGGCCATATCCGCAAAGGCCAGCTGGGTCATCGCCAACCGGTGAGCTGCAGATGTAAGGGTTCGACTTTTATGCCAGGCCTGCCCGGTCGGGATGATGCGCAACTCATCAAGCCCGAGTTGCGCCAGGGCCGCCTGCGCCAAAGCCCGGTGCCCCAAGTGGGGAGGATCAAAGGCTCCGCCGAAAACACCAAGGCGCCGGGCCGGGCCGGGCTTAGTGCTCAAACCCAATCCCGCTTCACCAGAAATTGCTCATACAAAGCAGCTTCCGGTGACCCCGCCTCGGGAATGGACTGGTAAGACCAGCTCGCCAATGGCGGCATGGATAGCAAAATGGACTCGGTGCGCCCTCCCGATTGCAGTCCGAAATGGGTGCCACGGTCCCACACCAGATTGAACTCCACGTAGCGACCCCGGCGATACAGTTGAAAGGCGCGCTCGCGCTCGCCGTAAGCCGTGTCCTTGCGACGCTCCATGATGGGCAAATAGGCGGCCAGAAAAGCATCGCCCACCGATTGCATCAGAGCAAAACCACGGTCAAAACCACCCTCCGCAAAGTCATCGAAAAAAATGCCGCCGACGCCGCGCGGCTCATTTCGGTGCTTCAGAAAGAAATACTCGTCGCACCACTGCTTGAAACGGGGGTATTTGTCATCGCCAAACGCTTGCAGCGCGTCGCGGCAGGTCGCGTGAAAGTGGCGGGCGTCGTCTTCCTGCCCGTAAAACGGAGTCAGATCCATGCCGCCGCCAAACCAGCACACCGGCTCCGCACCCGGATGACCAGCCGAAATCATGCGCACATTCATGTGCACCGTGGGTACATAAGGGTTGCGCGGATGAAACACCAGCGACACGCCCATGGCCTCAAATGGCGCGCCTGCCAACTCAGGCCGGTGCTGCGTGGCCGATGGCGGCAAAGCCGAGCCGCGCACATGCGA
>JAYTRR010000129.1:0-4677 GCA_043746005.1 Burkholderiales bacterium
AACACCAGCGACACGCCCATGGCCTCAAATGGCGCGCCTGCCAACTCAGGCCGGTGCTGCGTGGCCGATGGCGGCAAAGCCGAGCCGCGCACATGCGAAAAACCGCAACCCGCACGCTCAAACACCGAGCCACCTTCCAGAATGCGGGTGATGCCGCTGCCCTGTAATGGCTCACCCGGCGCTTTGGACCAGGAATCCGCCAGAAAGCCCGTGTCATCCAGCCCTTCAACCGCTGCGGTGATGCGGTCCTGCAGGCCCGTCAAATAGGTCCGCACGGAGCCCACGCGTGAATCGCTCATCCCATATCCCGTTTCATGGCGTCAATGCTTGACAGCCCGGTGACCAATGTCTGTGCGGTACTGCATGCCGTCATACCGAATGCCGTGAACCACCTCATAAGCCACCTGGCGGGCAGCCCGCGCATTTTCTGCCAAGGCAGTGACACACAGCACCCGTCCACCGGTGGTGCGCACCGTGCCACTCTTCAGTTCTGTTCCCGCGTGAAACACCATGGCGTTCTCGCTCTCCGACGGAAGCCCTTCAATGACATCGCCCTTGCGGGGCGACATCGGGTAACCGTGCGCGGCCAAGACGACACCCAGCGCGGTGCGGCGGTCCCACTCCAGCTCCATATTTGCCAACCCACCGGGCTCAGCTGCGGCCCACAACACGTCCAGAAAATCAGTTTTCAGGCGCATCAGAATGGGCTGGGTTTCAGGGTCCCCCATGCGGCAGTTGAATTCCAGGGTCTTGACGTGGCCCTGGGCATCAATCATCAGACCTGCATACAAAAACCCGGTGTACGGAATGCCGTCCTGCTCCATGCCCTTGAGTGTGGGCAGGATGATCTCGCGCATGGCGCGGGCGTGGATTTGCGGCGTAACCACCGGTGCGGGTGAATAAGCCCCCATGCCACCGGTGTTCGGTCCCTGGTCGTCATCCAGCAGGCGTTTGTGATCCTGACTGGTGGCCAATGCCACCACATCCTTGCCATCGCACATGACGATGAAGCTGGCTTCCTCGCCTTCCAGAAACTCTTCAATCACGACCCGCGGCACTGCCACGCCATCTTCACCGTCGTTGTGCGCCACACCCAGGGTGTTGTCGCCCAGCATGAAGTCAATGGCCGCGTGCGCTTCGTCCAGCGTCATGGCCACCACCACGCCTTTGCCCGCAGCCAGCCCATCGGCCTTGACCACGGTGGGTGCCCCCATCTTGTTGACATACGCATGGGCCGCAACCGGGTCAGAGAACGTGGCGTACTCCGCCGTGGGAATACCATGGCGGCGCATGAACGCCTTGGAGAACGCTTTGGAGCTCTCCAGCTGTGCAGCTGCTTTGGTGGGCCCGAATATGCGCAGGCCATGCTTGCGAAACTCGTCCACCACGCCGGCGGCCAATGGCACTTCCGGTCCCACCACGGTCAGGCCAATCTTGTTTTCCTGTGCCCAAAGGCGCAGTTCCACTACATCAGTGATGGGGATGTTCTTCAGCCGCCCGTCCAGCGCGGTTCCACCGTTGCCCGGGGCGACGTAGACCATCTGGACTTTGGAAGACTGCGCGAGCTTCCAGGCCATGGCATGTTCACGGCCGCCTCCGCCAATTACAAGTACGTTCATAGTGCAGCGTTGTGATAGATGTCTTGGGTGTCGTCCAGGTCTTCGAGTACGTCCAGCAGCTTCTGCATGCGCTGGGCGTCCTCACCCGTCAACTCGATTGTGTTTTCGGCCCGCATGGTCACGCCAGCCACCTCAGCAGTCAGACCGGCGGCTTCCAGCGCATGTTTGACCGTCTCATAGTCGGCATAGGCGGTCAGCACCTCAATGGCGCCGTCGTCATCCGTAATCACGTCTTCGGCACCAGCCTCCAGTGCCACTTCCATGATTTTGTCCTCGTTGGAGCCCGGCGCAAAAATCAACTGGCCACAGTGTTTGAACTGGAAAACCACGGAACCTTCGGTGCCCATGTTGCCACCGTATTTGCTGAAAGCGTGGCGAACTTCGGCCACGGTGCGCACCCGGTTGTCCGTCATGGTGTCAACCAGAATGGCGGCGCCGCCAATACCGTAGCCTTCGTAGCGAATTTCTTCGTAGCTCACACCTTCGGCGTTGCCGGTCGCCTTGTCAATGTTGTACTTGACGCGGTCTGCGGGCATATTGGCCGCCTTGGCCCGTTCCACCGCCAGGCGCAGACGCGGGTTTGTGCCCAGATCGCCGCCGCCAGCCCGGGCGGCGACCGTAATTTCGCGAATGATGCGTGTCCAGATCTTCCCGCGCTTCTCATCCTGACGACCCTTACGGTGCTGAATATTGGCCCATTTACTGTGTCCTGCCACGGGGATTCCTTAAAAATTCGTTACGCTATGAGTTGAATTGTACTTTTTAGGGTTTCCATGGCCTCATCCTCTGACGCGTCCATCCTCATTGCCCAACATGGCGACACCCAATGCCATTTGCTGGCGGACAAAGCAAACCGCCACGGTCTCATCACCGGCGCCACCGGCACCGGCAAGACCATCACCCTGCAAACCCTGGCCGAAGGCTTCTCCCGCATCGGCGTGCCGGTCTTCATGGCCGACATCAAGGGTGACCTGACCGGCATCTCGCAAGCCGGAGTCATCGGTGAAAAACTGGTTGCAGTCCTCAAGGACCGTAGGCTGGACGCTCCTGAATCCATAGCATGCCCGACCACTTTGTGGGATGTTTTTGGCGAACAGGGCCACCCGGTGCGCGCCACCATCAGTGATTTGGGCCCCTTGTTGCTGGCACGCATGCTGGATCTGAATGAAACCCAGGCGGGTGTGCTCAACCTGGTTTTCAAGATTGCTGACGACAACGGCCTGCTGCTGCTCGACCTCAAAGACCTGCGCGCCATGCTGCAGTACGTAGGCGACAACGCCAAAGACTTCACCACCCAGTACGGCAACGTCAGCGCGGCCAGCATTGGCGCCATCCAGCGCGGATTGATGCAGGTGGAGACGCAAGGCGGCCAGAAGTTTTTTGGCGAGCCCATGCTCAACATCAGCGACTTCATGCAAACCGTGGGTGGCAAAGGCGTCATCAACATCCTGGCGGCTGACAAGTTGCTGAATTCTCCCCGCCTGTACGCCACTTTCTTGCTGTGGATGCTGGCCGAACTCTTTGAGCAACTGCCCGAGGTGGGCGACCAGGACAAGCCCAAGATGGTCTTCTTCTTTGACGAAGCCCATTTGCTGTTCAACGAAGCCCCCAAGGTGCTGATCGAGCGCATTGAGTTGGTGGTGCGGCTGGTGCGCTCCAAAGGCGTTGGCGTGTATTTTGTGACGCAAAACCCGCTGGATATTCCCGACTCCGTGCTGGCCCAGTTGGGCAACCGCGTGCAGCACGCGCTGCGCGCCTTTACCCCGCGTGATCAGAAAGCGGTCAAGGCGACGGCGCAAACCATGCGGCAAAAGCCGGGTCTGGATATTGAAACCGCCATCACCGAACTGGCTGTGGGTGAAGCCCTCATCAGCCTGCTGGACGACAAGGGGCGCCCCACCATGACCGAGCGGGTCTATGTACTGCCCCCAGGCAGCCAGATTGGGCCCATCACCCCAGCGCAGCGCCAGGCGCTCTTGCAAGGCTCGCTGGTAGCGGGGGTCTACGAGAAGACCGAGGACCGGGAGTCTGCCTTCGAAAAACTCAAAGCGCGCACCGCCGCAGCACAAACCCAGGCGGGCAGCAACCAGACGGGTACCGCAGGTGCCAGCGCCGAGAAAAGCGGAGGCATGTTTGGCGGATTAAGAGATGTACTGTTTGGCTCTACCGGTCCACGCGGTGGCCAGCATGAGGGGCTGGCCACGGCCATGGTGAAGTCCGCTGTACGCACCATGGGTTCGACCGTGGGCCGGGAGATCATCCGCGGCGTACTGGGCAGCATGCTGGGCGGCAAAAGCCGCTAAACCCGATACAACCCGACATGAACCCGGCACAACACTTGCAAGGAGATTTACACCATGAGCAACGTACACGTCATCAAACACCCGCTGGTTCAACACAAATTGACGCTGATGCGACAAAAAGATACCAGCACCAACAGTTTTCGGCGCCTGCTCAATGAGTTGAGCATGCTGATGGCCTATGAGGTCACCCGCGACATGGCCACCCAGGACATCGAGATCGAAACCCCCATGGAGAAAATGACCGGCCAGGTGATCGACGGCAAAAAGCTGGTGCTGGCCTCCATCCTGCGGGCAGGAACCGGCATCCTCGACGGCATGCTCACCGTCGTGCCAGGCGCCCGGGTGGGCCACATTGGCCTGTACCGCGACCCCAAAACCCTGCAAGCAGTGGAGTACTACTTCAAGATGCCCAAGGACATGGAGGAACGCGACGTCATTGTGGTGGACCCGATGCTGGCCACCGGCAATTCCGCCGCCGCTGCCGTGGAGCGCGTGAAGAAGCTCAACCCCCGCTCCATCAAGTTCTTGTGCTTGCTCGCTGCGCCCGAAGGTGTGGCTACGTTGCAGGCGGCGCACCCGGACGTGCCGATCTACACCGCGGCAATAGACCGGGAACTCAACGACCACGGCTACATACTGCCCGGTCTGGGCGATGCGGGTGACCGTATTTTCGGCACCCAGTAAGGCTCTCATGCTCGATCTGCTGCTACACAACGCCACCCTGCCCGATGGGCGCACCCAGATGTCGGTGGCCG
>JAYTRR010000130.1:0-4673 GCA_043746005.1 Burkholderiales bacterium
GCTACCGATGCATTGCAATTGCATGGTCTGATTGCTGGCTGGCAGTCATCTGCCCAAGCCACCTGAACCTCCAGACCCTTCTGCGGCTTTGTTGTGAAACCCACCGTTGTCAGCGCCGACGTCCTGTTTGAGGAGTTCCGTGGCCGTCTGCGTTGGGAATGGGTTGCGGGTTTGGGTGCTTCGGAGCGCCGCTTCGACGAAGTGGCTGTGCGCGCGGCCCGCTCGGGCGCTGATTTGGTTGGTTACCTCAACTACATTCATCCCTACCGTGTGCAGATTCTCGGTGAGCGCGAGATCGCCTATCTGATCAATGCCACACCGGAAGATTGCGCTCGGCGTATTTCCCGCATTGTGACCCTGGAGCCTCCTGTGCTGATCCTGGCCGACGGCCAAACGGCGCCCCAGGCCCTGCTATCAATGTGTGAACGCGCACCGATTCCCATGTTCTCCACGGGTGAATCGTCCGCATTTGTGATTGATGTGTTACGGGCTTATCTATCAAAACACTTTGCCGATCGCTCATCCATGCATGGCGTGTTCATGGATATTCTGGGGCTGGGCGTGCTGATTACGGGCGAGTCCGGGCTTGGCAAGAGCGAACTGGGTCTTGAGTTGATTTCACGGGGCAATGGTCTGGTGGCGGACGATGCCGTCGATTTGTTTCGCATCAACCAGACCACGATTGAAGGGCGCTGTCCTGAGCTGCTGCAAAATTTGCTCGAAGTTCGGGGAATTGGCTTGCTCGATATCCGGGCCATTTTTGGGGAAACAGCCGTGCGCCGCAAAATGCGGCTCAAACTGATTGTTCATCTGGTTCGGAGGGAAACCATGGAGCGCGAATATGAGCGCATTCCGTATGAACCGCTAACGCAGGATGTGCTGGGCGTCCCGGTGCGCAAGGTAGTCATTCAAGTGGTCGCCGGTCGCAATATCGCGGTCTTGGTGGAGGCAGCCGTTCGCAACACCATTTTGCAATTGCGGGGAATCGACACCTACCAGGAATTCGTGGAGCGGCACCGCAAGGCCATGGAGCAAGGCAACCACTAGCGCTTGCGCGGCCGTAGACGATCAGCTGCGTTCCCGCTGTGCTGTCACGCGATTCGGGCAGTTCTCTTTCGTGCAGGTGGCGTACAGACTCAAAGCGTGGTCCGTGATGGAAAAGCCCTTGGCTTTGGCCACTGCATGCTGGCGTTTTTCAATTTCGGCGTCGTAGAACTCTTCCACCTTGCCGCAGTCCAGGCACACCAGGTGGTCGTGGTGTTGTCCTTCATTCAGTTCGTAAACAGCCTTGCCGCTTTCAAAATGACTGCGGCACAGAATGTCGGCCTGTTCAAACTGGGTCAACACCCGGTAAACGGTCGCCAGACCCACATCTGAGCGCTCTTGCAACAGCACCCGAAAGACATCTTCAGCGGTCATGTGGCGTTGCGTGCTGCGTTGAAAGACTTCGAGTATTTTCAGGCGCGGTACCGTTGCTTTGAGGCCGGTACTTTTCAGTTCGTCGATATTGGTCATGGGCGTTTTTCCAGCGGGGTCACGCAGGGGGTCGGCAAGGGGGTAGCCGCTACAATGACGCGATCATATATCCCGTAAGCATTCATGTCAGATCACATTTGCAGAAGCATCCGTTTTCCCCTGGCGGCGCTCGCCTTGATGGGGCTGGCTGCATGCAGTGGCCTCAGTGGCGCAGGCAGCAAGGTCGCGGGAGTGGTGTCGCCCTACCGGATCGATATGGTGCAGGGCAACGTGGTGACCCGTGAACAGCTTGCGGTATTGAAGCCCGGGATGACGCGTGCCCAGGTTCGTGATGTGCTGGGCACCTCCCTGCTAGCCAGTGTGTTTCATGCGGATCGCTGGGATTATGTGTTCACCCTGAAGCGCCAGGGCGCCGATCCGCAGTCGCGCAAAGTCACCGTGTTTTTCAAGGGTGACGCGCTGGAGCGCATAGAGGCCGATGAGTTGCCCAGCGAGGCAGAGTTCGTGGCAACCCTGAAATCAAAACCGGTGTCGGGTCCGCAGCCGGCGCTGGAAGCGTCTGAGGAAAGCCTGAAGAAGTTCTCCGTCGCACCCAAGCCTGCCCAGGCTCCATTGCCGGGGGCGATTGCTCCTGCAACCTATCCGCCGCTTGAGCCTGCTGGCCAATAAGAGATACCTCCAGGATTTTCAATATGACCCACAAAATCGCCATTGCCGGAGCCTCCGGGCGCATGGGCCAAATGCTGATTGATGCCGTGCGTGCCGCCGACGACTGCACCCTTTCTGGCGCGCTCGATATGGCCGGCAGTCCGGCGATTGGTCGCGATGCCGGAGCCTTTTCCGGCCAGACAACTGGCGTGCTGATTACGTCTGATTTGCGCCAGGGCTTGCAGCCGGGGTCTGTGCTGATCGACTTCACACGGCCAGAAGGCACGCTGGAGCATCTGAAGGCCTGCCGTGGGTTGGGGGTGGCTGCCGTGGTGGGGACTACCGGTTTCACCGATGCGCAAAAGGCCGAGATTGCCGTGATCGCAAAAGACATTGCCATCGTTATGGCTCCCAACATGAGTGTGGGTGTGAATGTGACGCTCAAGCTGCTGGAGATGGCTGCCAAGGCACTGTCCACGGGTTACGACATTGAGATCATTGAAGCGCACCACCGCCACAAGGTGGATGCCCCATCGGGAACCGCCCTCAAGATGGGTGAAGTGATCGCGGGTGCCTTGGGGCGTGACCTGAAGGACTGTGCCGTCTATGCCCGCGAAGGCGTGACGGGCGAACGCGACCCTTCCAGCATCGGCTTTGCGACAATTCGCGGTGGCGACATCGTCGGTGACCATACCGTGCTGTTTGCCGGCATTGGCGAGCGAATCGAAATCAGCCACAAATCGTCCAGTCGCGTCACTTATGCCCAAGGCAGCCTGCGGGCCGCGCGTTTCCTTGCGGGACACAAGGCCGGTCTGTTCGACATGTTCGATGTGCTGGGGCTTGCATGAACGCGTTGGATCTGCTGTTGCGGGGGGACGCCGTCAGCAGCGGCGTGGCACTGGTTTTGCTGGTGATGTCGGTGAGCAGCTGGGTGGTGATCTTGTGGAAGGCCATGTTGCTGCGGCGTGCGCACGGAGATGTGGCGCGCAGTACGGCGGCGTTCTGGCAGGCAGGTTCGATGGAAGATGGCCTTCGCGTCCTGCGCGCTTTTGATCGTGAAGCAATGGTTGGTCCGCTGGTTGAGGCCACGCAGATCAATGCCGGGGGCACTCTGGCCGGCGCTGGAGACAAGTCGCAGCAGCTCACGCGGGTGTTGCGCGATGCCTTGCATGCCGTGCTGCACAAGTTGCAGTCAGGGCAGGTGTTGTTGGCAACGGTGGGGGCTATCGCGCCGTTCGTCGGCTTGCTGGGAACCGTGTGGGGCATCTACCATGCCTTGATGGGTATCTCGGGAGCGGGGCAGATCAGCATCGACAAGATTGCCGGTCCGGTGGGCGAGGCGCTCATCATGACGGCTGCGGGCCTGGCAGTGGCTATTCCCGCCGTGCTGGGTTACAACATTCTGGGCCGCTACATCGGACGCATTGAGGCGGATCTGGAAGGTTTTGCGCGTGATTTGCGCGAGCTACTGCTCACGCACTCCCCTGACAAACGCTAGGACGTACCCATGTCTTTTGGCCGACTTGAACGCACCCCGGGGCCCCAGCCCATGAGCGAAATCAATATGACGCCGCTGGTCGACGTCATGCTGGTGCTGGTCGTCATCTTCATCATCACGGCGCCGCTGCTCGTCAGTGCAGTGAAGGTGGATCTGCCCAAGGCACAGAGCGCGACGGCACTGGAAGCGCCCAAGTTCGTAGTCCTTGCCCTGGACAGGGCTGGTCAGGCCTTTGTCGACGACCGCCCCGTGGGCAATGATGAGCTGGCTGCGGTATTGCTGAAAGCGGCACAGCTCAACCCGGATACCGAAGTCCGGCTCCGTGCAGACGCCACCGTGCCCTACGGTCGGGTGGTTGAGGTGATGGGGCTGGCGCACCAATCCGGGCTCAGCCGAATTGGCTTCGTCGCCGAAGCGCCACCCGCCGTCAAGTAAGCAGCGCTGCGCCTAAAATCCCTGTCAAGCACTCCATCAGGCGGCTCCTCCGCCCAGCTCTTACTTATGCAAGACAAATACCAGCACCTGGACATCGAAAAAGCGGCACAAGACCATTGGGCGCAACCCTTGTGGAATGGGCAGAACGCCTACCGTGTGATCGAAGACGCGTCCAAAAAGAAGTTTTACGCCTGCTCCATGCTGCCCTACCCCAGTGGCAAGCTGCACATGGGCCATGTGCGCAACTACACCATCAACGACATGCTCACGCGCCACCTGCGCATGAAGGGCTTTAATGTACTGATGCCTATGGGCTGGGATGCGTTCGGCCTACCTGCTGAAAACGCCGCCCTTAAAAACGGTGTGCCTCCCGCCCAGTGGACTTACGACAACATCGCTTACATGAAGAAGCAGATGCAAGCCATGGGCTTGGCCGTAGATTGGAGCCGTGAGATCGCCACCTGCGACCCCAGCTACTACAAGTGGAACCAGTGGTTGTTTTTGAAGATGCTGGAAAAGGGCATCGCTTACCGCAAGACCCAAATCGTCAACTGGGACCCGGTGGACATGACGGTGCTGGCCAACGAACAGGTGATTGACGGCAAAGGCTGGCGCA
>JAYTRR010000131.1:0-13975 GCA_043746005.1 Burkholderiales bacterium
CATTAACGAACCAATCGCAAAAGTTTCTCCGCTTCTGCAGCGGACTCAAAATTGCGCCGGCCCTTCAAGGCAACTTCCAACTCTTCCTTCGCCTCCACTTTACGACCCGTTTGCGCAAGCGCCACGGCCAAGTGGTAGCGAATCTCCGGGTTGCCTGGCTCACGCAGGCGCGCATCCCGCAGCACTTGGACTGCACGGTCTGGCTGGCCGTTTTGCAATAGCGCCCAACCCAGCGTATCAATGAGCAAAGGGTTACCTGGCGCCTTGCCAAGCGCGCGCTCTGCTGTTTTGACGGCTCCCGGGTCTTTCAGGCGCAGCTGCACATTGGCCAAATTATTCAGAACTTCTGCGTCATCCGGGTTAATTTTTAGTGCGGCATCATAGGTAAGACGGGCCGCGCTGAAATTTCCGGCGCGCGCATAACTGTCGGCCAGCGCCTTGCGGGCAGTGTTGTCCTGCGTGTTGATTTTGAGCCAGCCTTCCACCAATTGCTGGCCTGTCTTTTCGCCCTCCGACGCGGAAAGCGCCCGGAATAGCTGCAAAAGTGTACTGCTGGACGGCTCGGCACGGTGGGCCCGCCGGTAGGCGTCGACCGCAGCAGCAGTTTGGCCCTTGGCCATGGCTATGTCGCCTTGCAGGCTGAATCCAACCGCCCGTTTGGGGTTGAGGGTGACGATGCCGAGCGCACGCTTCTCTGCCTTGGCGACATTGCCTGTGCGCAAGTCCACGGCCGTCATCAGGGCTTGAGCGGGCAAATAGTCGGGACTGCTGGAAAGCGCCTTTTCCAGGCTGTAAGCGGCACCAGCAGGATTGTTGGCTGCAAGCTGAAGGTTGGCAATTTCAACCTGCCGCGGTGCGTTGTAGTCCGCAAACCGGGTAGCGGCACCCAAGGTCGTTTTGGCAGCGGCGGTATCTCCGTTCGCCAGCTGGGCGCGACTATAGGCCATCAAAGTCGCCCAATCTTCTGGCGCCTTGGCATATACGGTCTTGACCGCCTCCAGTGCCGGCCCCAGATGGCCGTAGCGCAAATGAAAGTCTACCAAAGCGAGCCCCCAGCGAAGGTCTTGGGGGCTGGCGATGTCGCGGGCTTTTTCAATCCAGCGCTGCGCTTCGGCCTGCTGGCCTTTTCGGTCGGCAATGACGGCCAGCTCGAAAGCCGCCTCGCTGTTGCGCGGGTCAGCTTTCAAAATATCGTGGAGCCGAACCGACGCAGCGTCATAGGCCTTGATGGCGGTCTCCAGCCTAGCCAAGTTGAGTTTAGGCGACACCAGGGAAGCATTAAGCTGAATAGCTTTTTCAAACGCTGCGCGCGCAGCGGCTGCGTTGCCCGACTGACCCTGTGCCATGCCCAGCATGTTGTGATAGCCCGGGTTGGTGGGCTGCATTTTTACCAACGCCTCGGCAACTGGAATAGCCTTTCGGGACTGCCCGCTACGCAGATACATTTGAACCAGCGCTGTAGCAGCCTGCGTTTGTCGCGGGTCGTTTTTGTAAGCCATCTCCAGTTCAGTGAGACCGCTGGCGGATTGGCCTGCGCCCACCAAACTCAGCCCCAACACCGTGCGAAACGCCGGGTTATCGTGGGTCTTGAGTGCGTCTTGCATGAGCGCAGTAGCCTTGGCAGGACGGCCCAGGGACATCTGTGCCGAGGCCAGTTGAGTTAGCGCCTGACCGTCACCCGGCTGGGCCCGAAGGTAGGCCTCCAGCAAGATCACCGCTGTAGCCGGATGGCCCTCAGCCATGTAAATGCGGGCGAGCAACTTGGTGGCAGGGCTGTTGGGCTGGACCTTCTGAAACGCTTCCAGGTACTGTTTGGCTTTTTCGCGCTGATTCAAACTGTAATGGGCCAAGCCATTGAGCATCAGCAGCTGCGGACGGTAACGAATGAAGTCAATGGGTACGGGGTCCAGCAAATCCGTCACATCTTTAAGTGCAGCATTGGCAGTGACAGTGTCGCCTTCCCGTTCGGCCAATAGTGCTTTCATATAGGCGCCGCGAGGGTCTTTAGGCGACAGTCGCTGCAGTTCTGTAACGTCTTTACCTGCGTCGGCATACCGCCCCAGATCCAGGTAAATACCGGCGCGAGACACCTTCGCCTCAATATTTTCCGGTTGAGATTGCAGCACACGGTCATAGGACTGCAATGCCGCAGTCATATCACCCCGAACGTGTTGAATTGATCCCTTTTGATACCACCCCTCGGGAGAGTCAGGCGTCAAAAGTATGGCCTTGTCGGCTGCCTCCATCGCCTCTTTAAACTGGCGGGCTCGAATGCGAACCGAGACCTCAGCCAGCCAGACATCGGCGGACCGGCTGTCAATACTCCGCGCCTCGTCTATAGCCTTCATGGCTTCGCGGGACCTGCCCAAGTCAGCAAAGGCTGCCGCTCTGAGCAACTGCAATTGAAGTTGCGTAGCTGGCGGCAGTCCAGCGGGATTAAACGTTGATTGTTCGAGCATAGGCAGATGTTTACCTTGCACCAGGTAGGCTTGCCCAAGGGGAATAACGATCTCGGCCCGGTTGACACCCAGCCGCAAAGCCTCCAGCATGGCCACTTCGGCAGCCGCGACTTCACCGTTTTGCATAAGCGCCTTGCCCAGCAGTACTTGCACTGGCAACAAGGTTTTATCGACCTGCAATGCGTTTTTGAGCTGAATAATGGCGCCGGGGATGTCCTTTTTCTCGTACCGCACCAAAGCATCCTCGTAGTACCGGGATGCCTTGCTATCGGCAGCCTGCGCCTCAAGTGAAACAGATACACACAAGACTGCCACCAAAGCACCAAAGGCACTATTGCGCAAACCCGTGAAGTTGATGAGCCGGTTCCGCGAAGTGCCAAGCGTACCCAACAATTTAAATTTGGCCATTTTTCTTCAATCAAGATTAACCAGGATGATGGTATCGCATGACACCCGATTTGCAGATGCGCCTCAGGCAGCGTCAACGCCTTACACTCTGGCTGTAATGCGTTGTGACCAAAGTGGCTTGGCAAAATCTCCCGCGACGGAATATATGCAACATTCATTTGCTTCATCCATCAAAAGGCGTCTGCACCACGCAATGCGGCGAGCCTTTGGCATCCTACCCAGAAAATTGCGTTTTGCGGTTTACCGCGCCTTCGTGAACTGCGATCCGCAACCCGACAGCCGACTTGTTCTCAAAATTGCCGATACCAAGGAAGAACTGGAGGCCTGCTTTCGTCTGCTGCATGATGCCTATGTGGGGAGCGGATTCATGCGGCCAGATCCATCAGGCATGCGCGCTACCATCTATCACGCCTTACCCACAACTACGACACTGTGCGCCAAATTCGACGGCGAGGTTGTTGGCACACTATCCCTGATTCGCGAGAGTGTTTTCGGATTCCCTCTCCAGTCGGTCTTTAACTTGCATCAAGTGCGCGCCAGGGGCGGCCAGATAGCGGAGGTATCGGCTCTGGCCGTGCACCCCAAGTTCAGGAAGACAGGGGGGTCGATCCTGTTTCCGTTGATGAAGTTCATGTACGAGTACTGCACGAACTTTTTTGATACACGTCACCTGGTGATAGCAGTCAACCCGGACCGCATCGAGATGTACGAGTCACTTTTGTTTTTCAAGCAGCTTGAACAATCCGTTGTGGACAACTACGATTTTGCAAACGGTGCCCCAGCAATTGGTGCCAGCCTTGATCTGCAAAGGGCGGAATCGGTACTCAAGCAGGTCTACGACAAGAAGTCGCCAGCCAAAAACCTCTACGCATATTTCGTGCGAACGCGGATGAAAAATATCATCATGCCTTCGCGACGCTACTTCACGACCAATGACCCGGTCATGACTCCTGACCTACTGGACTACTTCTTTAACGAATGCACTACCACTTTCAGCCAATTGGACGAACGACATAAATCGTTACTACATTCCATTTACGACACAGAAAAATACAATTCAGTTTTGCCGACCACTTTCGCCGATTCATCTCCTCACAGCAAACGCAGGAAGCACCAGCGCTATTCGTTGATGTGTCCGGGAAAATTCGCATATCCCGACCAAAAGAACAAAGCGCCGTTCGCACTACGCGTCGTTGAACTGTCTGAAACCGGTTTCCTTGCCTATTCCAAGCAGCCCCTTCGGGCCAATGTGTGGGGCGAGGCCAGCATTCAACTGGGCAACGACGAGAAGTCAACAATCAAGGCTAAGGTAATCAGGGGCGAATTCAGAGGTTCTACCGGGTTCTATGGATTCAAACTGGAAGAACCCGATCTTCCCTGGCGTAAGTTTGTAGGCGTCCTGCATACCGGCGCTACGCACGAAGACTTGACGAATGCAACCCAGTTTCTGAGCGACGGGGAGACGATTATTTAGCGCTACGTCCTTGCAACAGCTGAAGCACAAACCTGGAGGGTATGGCGTAACTGATGCCCGACGGGTGAGTCAGCGCTGACTCGCGGGTTCCCTTAAGAAAAACCATGTTGACTACACCGATGACTTCACCATTGTCCGGATCAAAGAGTGGACCACCACTGTTGCCTGGGTAGGCTGTGCCATCGAGTTGAAATATTTCAAAGCTGCCAGCGCGCAAACTACGAATTGCTTTTTCGTTTAGTTGCTGTGCTGTAGGGGTGGGCAGCGCCGCAGCGGTGATTGACGACACTGTGGCGCGGTGCGTAACCGGAGAGAACCCTAGCACGCCACCAATTGGGAAGCCCATGAACGCAACAATATGCCCTTCCTGGACCGTGCCAGAATCTCTTACAACGAGCGCAGAAACCGGAGCGCCGTCGATGCGAAGCAACGCGAGATCGTGCTGCGCATCACGATCCTGCAGAGTGGCTGCTCGCATTTGCAGCGCACCATCTACCCCTCTGACCTGCACTACCAAGTTCAAATCAGAGGTGTCCTCCGTAGCATCGGGAAGAACATGCGCATTGGTTATAACCTGCTGGCCATTTCCCACCACAAAGCCTGTGCCTCGCAGCCTGAACCGCGGGCTGTCGGTCATACGGAAGGTCCCAACGATGACCACCGAAGGCTTGACTCGCGTGATGGCGTCGGGAAGGTCCGCGTGGGCGGCATGACCGATGCCGAGCAACGCCATTGCGCAAATTCGCAACAAAAATAAGTAAGATGACAAACGCGGCCTGATCATATAGACGCACCCCAAAAGTTTGGGTATATCACTTTTCGGCAAATAACTTGTGCGAAATGTGATACACCAGCAACGGCAGCGGCATTCGCAACCAATGGCTACGTGCAAAAATCATCCAGTGCCCAAACGGCGTGGTTATTCCTGCGGATGAAGAGTGATTGGGGCGCAAAGCGTGTTCAAAAAGCCAGGCCCTCATCCAACGAGGCCAATGCGTCGAGGTGCGTTTTTGTAAATTGTCACGTATTAAAGCGGGTACAGGGGTGTTGTAGATCCGGCAGGACTGCTGGAGTACGTCCACCACCGGCTGAGTCAGGCCCAAATGATCAGCCCGGTTTAGCAAAGCATCCCAAAACTGGTTGTCTGCACCAAGATCGGTGAGGAGCGCGTGAAGATCCAATAGATCCCGAAGTCCTTTATGGAACTCACCAAAAAACAAATGGCAGGCCGAGTGGATGACCATGTCCTCCCGCGACAGTACCTTGAAGAACGACCATTCACCAGCCAATGACTTGGCTGCCGTGAAGAAATCATTGGGATCTGGACGTATGCCGGAGGTCGGCGGAAGAATGGTGTGGTGGACATCGAGCGCAGTGGATCTATTTTTGTGCTCTAACGGTGGAATCTCATGCATCCAATCCCGATAGTACCGTTCGTCGTACGCATTGGTGTGTGTTGGAAACCAGCCTGCCCATGTCAGGCGCTCTTCCACCGCTGGCAACGCTGACTTGGGTACCAATATGTCGATGTCATTGAAAATTCTACCGATTGACGCTCGATTGTTCTGGGCGCAGTAGGCCGCGCCCTTCAGCAATATGACCGGGATACCCAGTGGCTGAAGGATCTCTTGCAATTCACGGAGTTCATGACGCACAGCGACCGCATGTTTTTCAGAGATCGTCCAGGCGGCGTCAAGATGACGTCGTGCTCCATCGGGCGCAAAGTCCAGGTTGCCCGTGGAACTGAGGGCGCGATGCAGTTGCCCCATGAGTTCTGCCGCGCGACTTTGCCACACAAGGCGCTCCCAATTACGCGTATCCAATTCAGCCGCCAAATCAGGCCTGGACAGAACCGAGGCCAGTAAATGGGGATTAGCGGCCATTGTCGTCATTCAGTTTCCTGCCACAGGCGTTCAATTTCCGGAATGACCTGGTCGAAGGACGAATAGGAAATACGGCACGCGCGGACCCCGTCTATCAGACGGCCGATTGCATCGAAACCATCACCAGCCAGCACAGAAAAATTGAAAGTATGCCGCGCGATTTCAAGAAAGGCATGGGCTGATCCGACCGTTTCTCTGACCAGCAGAGTGTCTTTGGTATATTTGGGGAATACCACCAAATCAGGCTTGGCGGACAAAGCGATCAAGCCCACGCTGGCGGCAGGCGGCTTCATGTGGGCAATTGATCCCTTGGCGGTGTCGTGGCAAACCGGACTCAATTCGACATCAGCACCCATCGCCCCGACGATGCTTATGGATGCATTCTTTAAACTGATCGGCCTTGCGATGGGCAGCACTTGCCCACTTACGAGATCAACCAGCGCCAACTCATCTGACAGAAGGCGCCAGCCCCGGTGTACCAATGCTGCACACAGCGTGCTCTTTCCTGAACCCGGGTCCGCGGCCAAAATCAGAGCCCGCCCATTTTTCTCCACGACGGCCGCATGAATAACCAGGCAGCTATGTGCATGAGACGAAATCACCCAATTCAAGCCCCATTCCAGCATGGGGAACGCTTGGCCAATAGGCAACGGCTTAAAAGGGATTCGCCCATCACAACTGAAACTTATCTGCGGTCGAACAAACTTGCGCAAGTAGTTCGGCGCTTTGAGTTGCACCTCAAAATCAACATAGGCCGATTCATCCGCTACCGGGAAGTCAGCATAGATCTTGTGCAACACGGAAGCCAAAGGCTCCAGTTCGGAATGGATGCTGACGTTGAAGGGTCCGCAAGGGATGCGCAAACCCTGAAACGCCAAGCGTGCTCGCACCTCTGCCAAAGAGAGTTGGTGAATTTTCAATTGCCAGGGTCAAGGATTTTTAGTGATACCAACTCTTCGACGAATTGAACTGGGAACGAAGAAATTGCAGCCTCGCGGTCGAATTGCTCCAGCATGCCCGTTTCAGATTTCAGAGAAGCCGCCAGAGGTGATGATGCATGAAAAAATGTGGCAAAGTGCTTCGCCAGAATATGGCTCTCGCAGGTTGCGGGAACGTAAACGACGATTCCGTCATCATATTCTCGCCATTTAACTCCACTGCATATCCGCATCACGAACGGATCACTCGTTGGTTCCGTTACACCAGACTCCAGATTTGTACACATCAACCTGGTTCACAAAAGCAGTGAAGTCATTATTGCCAAATGCGCGCTTGAACGCAGCCTTCACATCTGCCGGGTTTTGCATGCCAACGACAGGGTAGCGGGCACCGTAATACGCCGCATTGAGCAATGCCGCAATTGCATGCATCGCGGTACTGGTAGGTGCAGTTTTTTTGTATGCCGGATTAACTTCCGGGTTAGCGCCTGGCCCACAATTTTGAAAAATCGTTCCTGCATTGACCAAAAAGTTACACTCAAAAAAGGCGTTGAATTCAAGGGTAAAGGGATAGAACCGTAGGGACGGGGCAGTTCCTCTAAGCGCCGCTCCGTTGCTATTCCACCAAAAGCCAGGACTGCATCCACAAGGATTGGCCGTTCCGGTCTTCGAAAGGTTGCCTGACGCCAATTCGGAGCCCGTGCAAGAACCCCACCCCGCGACAGCGGATTTGCTGGACAAAGACATCAACACCACGCTACCAGTAACACCTAACGTGCCAAGCCTACGGCGACTCTGATTAACCGTGACATCTTGAGGCAAATCACTATTCACTGTGGCAACGCCTACAGGGTTCTCGTTCATATCCATTCTCCCAATATCCGATGACGAAATCGGTTCGCACAGTTTATCGTACCGCCAAATGCCTACCAAGCAATTTTTGCGCCACCAAACCGGCTGCCACATAACCCGTTGATTGGAAAGGCCCGCCCACCACCCCTATCCCTCAGGCGAGGCGAATCGATGCGGCACTGTCAATTTTCCCGACACACTTTTCATAGCGTCTTTAGCAACACAGCGACCTCCGCCTGCCCGTCAAACTTGTTTCCCCGCTTGGAAAGCTCATCCAGTGTTGACTTAGCACCGGTCTTGTCTCCCGCCTTGATCTGGATCTTTGCAAGATTTAGTTGAAACAGCAGGGTTTCTGGCTGCAAGGCTACAGCTCTCTTCTGCAACTCGATTGCCTTGGCGTGCTCATTCTTTTCAGACAACAGCATTGCCAGCGTGTCCATGAACGCGGGCTGGTTGGGCGCAATCGCAATCGCTTTCTCCGCGTAAGCAATTGCCCCATCCTTATTCAGCCTGGCAGTTACCCACGCCAGATTATTGTAGGCAACCGCATTTTTATCCTGCAACTTGAGCACTGTCAAATAATTGCGCTCGGCCTGCCCGTAGTCTTTGCGAGCCATTGCCGCGTCAGCCAGATACAGCAAGAAAGTAACGTCCTTAGGGTGGTCTTTTTGCCATGTGGATGCGAACTTTTCGGCGTCGGCATTCTTACCAGAAACAACATTCACCCCGTGATATTTCAGAGCCAGTTCCGCAGACGGCGCTTGCTTCAGTCCATTGCGGTAGGCGGCAATGGCGCTGTCCCAATTTTTCTGAGCGACATAGACATCCCCCTCCAGCACATACCCTATGGGATCGTTGGGACTCTGCTTTTGCATGGTCCGCGCCGTACTCAATGCACTCGGAAATCGCTTGCCGTCGACGTCCAGCATGATGGAGCCCCGCTGCGCCTGCTGGAGGTCTGGCTTGAGCTCAAGGGCTTTACGCAGGTCCTGCCCTGCAGCCGCCTTGTCATTGGACGCCAAATGTGCCTCAGCCAATCGCAAGTAAGGCTGCGGCGACAAAGGCTGCAAAACGGCTACCTTGTTGAACGTCGTGATTGCCTGATTAAACTCCCCCGAAGCCTGCTGCGCGAGGCCCAGTGCATCCAATAGTTCAGGGTTGTCCGGTATTGCGGCACTCCCGTCTTGGGCCGACGCCAGCGCCTGTTTGACATCCTTGTTGCGCAAGTAAAAATCAATCAGCAACAAGCGCGGAGCAGCCTCCGCAGGATTGGCGGTGACCGCATTGCCGATCAGTTTGGCCACCTCTTCTTTAGCAGCTCCTGAACGGGCGCTGAGTTCTGCCAATGCCAGTAGTGCTTGCCCATTTTTCGGGTCTTTTCCCAGCACCGACTCAAACCGCTTCTTCGCGTCTTCGGGTTTTTTTTCCTCCACGTCCATCGCAGCCAGACTTGCAACAGCGGGAAAGTATGTCGGGTCAATGACTAACGCCCTCTCAAAGCTCTTCCGCGCCAGTGATACATCCTTTTTGGCAAGGTAAGTGCGCCCTTGCAACATCGCCGCCACGGGCTTATCGGGCTGCTTTCGCTCAAGGGCTTCGATGGCCTTTAACGCCTTGTCAAACTCCTGACGCCGCAGATGCGCACTTACCAATGCCATATCTGCAGTGGTGCCCTTGTCCGATGCAGCAATATTCTCCAGTTCACCAAACGCAGAATCCACTTGCCCGCCCATTAGCTGGGTTACCGCGAGGGCGGTTCGCTTTCTCGCGTTCTGGGGATCCTGCTTGCTGGCCTTGGCAAAGTAGTCCTCTGCCTTTTTGACGTCCCCGGCTTGCAGATACACTTCACCAGCCAGGGATAGCAATCCAGGATCCACGTTCTCTTTGTTGAGACCTGGTGCCAATGTTGCAAGCGCCTTGGTGGTGTTACCTGAGCGCAGGTAAGCCGCTACCAGCAATCGGCGTGCCAACGGCAAGTCGGGTGCCAACTGCAATGCCTTACTCAAGTAACTCTCGGCTTGCAAAACGGAACCCAACTGAAGCTCAACCGCTCCAGCAAGCTGCAATGCCAGTATGTTGTTGGGAGCACCTTTGAGAACTTGCTGCAAATTACTTCTGGCCAGCTTGAAATCCTTCCGCTGAAACGCCAGTTGGGCCTCCATGTACTTGGTCTGGGGGTGGTTAGGCGCAAACGCCTTCAGCTTTGCAATTTGCTTCTCAGCCTCATCCAGCTTTCCTTGCTGAAACAAAATGCTCGTAGCCGCAGCATGTGCGGCCATAAAGTCGGGCCGCGCGTCCACGCTTTGGCGATAAACCGTCAACGCCTCATCAGGCTGGTTTTTTGCGTACAGCAACAAGTCGCCCTTGAGTTTCAATGCCTCATAGTTCTTGGGGGACTTGGTAATCAAGTCATCCACCAATACCAACGCGCCATCAAAATCGCGCTGACCGGCTTTTTGACGCGCCTGCAGCAGCAGTGCGGGAGCATAGGTGGCGTCTGTCTTCAGTGCAGCACTCAGAGCGGCCTGCGATAGATCGGCAAGCCCTTGCGCGGCAAACGACTCAGCAAGCGTGGTTTGCAGGCTCGCCATCCCGGGCGTCTGCGTCAACACCATTTGGCCAAACTCATCCGTTACTTTCTTGGCCTGGCCCTGGGCCAGCATCGCTTTGGCCAAGTGCGGGGCCACCTGGGCTTGTGGCACTTTCAAGGCCAATGCCTTTCGCAACTCGGTTTCAGCACCCGCCGGATCCCCACCGTCCAGCAATGCCACGCCAAGCAGGTACCGCGCCTCCGGAAGATCTGGATTGCTCTGCAGCGCATTTTTGATCTGGATAACGGCAGCCTTACTGTCGTTTTTTGCCAAATAGTTTTTTGCAGAGGTCAGCATCGCTTCCGGCTTGTCGCCGCAGGCGACCAGCATCAGTGCAATCAACAACGAAGGGAGCTGATAGCGAGAAAAAGATTTCTTGGAGTTCATTTTTACCCTCAGTTACAAACACGCATCCAGCAACTTATTTCAAACCCAACCGGTGCATAAGATCGTAGAGCGTGGGCCGACTGACACCCAACAACTCCGAAGCTTTCACCATATTTCCATTCACCCGGCCGAGTGCCGAAATAATGGCGCCTCGCTCCGCGTTGTCACGAATCGTGCGCAGGTCCAACGAGTTGTCGGCAGCATCCTCAACAACGCTTTTCAACCCCAAATCGTCACTGGTAATCTGCTTGCCATCGGCCATGATGATGGCACGCTTGATGCAATTCTCCAGCTCCCGAATATTTCCAGGCCAGCGGTGTAGCTCGACCGCCCTGACCGCGTCTTCGCTCAAAGTCATGGCCGCCCGATTCTGTTCCTGAGCAAATTTTTTGACAAACGCGTGCGCCAGCATGGCCGCATCTCCAACACGGGAGCGCAGCGGCGGGATGTTGATCACTATTTCGGCCAACCGGTAATACAGATCCTCGCGGAAGCGGCCTTCTTTGCTCAGAGCGTTGAGGTCCTGGTGGGTTGCACAAACGATACGAACATCCACCGGGATTTCCTGGCGCCCGCCCAACCGTTCAATCGTTCTTTCCTGCAAAAAACGCAGTAACTTGGCCTGTAGCGGAAACGGCAAATCCCCAATTTCGTCCAGCATCAAAGTGCCACCATTTGCCGTTTCAATTTTGCCCAATGTCTGCTTTGAGGCCCCCGTGAACGCCCCTTTCTCAAACCCGAACAACTCGCTCTCCAGCAAATTCTCAGGAATAGCCGCACAGTTAATGGCCACAAACTTACCCGCGCGACGAGGCGATGCGCCGTGCAACCCACGAGCCAACACCTCCTTGCCGGTACCGCTTTCACCCAGCAACATCACGGTTGCGTTCGAACTGGCCACCTTTTCGATCGTACGGCCAATGCGCATCATCTCCGGGTCACGCGTGATCAATCCAAACAATGCGTCGGGCTGATGCACTTCGCGTAAGCGGCGATTCTCGCTCTGGAGTTCGAACAGCCGAAAGGCACGCTCAACCGTCAGATTGAGCAACTCCGGCTCAAACGGCTTGGCAAAAAAATCATACGCACCCATGGCTACCGCCCGGAGCGCGTTGGCCTGGTCGTTTTGACCCGTCAAGACAATCACCTTGATATCAGGGTCCACCGCCATGATCTGCTCCAGCAGCTTGAACCCTTCTGACACCGAGTCGGCATCCGGCGGCAGCCCCAGATCCATGGTCACCACGGCGGGCGTGCTTTTGCGCAATTGCACCAGTGCACTCTCCCGGTCATGGGCCGTCACCGAATCAAAGCGATCAAGCGACCACTTGATTTGCTTTTGCAGTGCCAAATCGTCTTCGACGATCAACAACGAACGGGATTTTTCGGATGCCATGAAACTTCTCACATTTAAATGCTGATTACCTCTGCGCGTCAAACACCGGTAACAGTAAAGTGACAGTGGTTCCAGCACCCACCGCGCTTACCACGTCAATCTTGCCACCTAATTCCTGAACGTATTGGAAACTTTCGTATGCCCCAATTCCCATTCCCGACTGCTTGGTGGTTTGAAACGGTTTGAAAAGACGATCACGCATGAATTCCGGCGACATCCCCTGACCCGTGTCGCCCACCATCACTCGGGCCTGGCCACCCACGCGGTCAAGGGTAAGCCAGACACGCCCCGAAGGGTTTGTTGCATCAAATGCGTTTTGTACAACGTGACCGATGATGCGTTCCAGCCGCTCTTCATGACCGCGCGCCAGCACAACGTCGCCCATTTGGACCTCAAGTACCCGACCTCGCCCCAGAGCCACGGCTTCGATGCGGCCAACAATGCTGCCCAGATTGACTCCAAAAGCGGCCCCGGGCGGAGTGGCCCCTTCTCGTAATTGCAACATGAGCTGGCGCATTCGTTCCAGGGAATTCTCAACAGTTATCAGCATGTCCTGCTGAAACTCCGGGTTGTCCCCCAGACGTTTGGCATTTTTCATCATCAGGGACAGCTGCGTCACGATGTTTTTCAAATCATGAACCACAAAGGCAGACATGCGATTGAACGCGTCGAACTTGCGAACCTCCAGCAGTGCCTCGGTCGCCTGCATTTGCGCCAGAAAGCTCGCGGCCTGCTGGCCTGCAGTTTTCAGCAGATCATTGACTTCCCAATTCACCTCCACGCGCGTACGCGCACTGGCCAACACCACAAAGCCAATCAATTCCGATCCCACCAGCAAAGGCACCACCAACCACGCCTGCGCAAGGTCCTGCAGCCACAGGGGTAGCTGCATCTGACCATACCGACGCGAAAAAGAACGGTATTCCTCCAGATTGACGACCCACCCGCTGGTGGCCATGAATTCGCACAAGGGAGAGTCGGCCGTTTCCCGAGCTGCGGTCTGGGCCATGTTCCAGCAGGCAGTCTGACTGAAATCAGCCTCCCCTTTGGATCGCATCCACAGGCCTCCGCCAGGACTTTCCAGCATCTCCGCCAAACCGCGTATGACTTGCTGGCCCATTTCCTGAGGCGTGTTGCGACTTGACAATGTCTTGGTGAACTTGAGCCACTCGTCGCGATAGTCGTAACGGTATCGAAAAAAATGTTTTCCCAGGAACACCCGCAAACTCGCGCGCATGGAACCCGACATTGCCAGCACCGTCAGCAGAATAAGCGTGAAGAAGACAAAGCCGACTTGCAGCGCCCGGCCCCACTCGCCACCAAAATACCGCACGTAGTAGCCTACCGCCGACATAAAAACGAGGTATGCACCTGCAATCAGCAACGTTGCGGAGTGAAATGCCGCCTTGGGCGAAAGACGAATCTTCGATATCCAGTCGCTGCGCCGCGTCATGGAAAGCACCAGCAATGGCAAAACCAGAACGTGCACACCACCCCGTATGCTGAGCGCGTCCGTGTCCACGCGGTTGAACATGACGGCTTCTGAAAACAAGTACAGATCAAACAAGAAAGCACCAGCCAGCCCCA